>JADEWQ010000098.1 GCA_015207585.1 Pleurocapsales cyanobacterium LEGE 06147 | reverse complement strand
GATGATGTCAAATATAAAGTTGCTAATATTCTTAACTCCTTATCAGAGGATGTTATTCATTCTTTGACGGGTTGGCAATATATTTTAGATGCTTTATCTCTCTAGCTACTTTTGAGAATTGGTATTATAGAAATCGTCGAAAAAGATTTAGTTTAAGGTTTAATCTGATTGCTGCTCTCTACAATTATGAGCTTCATCTTCCTCAAACTGAATCTTCCTGACCGACTTTTGCAAGAAGTCTATTGATAAATTGGGGTTCTTTGCTCCAAAATGTGATTATTTCGGCAAAAGCAGCCAACAAAACTCCGGAGGGGGTTAAACCAATTTGAGCAGCTTTCTCTTTCAACTTTTGCCAGTTATTTTGATCTAATCTTCCCTCATAACGCTGGCAGCGATGCTGTTTGAGTTGCTTGGGACTCTTTGCTAGGGGTAAATCAGGGGCTGGAGGTAAACTATCTAAACGGTTAAACCAATACTCTTGCGATCGCTTATACTGTTCTGTATTTTGCCAAGCTTGTTCTGTTAAAACGTAATCCCGAAAAGTAATTTCTAATGGTTTCAATTCCAGTTGAGGATTTTGGTAAAGTTGGAACCACTCATCAAACAGACGGAACAAACTCCAAGCATCAAATACTTGTAAATCGTAGCTAATATGTAGTCTGGCACGCCCTTTTTCTAGGAGTGTTAGACGAAAATCAAATAGAGGCCATTTGTTAGAGGGTAAGACTTGATGGGAGAGGCGATCGCGAATTGCTGTTAACTCTTTTTTAGTGGTTTCTTGGTCTTTTTCTCTTAAGTCTAAAACCTGCATTTGATAAGCAGGTACTTGCTCCAAAACTTGCTGCTGACCGTCTGCTAATACTACAGCCCGCAGCATATCATGACGCTTAATTAGTTTTTGCAGTGCCTGGTTTAATCTTTCTGGGTTTAAATCATTTCCTTCAATTTCGTAATAACCATGGTTTGATACGTTTCCTAACTCTAAAATACCACTGCGACCTACCCAGAAAGCATGCTGCATGTCTGTTAGAGGGAAAGGCTCGTAGCGAGATTCTGGTGCTGGTACAACTGCTGGTAGAGAGGTAGATTTAGTATTTTGTAGTAGTTTGAGGATTTCTGCTTTGTAAAGAAGCAGGGAGTTATGTAGTTCTTCCGTTATTACTCCTTGGGGGGCATCAACTTCTAGGGAATTTCCTTGGGTGGATAGTTTTACGCCTTGGTTGGCAAGATTGGTTAAAAGGGAGTGCAAATTCATAGCTTGAGAGAATATTCGCAAATTGTTGTTCTCGGAAATAATAGTTTTTATAATTACAAACTAAATTTTTCTCGTGTCTTTGCTTGCTTGTTTTCAGCAGTATCTGTTTCTGAGTTAATTAAATTTTCTAAAGTTAATTGATTAATTAATAGTTCAGCTAGCTGAGATATATTACTATCAGCAAATAATTTTTCTATCGGTACTTGTATTTGTAAATCAGTTTCAATCCTTCTCTTCAACTCAAAAGCCATGAGGGAGTCAAGTAGGGGAGCAAGCGACTGTTGAGAATGCAGATTAGTTAAAGGTTGTTGTAGTGAAATAGCTAGCCATTTCAGCAGATAATTTTCTAGCTTTTGTTGCCATTCTTCTAGTGCCGTAGTTAGAAGTTCTTCTCTGGTAAAAAAGATGATTTCCGTAGTCAGGACTTCTTCTGAGCTGATGGTAATTTCCTCTTCCCCCTCAGTAATACTAATTGGAGGGGCAGGTTCTGGTCCAAGGGGAACTTCTCCCCAGCGCATTACAGTCGCTGCCGCTGTGGCCGTTGCACCGTTGGTGTAGACAAGAACTAAATCATTTTCGTGAATTTTGTCTGCAATTGCTGCATGGTAGAGATTAGCTAGAGGCAGTACTGGCCCGATGTTGGCATAGCGAGGATAAAGGTTAATGGTGCGCTCAGGAGCAATACCCAATGCTCGCCTACAAACATTAGCATACCAGGGTGTGGGAGTATTGAAAGCAAAAAAGTTAATTTGTTCGAGAGTCACGCCAGCTTTAGCCATAGCCCCCTCACAACAGTTACGGACAAATTCCACTGCTGTTTCGGCCAAGGTACTAGCATTCTCACCTGTTCTAGTACGCAGACGAGGTTTATCTTGCTCATCTGTAACTAGTTTGTGGAGGTAGGCTCCACAGGTAGCCGCAGTATGAACTATCTTACTAGCCAAGATACCCTGATTAGATTTAAGGGAGCTAACCAGAAAGGCTCCTGCACCGTCCCCCATCGACCAAGATAAGGTATCTTGCTCATCTACCGAGTTAGATCCAATCTGAGAAACAACGACCAGAACATTACGGTACTCTCCTGTACGCACCAAAGCACAGGCGTTCTGTAGTGCTACCAAAGCACTAGAACAAGTTGATTCGAGGTTCCAGGCGGGACAGTTTAGTTCTAATTGACGAGCAAGGCAGACAGCATGACCTGGCCCAATTTGCTCAGGGAATAGGGAAGCGACCATCATTAACTCTACTTGCTCAGGAGAGAATTTAGCCGCACTGAGAACATCCCTCGCTGCACGACCTTCCAGAGTAAAGGATGACTCCTCCGATGCTAGTACTCGCCGTTCAACATTCCCCCGAAAAGGATCTGATAAATAGGGTGCTACTTCTTGTGACCAGATGTCTAAGTCTTGGTGGTCAGATGTGAAGGTAATGTTCCTGGGTAGCCTCGTTCTTGTTGGCTGAGTTTGAGCTACCAATTCCGGAAATTTTTGTTGCCAATAATCATTAGTACGGATAATGCTGGGAAAACTGACGGCCAATGCACTAATACCTACGGGAAGATTAATCATGTTTCAGTTATCAGTTATTTCACTGCTCCTTGATAAATGATTTAGCTAAGAGCAATTACACTAGCTGCGGCGTAGAGGGAAGTATGACTAATACTTATCCGAATCGCTCGTAACAAAACATTCGGTCAAGTCCGACATTCGCCAACCCTTACTTATGACCGAGTAATAAACTTATTCTTACCTACTTCGATTACTCGGCATTGGACGACTTTTACCTCTCATTCCAGATCGAAGGCAACAGCTTTAGAAATAGGCGTTGCTTTTAAAGTATGAAACCGAGAGTAATAAGGTTCGTAGCTATTAACTTTTAGCTTCGCGCGAACTTACAAAAAGCAGACCGCTACGGTAATTAATCTACTTTTCATATCCTGATTCAGCGACACTCAAAAATATTTCCAGGATCCTGAAAACAGAGACCCTCGCTCGATAGCTGTACTTCCGATTGCTATAGCGTGGTATTTTCAGCCATCGACTTAGCCCGTCGAAAAACTTCTTCAGCAAAGGATGGATAACTTTGCATTTGTTCGAACAGAGTAACCATAGCACCAGGATTTGCTTCTACCGCCAGTCGAATACTCGGCGAAGTAATTTCAAACGTTTGAACGTCCTCTTGTATAGACCTCGTTCTTTCTCGTTCGAGCCAAATGACACGAACGCGCTCATTGATGGTTTCTCGAGGGATTGGTGCCGACGCTTTTGGCAATGGCTGCTCTTCCGGTTCCTTTCTCTCTAAGGATTGCTCGTGAAAACACTGCCTCTCTTGCGGAGGACTGGGGCGCGAATTTATTGAACTGCCCGACAAGTCGGGCGCGCGCTCCTGAAGTCCGTCGGGAAATGAATTCCCGCGCCCGAGGCACTCAAACTGCTCAATTTTTAATGAGGACTCGGGAGACTGGACGAGTTGTGCCGGCACAGTAGTTGGCTCGATAGAATCCTCTGGATCTGCTTTATGGCTACTCTCTGACACCTGATTAGTAGTCGAAATGGGGGCATTCGCTGCAGTTTCTTGCTTGTGCTGGTTGACGATAGATTTCGCGACTGCATAGCCGATCGCCTCCCCATTACTCGCTCGCTCGAGGACTTCTTGTCGAGCTTCTTCAGGCGTCTTGGCAGAAGCTAAAAGATAGAGGGCCGAGGAGGCAATGGACAAATCGGTGAAATTCACCGTTTTGAAAACGCGACTCACCTGCATGTATTTGCGTGCTGTCCACTCGCTCCAGCTGAACTCAGATTGCAACCATGCCTGGAATTGTCCGTGCCCCAGCTTAGCTTTAACTGCGATCAGCTTTTGCCCAATTTCAATAATGCCTTGGGCAGTTTGGCGCATCAAATCTTTAAGCTCGCGAGTACTTTGCTGAACAAAGACCCGAGTCTCAAGGGAGAGAGCTGCGTAATCAAAGTTCCGAGTTTCGGGCTCGGGAGGTACGGCTGACCGAGCGTTAGAGAACCCATCTTTTATCGATTCAGACTCTCGAGCTTTAACTTCACTGCTCCGTGAATCTTCTAAAGATGCCGGAAGAGTATTAAGATATTTTGAGTTCACTGGAATTCTCCTACTAGTACTAGTCCTTGCTGAAGCTCCCTAGCAATCTCTGTCTAGTTTCAAACTGTTGGTCTTGTTCAGAAATGCAATTTATTATTAGCATTTAAAGCCTTAGTCAAGGGAATATTCTTAGCGGGAGAACTAATTTGTTGCATAAGCAAGATAAAAAGCTTGTCTTAGCGAACCTTTTTAGCTCTCCTCAATTATTCCATTAAGCTCGATTCGTTCTTCTACAGTAGTTTATTGTACGCTAATACTAAATATTTTCAATAAGTAGAGCATTAACTTTTATTACAAGGAAAACCCTAAATGAAAATATTGCCCTCGGTTGCTGCTAGAGTTTGGTTTGCTTCGGGCGTTGCTGATTTGGGCGTTACATTTAAGCGGAATGATTTAAACAGGAACATTTCGGTGATGAAGATAGTGAAGTAAAAGTTTGATGGATAAGCGAAGCATTTCCTCAGAAACTGTCTCTATAATTGAGCGTTTTCTCGACAAAAAGCTTGTCATGAAGACGCATCATTTTGTTTTTCATATTACGATGAGGTTTGGCAAAGAATTGAATTTCCAATTCTTCGAGAAGTTGAGTAGCAAGTTGTTGAGAAACATAACCTCGGTCGGCAAATATCTTACCGAAAAGACCTTGAAGTAGCATAAGCACAGGACGGCGGTCGTCAACATTGCCAGGAGTGAGATTAACATTAAATCGCTGATAACTTGGAAGTCCTGGAAAAGCGGTGCGTCCGCGAAGCGACTACCGTTAGGTCTCCCGCGTCGCCGACAGGCACTCTGGGTAGCGCACCAAGACAGCCGAGTACCAGTATTTCTTTACCTGATTCAAATAAAAATGCTTGAAATTTCGGGAGTGGTTCTGATGAAAAGCAATTAAAATCGTCATCATCTTGCTCAAGCAAAGACTTTTGGCTTCTTTCTTCGTTTGATTCCTCCATGATTTAACAATTTTGTTCGCCATTGAGGCTCAAAACCAGCGAAAAAATCATCTACATTACAAAAAAAAAGCTTCTAAACTAGACATAGGACAGGATTACTGAAAAAAGTCGTTATTTTCAGCTTACTACCTGTCCTTTCCTTATCCCGAACTCAGGTTAGTTTAACTCTGATTATCAAATAATGATAATTATTATCGTATTTTTAGTTACATTTAATGTAACTCTTATTAAAGCAATTTAAACTTTTTAAAATCCATACTCTCCGAAAGCAAGATTAAATAAGAACTAGGCATATTAGAAATTAAATAAAGTTATTTGAACTATTGTTTTATTAAGTTTTTATTATCAATATTCTTTTCCCTTTTTCAAAAATCATGTTAGTCTCAGATCATGAACTACTTGAAAATTACTCTCAATAAATTTCTGGGATATTTAAAGGAGTAGTTAGTGTTATTAATTATACCAATTAATTAACTCTTTAATTGTCAGTGGTATATACCTGTGGCTGGCAATGTATGTTGATGAAGTATTTTGCTAGTTAATTCTTTTCTATTAAGCTAATAGACTCTACGGGGAACTAAGTGCTGAGAAAAAGAAGATGAATATTGTCAAATCGATGAATACTCTTAAAGAAATACTTAGGGAGCTAGGTATTTCACCAGAATTTATTCAACCAAATTCTTTGCTCTATCAAGACTTACAGCTAGATTCTACTGAAATAGTTGAAATTTCTCTAGCATTAAAGCGCAAGTTGGGAATTAAGGTCAAGTTAGAAACTCGCCAAGACAAAACTTTAGCTGAAGTATGTTCTTTAATCGAGTCAGCTATGTCTAAAAAAGTTGGAGAAATAAGTTAAATGTCACCCTAAACGCTTAGGAAAAAAAATGGTATGAAACCGATATTTAAAAGCTTTACCAAAAAAACTGACATTAAAGGAATTGGTGTCGATCTCATCTCTGTACATAGAATTGCTAAGTTAATCGATCACTATAATTTTGAAACTTTAACTCTTTTATTTACTTGCAGCGAATTAAATTATTGTCGCTCGGCTAATAATTCTAATCGCGCCTATGCATTATCTTTTGGTATTAAAGAAGCTGTCGGTAAAGCTTTAACCACTGGCTTAGTCGGTATTGATTGGAATGAAATTGAAGTAGATCTAACTAATGAACGACCAAAAGTTTTTTTACACGGAAAAGCAGAAATTAAAGCCAAAAATCTTGGGATAAGACAGTGGCTAGTTAACTGGTGGGACTTGGATTGTCACGTATTGGCTCACGTTATAGCTATTTGAAGATTAAACTTAAGGGAAAGTTTAAATGAGTAGTATCTGTGAAAAGTTGCCTGATGTCTTTAACATTGCAGTCTATTTAATTGAAAATAATTTAAATCAAGGCAATAGTAGTAAAGTAGCTTTTTATGACCGCAACAAGACCTATACTTACGCTCAGTTAAGTAGTCTAGTCAAACGCACTGCTAGATTATTATCGGAGTTAGGACTAGAGCAAGAAAATCGGCTCGCTATTTTACTTTCGGATCGAGCTGAAGTAGTGTTTGCTTTTTTAGGTGCAATTTGGCTGGGTGCCGTGCCAGTCCCCATCAATCCTGCTTGTTCTGTCGACGATATCGATTATATTCTTAAAGATTCTCGCAGTAAAGTCTTATTAACCAATCAAGCTTGGCAAGAAAAATTAACTCCTATCTCATCGAACTACCTACGTCATTTCTTGCTTGTCGATGGAGAAAAGCCATTTTTATCTTTGTTAGAAGAACGAGAAGAGTTAGCAATTTGTGCAGAAACCTCTCGTGATGAAGCGGCTTTTTGGCTTTATACTTCTGGTAGTACGGGACGACCGAAAGGAGTAGTTCACGCACATCAGAGTATTGCAGTCTGTGCAAAGCAATACGGTCAAGCGATTGGTTTAAATAAAGACGATATTACCTATTCGGTTGCCAACATGGCTTTTGCCTATGGTTTGGGAAATAGTTTATATTTACCGATGGCAGTAGGTGCTGCTTCGGTACTATCTAGTGCTAATAATACCTTTGATATTATTGATGACATTCAGCGATATAGACCTACAGTTTTTTTTGGGATACCTAGTGTCTATGCCAGTATTTTAGAGCTAGAAGAAATTTCCAGTTTTGATTCATCGTCGCTGCGTCTGTGCGTATCGGCAGCCGAACAATTACCGAAAAGTATTTGGCAGAAATGGTTAGATATTTATCATTTAGAGATTTGTGAAGGGATTGGCACTACCGAATTTCTACATATTTTTCTCTCTAATCAATTAGGAAAGTCAAAACCAGGAAGTTCTGGTCGTCCCGTTCCTGGTTATAACGTACAAATCGTAGATGAAAATGGTCTTCCTTGTCCGATTGGAGAAATTGGCGAGTTGCAGGTAAGGGGAGAAAGCTTAATGTTGGGGTACTGGAATCGACTGCAACAAACCCGCAAAGCTATTTATGGCAGCACAATGAGGACTGGAGATCGATACAGACGCGATCGCGAAGGTTTTTTCTGGTTTATGGGACGAGCGGATGATTTATTTAAAGTTAACGGTCAATGGATCTCGCCTTTGGAAATAGAAGAAGTCTTGCATCAGCATCCCCAAGTTCGTGAAGTTGCAGTAGTGCCAGAATCTAGCGGTGGCGAACAATTAACAGAGATAGTCGCTTATATAAGTCTTAGATCGCAACAACCTTCTCTTGAGTTGGAAAAAAGTATTTATCAGTTTGTCAAACAACAATTACCTCATTTCAAGGCTCCCAAACAATTTTACTTTTTGGATAGTTTACCCCGTACTTCCACAGGAAAAATTCACCGTCAATTATTGAGGAAAAAGCAGCCTAATCTCCAATTAGCCGTGTCTAATTGAAGAAATAAATCTAAATGAACCATTAACAACTGCGAAATTATCAACAAGGAAGGAATTAATGGTATTAGAGTTTAAAACCGCAATTAAATATTATGAAACTTTTGTTCCTGGCAAAAAAGAGCCGCTCGTTGTTTTAAACAATCTCCTTCAAGCTGGCATTTTTACTAAATATGTGATGTACGAAGGAAAAAAGGAAGTTCGCCTTGCTGGGGGTGAACTGGCAAAGGTTTTGGTTACTCAGGAGCGAGTTTTGTTGGAAGGAACAGAAAAATCTTCCTCCGAACCTATTAGCGATCCTCTCAAACAAGTAGAAAAATTGTTAAATTCTCTGTCGATTGAAGATTGGACCGCATACGGTTATGTTGCTTTCGATCTAGCTCGCTATTATTCTTCTTACTCGAAGGCGATCGCGCAACCACTGTGTCACTTTTTGATTCCTGAAACCGAGTTGCACTTTACTAAAGAAGGAGTGCGAATTAAAACTACCAAGTCGTTAGAGCAAGTTAGAAGGCAACTGTTTATTGACACTCAGCTACCCGATTACCAACCAGCATCTTTAACAATTGATGAGAGCGATCGCGACAGTTATCAAAATTCTGTCAGCAATATTATTGAAGCAATTCAAAAGGCTGGTTTGCATAAAGCCATTATTTCTCGCTCCCGTGCAATTGGCGGTAAGTTAAATGTTTTGGGGACTTATGCGATCGGAACTAAAGTCAATAATTCAGCGCGTTCTTATTGTTTAGATTTTACAGACGTGCAAGCAGTGGGTTTTAGTCCCGAAACCTTAATGGAGGTAAACGAAGACGGCTTTGTCACGACCAATCCTTTAGCAGGAACTCGACCGCGTGGTATCAGCATTGAAGAAGATATTAAGCTTAACAACCAGTTATTTACCGATGCCAAGGAAGTTAAAGAACATTCTCTCTCTGTCTGGCTAGCGCAAAATGAAATAGCCTCTGTTTGTCTGCCAGAAACAATTCAGATTTTTAACTTTATGGAGGTTAAAAAGTATCGTTGCGTACAACACCTATCATCTAAAGTTGGCGGTCAACTAAAACCAAGTAAGACACTTTGGGATGCTTTAAAGGTTCTGTTTCCAGGTATTACTGTTTCTGGTATTAACAAAGACAAAGCCTTGGAATGGATCGATCGCTTAGAACAAGAACCAAGGGGTCTTTATGCTGGTGGTATTGGTTGGGTAGACAGTCGTGGCAAAGCAGATTTAGCGATCGCGATTCGTTCGGTTTATCAATACGGCGATCGAGTGTACTTAAATGCAGGTGCAGGCATTGTCGCCGAATCCGTTCCTCAAAATGAGTATACCGAGTCAGTCAATAAGATGAAGACTATGTTGACTAATTTGGTATTGCAATCTTGAATATGCTTTAAGCAATTCAACGTGAGTTCGACGAAACACAAAACCTGAGAGAATTATCAAGGAGAGGAAGGTTAGAAACCTTATTCCTTCGTTAGTTGTTCAATGAATTTTCCCTAACTCCGGTTCTCTACGCGTAGCGTCTCTCCGAACTCTGAACTCCGAACTCACGTAATTCAGCATTGAGAAGTTTTATTATCCCTTCTCCCTTCCTTTCTATGATTTTAGAGATTGAGCATAAAATATCTCAAAGCTTATCTAGTTTAAATTTAGAGGATTTCGGGGTTGTCGGTCACGGAATTCACCTCATAGAAATCAGTCGATTTCTAATACTGAGCAAAAAATTAGGCAAGCCTTTCGAGCAATATTGTTTCACAGTTGACGAACGCAGTAATTCATTTTCTGGCGTACGTCGCAGCCAATTCTTGGCAGGTCGTTTTGCTGCTAAAGAAGCAGTAATTAAAGCTATTGGTCGAGAAAAAAATCAAGAAAATTCTTGGTTAGATATTGAGATTCAGAGATTGCCAACAGGCGAACCGTTAGTAGTACTCGATGGTCATGTCCAAAAGATAGCCAAGCAATTTGAGATTAAAAAATGGCTATTGAGCATTAGCCATACTTCATCTTATGCCGTAGCTAGCGCGATCGCTCTTGGTACAAAGTCAGAAAGTTTAAAGTGACTTGAGAACTTATTAATAGACCTCTTGCATGAATAGATAAAAAATGAGAAGAGTAGGTTAGAAAGTTAGGAGACTAATGACCTACGAACAAGTTAAAAATTTACAAGAGAGTGAATTCAAACGTTTGTGTGGAGTAAAGCCACAACTGTTTGATGAAATGGTGGTAATTTTAAGACAAGAACTGGCAAGCTCGAAGCAGCGAGGGGGACAGCCAAAATTAGGGATTGAAGACCAATTGCTGATTACTCTCGAATACTGGCGGGAGTACCGTACTTATTTTCATATAGGGCAATCATGGGGAGTTCATGAATCGACGGTATGTAGAATAGTTCATCGAGTGGAAGATAAGTTGATTAAATCAGGAAAATTTAGTCTGCCAGGAAAAAAGGCACTCTTAAAGGCTGAAACAGAATGGTCAGTGGTGATTGTTGATGTCGGAGAAAGTCCTATCGAAAGACCAAAAAAAAACAGCGAGGTTACTACAGTGGAAAAAAGAAAAGGCACACTTTAAAGTCTCAAGTAGTCATTGAAGTCGAAAGTCTTAAAGTTATTTGTACGGCTCATGGAACAGGTACTGAACATGATTTTCAGTTGTTCAAACGAAGTAAAGTAAAACCATTAAAACAGATTGAAATCTTAGCAGATCAAGGATATCAGGGAATCAAGAAGATTCATACAGCCAGCCATACTCCAATTAAAAAGAAGAAGAAGCAACTATTATCTTCGATAGAAAAAGAAGACAATCGGGAATTAGCAAAGCAGAGAATTTATATTGAACACGTCATTCGTAGCCTCAAAATTTTTCGGATTCTGGCGCAGCCATATCGCAATCGTCGCCGTCGATTCGGATTACGCTTCAACCTGATTGCGGGTTTATATAATTGTGGATTAAATTTCGCGATCGCCTGATTCATGCAAGAGGTCTAATAATAAAACCATGAATTTCCACAACAGCAAACATTTTGATGTCGTTATTTTGGGGTCGGGATTAGCAGGATCGATCTTGGCAACTATTTTAGCCAAACATAACCTTCGCGTTTTGATGCTGGACAAGGGAGTTCATCCTCGATTTGCGATCGGAGAAGCCATGACTCCCGATACCGATCTGATGATGAAAATTCTCTCTTATCAATATTCTGTTCCAGAAATCGAGCATTTGAGTTCTTTTGAAAATATCTGCGAAAATATCTCGTCAACAGCCAACGAGATTTAAAACTAATTCTAGAAGTATTTTCACCCACATAGTGAACGTTAAAAGGTACGATGACTGCGTGCGATCAAGCCAAAAAAATCAGGATGAAATCTTTTGGTATCAAGGAACTCTTCATCACGTTTTTGATGGAGGGTGGATGTGGGTTATTCCTTTTAACAATCACCAGCGATCAACTAATCCTATTTGTAGTGTAGGAGTCAATTTTGATTCGCGCCGCTTTCCTAAAACCAATCTATCTGCCGAGAAAGAATTTCAGAACTTTTTAACCAAATTTCCCGATATCGCCATTCAGTTTGAGGATGCCAAACCGATTCGCAATTGGGTATCGACAGGAAGGCTTCAATATTCATCTTCTTCCTGTAGGGGAGAGAGATTTTTCTTGCTTCCTCATGCAGCAGGATTTGTTGATGCTCTCTACTCTTTTGGCTTGGTTAATACTTGCACGATTATCGTTCCTCTCGCTGCCAGAATTATGAAAGCTATTGGTAGTAACAATTATACAAAAGAACATTTTGCCGACCTAGAAAATCTACAGCAAAAGCTGTTTGACTATAATGACAATCTTGTCAATTGTTCTTATATTGCTTTTTCTGACTACAATCTTTGGGATGCTTGGAGACGCATTTGGATACTTGGGAGTTCTATGCGTCAATGGAAAGCTGGAGTCCAAAAATCCCTCAAAATTAATGCAGGAAAAGCAAAAGAGTTATCAACATTAGATTTTGAAAAAAATCTAGATTATTTAACTCCCAGCTTTGAAGGATTAGGCGATCGCTTTTTCTCTGAAGCCACAGCAATAGTGGAAAAATTTCAACAGAGTCAGCTATCTGCCAATGAAGCTGCACAAAAAATCATGTCTGCGATCGAGGTGATTGATTTTTTGCCTCCTAATTATTTAGGACTGGCAGATGTTGCCAACAAAGATTTAGATGTAGCATCTGAATTTGGCAGCGCAGAACAGAAAAGATTTTTGTTTTTAATACTCCTACGTCTTGGTATGCTAGTGTCTGTGCTGGAGCCTTAAACATCGACCCTGATCGCACGATTAATCTTTACCCTCGTTATGCCAATATTGGCTCGGTTTTTCCCATTGCCAATCTCTATCATGCAGTTGCTAGCGATTGCATACATGACAACGACTTAATTCTAGTTTATACCAACGATGCAGGGGCGACTGCTGGGGCGATGGTGATGCGTTGGGGTGAGGTAGCGATCGGTTGACCTCATACATTACCACTAAATGGTACGCCAGAACAAGAAAAAATTCATCGCTTAAGAACAAATAATTTTTCTCAAGAAAGAGCGATCGCTGGAATTAGTGCTGAATTGAAAGTTTTGAAGACCGAGAAAAACAATATTGCTAGATCGGAAAAAAGACGACAGCTTTTAGAAAATTACCGCTGAGGTTAGGAGATGTTAGTCAGCCACAGGTTGCAATCTCTGTTTGAGCCTTGAATCCCATCGCATTCTATGCGTGGGAGTTGGTCAAATGCTTCCTCATGCTGCGGGGTTTATCGATGCTATTTTTTCGGTGGGATTAATACAAACCTTTACCGTTATCAGTCCGCTTGCAGCTACAATTTTGTCAGCGATCGCCGATCAAGATTTTTCCAGCAAAAAGCTTGCGCCTTTAGCAAAACTGCAACAAGAAGTCTTTGACTACAACGATAAAATAGCCAACTATACCTATGCTTCTTTCAAGAATTTCAACTTACTAAATGCTTGGCTTCGCATTTGGATACTACAACATATGGTTAGCGTTGCCAAAATTACATGTACAAGAATTTTTGGTTTAGCTTTAGACACTATCGAGGAAAAAAAGAAAAGGATTGGTCGCGATTTACTGGAATTGATTACATAAACGACATCGATCCTCGTACTTTGGGGCGTTGCACAAAAATAACAGAAGAAAATTATGTCATCCCAGAAACCTGTCAGGTTGATGAATTACAAACGTTTGTGGGTTCAAAAAAAACAAGATTTGGATTTGGACAGCAGTAGATTCACATCAAGCAGGAATCTTAAAATGGGTAGTTGGAGATCGCTCTCAAGAGACTTTTCGTAATTTATGGTGGGTTGTGCGAGGCTGGTGTTGCTTTCTATATATTACGGATGGCTATCCCGTGTATCCCTGTTTCATTGATGATTGCGCTCATTTAGTTAGTAACACAGCAATGACTAGAGTAGAGGGGGAAAATTCTCGTTTACGTCATTACTTGGCTCGTTTGCACCGTAAAACCTTCTGTTATTCAAAATCAGTTGAGAGGCTCGAAGCTTCAATTCGACTTCTAACCTATTACCTCAAACACTGGTCTCTGCCTGTTTGTTAATCAATCATCTATTCCTTGTGCAACGCCTACTTTGGAATGGGGTGACAACTACATACAAAAAGCGATCGCCCAGATGGAGAAAGTGGAAAAAGGTTTACTTTCACCCGATGAAGCAGCAGCTAATATTTTAAATATTATTAATTCTACCAGTTGGTTATTTAAAGCATCTGGACTAGCAGATCCTTCCAAACACTTTGCAGATTTACAAACTTCTAAACGTTTTCATTTGAGCTTTGTTGCCTATTCACTTTGAAGTCAATGGTTTCTCGAACAAAAAGCAAGACCTTATACTTTTAAAGTTAAAGATTTCCTCGATGTAGTTCGTTTGGGGGTTGAGTACTAGTACAGGAAGTCAGAAGTGAACAGTCTTGTTACTACAAGGTTTTCTACTAAATTAACTGACGGATTCATTCAACCATGCTGTATTCAACAGGATTTGATATGAGTTTAATTGCCTAGTGCCTGCTTTCTGTGATGTCTCCCTCAGCCCAAGACTCTCCCGTACCCTACCGCTACCCAACTACCGAATCGCTCACCGGTGTAGTCGAGCGCATCACCTACCACTCCTCCGAATCTGGCTATACCGTTGCTCGAATTCAAGCCCCCAGAGTCCGAGAACTGGTAACGGTGGTAGGCAACTTTGCCAACATCCAAGCCGGACAGGCTCTTCAACTCAAGGGTGTTTGGAAGAGCCATCCCCAATACGGGCAACAGTTCGAGGTGCAGCAGTACACCGAAACTAAACCCGCCACTCTGACAGGCATTAAGAAATATCTCGGCAGTGGCTTGATTAAGGGAGTCGGCCCGGTTACTGCCAGACGCATTGTCGCTCACTTTGGGCTGGAGACGCTGGAGGTTATTGAAAGTCAGGTGGAGCGGCTAATTGAAGTCCCCAGGATCGGCAAGAAACGGGTGAGGATGATTCAAAAAGCCTGGGCAGAGCAGAAAGCGATTAAAGAAGTGATGGTCTTCTTGCAGGGGCATGGCGTTTCCACTATCTACGCCGTCAAGATCTTCAAGCAGTATGGCGCAGGAGCGATCTCTACCGTCACCGACAACCCCTATCAACTAGCGGACGATATCTATGGCATTGGCTTCCTGACGGCAGATAGAATTGCCCGCAACGTCGGGGTTTCTCCCTGGTCGAAGTACCGCTACAAGTCGGCATTGCTGCACGTCTTGAGTCAAGCTGCAGAAGACGGTCACTGCTTCCTGCCTCAACCCGAATTGATAAAACTCGCGGTAGAACTGCTGACCACTGACGGACACGAAGCGGAGGTAGAGCCGGTCTTTACCATTATCGAGGAGATGGGACAGCAGCAAGAATTAATGATAGACAAAGGAGAAGGCGGGATGCCTCTATGCTACAAACCCGCCTTCTTCACCACCGAAAGAAACCTCGCCCAACTACTCCGACAGCAACTCGCCCGTTCCACAGAAGCCGATTTGCCCCGCGTCAGGATTTGGATTGAGCGGTTTACCCAAAGTCGAGGGATTGCCCTTTCTCCCCAACAGCAGCAAGCGGTAGAGATGGCGGCCAGTTCGCGGGTGATGGTGCTGACGGGAGGACCGGGGACGGGCAAGACTTTCTGTACCCGCACTATCGTCGCCTTATGGAAAGCAATGGGCAAAAAGATTGGCTTGGCTGCTCCCACCGGACGCGCAGCCCAGAGGATGGGTGAAGTGACGGGGTTGGAAGCCAAAACCTTACACCGAATGCTGGAGTTTGACCCGGCCACGCGGGGATTTAAACGGGACGAGGACAATCCCCTGCCCTACGATGCGGTCAAGTATACCCGTATAATCCTGTCCAAAAATAACTGTGTCTTGGTCGGTTTTCACCTTCAACTCTTAGATATTGCCGATTGGCTTGATGTCGAGCCTTCCTCAGTCTCTCAGCAGTTGGCAGTGCTGCGGAGTCGCAACTGAGTCACAAGTCGCAAGCAAGGGAACTACATTTTTTATTCCGTGAAAGTCCAGCACTCTTTAAAGTTTTGGATGCAGCCTTGGAGGTGTTTAACAACCATCTGGTAGAGGTGCGCAACACCTTAGAACAAATGGAATAAGCTAGGAAGTGAATATTTACCACTATTAAATCGCTGTCGCCAAAACTTCGATCTCCCCGAACTCACTCAAGAGTGCGTCGTGCTAAAAGAAGCCTCGGCGGGGAGAAATTCGCTCAAGTAGTCATGCTGGGCTAACTGTTCTTTCTAATTGGCGCGATCGCCTTGAGTCTAGAGAAACGCTCGCAGAAAAAAATCTTCATAGCCTCGTGCCCGTCGTCAAGCAAGCGATTCGCACATTAGAAACTAAAATCCTCTAGAATAAGCTTAAGATTATGTGATGCTTGGGAATAGCTGAGGTATGAAAACGCAGCTCACTAAAGATTGGCAAATCACCATTCCCTCTGAGATCCGTCATCGTCTGGGACTTCGTGAGGGAGACGAGTTGCTGTTGATTGTTACCGATCGCGAAATCCGATTGCGTCCTGTCAAGAAAAGGCGATTAAGTGAATTCCGGGGGACTTTACCCGCTACTAAGCCTTATCCGGGTAAAGCAGCTATCCGCAAGGTGGTAGCTGAATCCTTAGCAAGAAAGATCTCTGAGTCATAATCATGCATGAGTGCCTATTGGGTAGATGCCAATATTTTATTAAGGTTAATTACGAACGATCCACCAGAGATGGCTGCTCGAGTTGCTAGTTTTGTAGAGCGAGCAGAACAGGGTGAAGTTATCCTAAAGGTGTCTTCTATTGTTGTTGCTGAAGTTATTTGGGTACTCATTTCTTTTTATGGTTATTCCCGAGAGCAAGTTGCGGATGTTTTGATTGCTTTGCTAACGACAGAAGGTGTTATCCTGGAATCTGCCGAGCAGATAATTGCAGCACTCGATCGCATGGCGGCGGTAAATGTTGATTTTGTTGATGCTTATCTTGCAGAAATCGCTCGTAGAGAAAATGATTCTGTTGCTTCTTTCGATCGAGATTTTAAACGTTTAGATGTAAATTGGATCGAGCCAGATTGATTATTAATCATCGCTGATTTTACCCTAGATTATGAACATATACAGCGGTATGCAGACTATTTAAGTACAGTAGCAGCAATGAGTAAACCAATTACGGACATCTTTTAAGGTCAGGAGTTACGCAGTTGGCGAGAGAGTTAATTAAGGAGAGGTCAGATAGGAACGCACTGCCTCTCGGACAATGCTGATTTTGGCTTCGTACCAACTAATGCCCGTGTTGAACCAATAATTTTCTAGACGTAAAAAAGCACGGATGGCTAAACCGATGTGGTTGCGCGCTCGCGCGGGAATTGCCAGTGCGGTCGCGATTAACTAGCCGATTCCACTTGAGTCGAGTCAGCCAAGTCCAACCATAACTGCCAATCAGCTTAAGATTAGACCTCCTGCAAAAGTCTAAACCTCAGAATCCGTGTCCTTGGGAATATTGTACTTATTTTCATATAGGAATTAATTGGGGAATAAATGAGACAACTGCTTTACGAATAATTAGAAAAGTAGAAGATATACTAGCTAAATCTGGGTTATTTAATTGATCAGGCAAAAAAGCAGTTCAACAAACAAAAGCGAAATTTAAATAGTGGTAGTAGACGTAGCAGAGCATGAGATAGAAAGACCAAAAAAAACAAAAATCTTACTACAGTGGTAAGCAAGGATACCATACATTAAAATCTCAAGTTCTGGCTGACGTAAAAACCAGACAAATAATCTGTACAGCACATGACAAGGGAAGAGTTCATGATTTGCAAATCTGAAAAAATAGTCAAATAGGCATAAACAAAGAAATTGAATGTTTGGCAGATAAAGGATATCAGGGACTGAAAAAAATTCATTTTAATAGTCTCATTCCTTTCAAAAAAAAGAAAAATAAAAAATTAAATAATGAGGAAAAAAAGTTCAATCGTCAGTTAGCTAAAGAAAGAATTATGATTGAACATATTCATCGCAGCCTAAAAATCTTCAGGATTTTATCAAGTCGATATCGAAATCGGAGACGACGATTTTCTCTGAGATTTAATTTGATTGCTGGTATTTATAACTATGAGCTTTCTTTGCTGGACAATTTATTAATTAATACTTTTGCAAGAGGTCTATTGTCTAAAGCACCTGTGGGGACTACAGAAAAGGTTAAAAAGCCGATGGAATTAGGGATTGAATGAAGTAGTTTCCCAAAACATGAGAGACTATTATCAATAAGCCTTGTTTGTTAAAAACAGAATGATTCAACTTCCCGAATTATATAATCAACACTTAAAGAAACAGTAGCGAGTGATGGCATCATGTACTGGCGGTTCTGGCTGCACTGGCTGCACTAGACCAGCTTCACTACAACTATCAGCTTTCTGAGTAGCAATCAGAAAGTTGATGTCTTGGATGGCTGTGTATTTCGGTGGGTTCATCCCTCTTTTTTATCGCATTTTTCCTCAAGGGTTTCGGGTCGATGACCGTCTAGAATTCTTCGTTCCTAGTGCCGATTTGCTTCGGGATTGGAAGGAAAAGCGCATTAACTCAGAAGAACAATACACCAACCGCTACCGAGAACAAATCCGAGCCAATCTCAAGCCAATTAAGACATGGTTGCAAAACTTAGACCCCAGACAAGACCAAACTCTGCTCTGTTGGGAGAGCAGTGGCATCGACGAAACCTTACACCGGTGGCAGGAAACCGGACGTTGGCACGAGAAGCGCCCATTTTGCCATAGAAACCTGGTTATCAAGCTGGTTCATAAATTTAGACCCGATTGCTATGGCGGTATGGATGTCATTAATTATCCCATGCCCGTTTGCCGAAACTGCTTAACCCAAGTCATTCCGGCTTTGATTACTGAAGGCTACGACGACGCGCACTACTGCCCTCAATGCCAGAGGTGGACTCAAGAGGTGCTTTATCCCAATCAACCAGAGCGTCAAGCCAGGGAAAGGCTAACGCCTGTTCGGTGAGCAAGCTCATTAGCCTCGAGCGAGGAAAAGGGAAAAGGATAATTTCCCTTTCCCCTATTTCTGCACAGGGCTCATCAGCCAGCAAATAACAGCATTAATCAGCATTTTTAAGTTGATTGAAAAATCAGTCATGGAGTAGTTAACAGCAATCTTGTTCCAGTCAATGAATAGATTTGGGGAGTTGAAGCCAAGCAATTTTTCTTTTTAGTTGCCAGAATTGAGCTTAAATATGACTTCAAGAGAATTTTTTGAGACTTCCCTCTGCTTTGCCTGTTCTTTTTTTGGCTGTGCTGGTGGGGTCAAAAAGGTAGAGTAAGCCATGTAAATGTCACACATTTTTGTCTCTCTCAAAAAGATTCAAAGGAGTAAAATTAGGAAAGTCAAAACGGGAAATTTGTAGAATTCAAAAATTGAAAGAGCCCGAGCGCGATCGCTTTTACTCCTTCAACAAGGAACAAGATACTCTCCCCATGACCATCCCCCAACTCAGTGAAGCCACCCTAAGAAGCTACGCTAACCCCAAATCCTTCCAGCGAGGAGAAGATTACTACCAACAGGGAGCAGTCGAGTCTCTCACCCAGCGCGGTCAACTCCTCCTAGCCACCGTCGAAGGCAATGAAATCTATCCTTATCATGTCAGCGTCCAATTTGAGGGAGACGAAATCACCTCAGCCAACTGTACCTGTGCTTACTCCTTTGACGGTTGGTGCAAGCACATCATCGCTACCCTACTCACTTGCCTGCGCCAGCCTGCCAGAATTGAAGAACGCCCCACCTTAGAACAGCTTTTAGATCGCCTCAACGAAGTCCAAACCCAACAGCTGCTGCAAGAATTAGTAGCAGAATATCCCGATTTGCTTGAGACCATCGATCGCCTCGTCAATCGCCTTGCGGTTTCTCTCGCTCCACCTCAATCCTCACAGCCGCCGCGACAAATCACCATCGACACCGCACCTTATCGCAGCCAAGTGCGCCGGATTTTGCGAGATGCCGTCCGCTATTTAGAAGAAGGCTGGGAAGAGGATCCCGTTCCCGAAGAATTATACGATCTTATCGGTGAAGCGCAGATACTGGCGGAACAGGGAGATGGCAATAATGCGTTCGCTGTTCTTGAAGCCATTACCGGTACCTGTGCGGAAAACTGGGATGAAGTCGAGGAATACGGTGCGGAGAATGATGAGGTTGCCCAAACTCTCAATGAAATCTGGACAGAGGCTATCCTAGTCGCCGAACTAACTCCTACCGAAAAAGTTGACCTGCAAACCAACCTCGAAAGCTGGCAGGATGAATGGAATGCTGATTTTGCTATGAGTCTAGAGGCACTGCGCCAAGGTTGGGACTATCCGCCACTCCAACAGGTTTTAAAAGGAGAAATAACCCAATTAAGAGTATGGGAAGGAGAATCACCCTATTATGCTGATGATTTAGCCTTAATTCGCCTGAAAATTCTCAATCGTCAGCAAAGATATCCAGAGTATCTCTACTTAGCCCAAGCAGAAGGGCAAACAGAACAATTCCTAACTATGTTGGCGCGATTGGAGCGCATCGACGCAGTAATGGAAGCCGCCGACAAGCAATTGGCATCAATGGAACAAGCCTTGGCTGTAGCAAGAGTTTTGTTAGGACAAGGCGCAACTAATGAAGCCCTTCAAATTGCCCAAAGAGGATTAATTTTACCTGGAAACTGCGGGTATGAATTAGCCACTTGGACGAGCAAACTGGCTGAAGAATTAGAGGAAGCAGAAACAGCTTTAGCTGCGAAAATTAAAGCATTCCAAGCCCAACCCTCCTTTACCGATTACCGGAAAATCCAGACGTTAGCAGGAGAAGATTGGGAGATACTCAAAGAAGATTTACTGGACTATCTCCGCAGTTATAGTGATTGGGGTTTGGGAATAGAGTCTGCAAAAGTCAATATTTTTCTACAGGAAGGATTAATAGATGATGCCATTACTGTTGTCAGTGACCTCAGTTCTTACCAATCAAATCTCATCCATCAAGTTATGGAAGCAGCTATCTCCAAGCATCCTGATTGGGTGATCGAAAATGCCCAACGCCGCGCTGAATCGATTATGGATGCCAAGAAAGCAGAGCATTACTACCATGCCGCAGAATGGCTGCGAAAGGCAAGGGCGGCTTACTATCAAGCAGGAAAGCAAGCGGAGTGGTCAGCCTACCGCTCTCAACTCAGGCAAACTCATGCCCGCAAGTATAAACTTATGGGACTGCTTAAGCAGCGCGATTTAGAGTGAGTCAAACTCCCTCTTTTTCTTTTTTCCTGGCTTTTTCTTCTCCTGAAATAATCCGGCAGCTTCTTGCAGAGGCGATTTCTTGGATTTGGGTGGCTTATAGGACTTAACTGGAGGGGGAGAGGTGCAGTAGGTTTTCCTTCGGCAAATTCCGGCAGTTCAGGCAGTAATTCACCTGCTAATTCTTCCTCCTCTTCAAACTTAGGAAAACTACTCACTGATGGAGCGCTCGCCGCTAACAGTCTGTCTTGAATCAACGACTTCTGGCAGTCCGCTTCGCAGGTTTTCTCTGGTTACTCAACAAGTTAGCTTGGTAAATCTCTATTGCCCGTTGGTGAGCGATGGGATCGTGGCGGTTGTGCAACCAGTCTTGAATCAGGTCGAGATTGTAGCGGATGCACCGACTGTTAATGCGAACCCAGTGAATTCCTTCGATAAGCAGCCCCTGAAGTCTGTATCGCTTGAGGGTAGTCCCGCTGAGTTTTAAGTACTGAGAAGCTTCTTGTTTGCTAGCAAAATGAGTCATGATTGCTCTAGAAACTTAAAATCTGTTGAAGGTCTTAGCTGGACTCCAGACCTATTTCAAGACGACAATACCAATTCAAAGTGCGAGCTTCAAGAATTATGCTGGGTTAGGATGAATAAATCCTGAAAAGATAGAAGTAAATAATTTTTTGAAAAACAGTATTTTAGGTGTAAAATAAACAATACTTAATCCCTAGAAATCTTTCTCGTAACAATTCTTAACTGGTAGAAAATTGGTAGACAATTTTATTGAGAAGCGTTACAAACCAGATATAGAAAAAAGTTGAAAAGTTTTGAATACACCCTTGGTAGGGTGAGGTCATGAGTTCAATCCTCATCACGGGCTTCCTCGGAACTCCACTCACTGAGCGGAGTTTTCGCATATTGGCAGGCTTTTTCTTCTCCTTTACATTCTCAATAAGGCATTAGGGTTGGGTCATTTTCAATAAGTTTCGACCTAAAATTGGTAGAGAATTCGAAAGCTCGCATAAGTATAGATGTAAAAATAAATAAAAATCACTGTCTTGTGCCTCAAATAGACAGTTATTCCTTAAAAATGTTACCCCAATTTTACCTTGATTATCTCAAAACTTATCTGTCTAATTCAGAATTATTAACACTACAAATACAAATTCTAGTTTGGTTATTACAAGCTCATCGTCAAGTCAGTCTCCCACGAGAAAATCTCACAACCAAGGATGAAAATGTGCTACTTTCGCAAATAGTACTCCAAATCGAGGTTGTGGTTCAGTAGTGCCCTAAAAAGCCTGAAAGTCAGTCTAATCCT
>JADEWQ010000097.1 GCA_015207585.1 Pleurocapsales cyanobacterium LEGE 06147 | reverse complement strand
GACTTCTTGGGGATGTTGCTCTATATATTTCCAGGTGTAATTACTCATTTATTTTGGCTTGTTTGACCAATTTATGCTTGATTTACTTTTTTAATTTTATTTATAATTGTATTTTGGAGATGTCTATTGAATTTGTTTTAAATATTTTTTGATTATTTGATACATTCTCGATGCAAAATTGTATCTTTTTTATTGTAATTATTCTGTATTTTTTGAGCAATCTTAGACTCTGCTATTAATCTCTAAAAAATGGCTCAAACCCAGAGCCGACTCTTAAACCTTTATTAATATTCTAGACTTCGCCGAATATATCAACAAAAATATTTAAGATGATAAATATCAACTTTTTTTGATATATTATTTTTGTTACCAACTATTAAGACTTTTATATTTAGCAAATCGAGGAGACTTAGAAGTTATGCAAAACCAATCATAAGTCTCGAAAGTTAAGACGAGTTAAAGAAAAATCAATGAAATTTATGACAAAGGACAACTATAAACGGCACCTTAGTTCAACTCTAGCTATTTTGCTGGCAGGTGTAGCTTTTGGTAGCGCAGCCAATCAAACCGTTGCTTCCAATGCTAACAAGCAACAAGATGGTGGTTTGATTGCAATTGACGGGTCGAGTACGGTATTTCCCATCACTGAAGCCATGGCAGAAGAATTTCAAATAGAAAATCCTGGAACTAGAGTAACGGTAGGAATTTCCGGTACTGGTGGCGGCTTTAAAAAATTCTGTGCGGGAGAAACCGATATTCAAGATGCGTCTCGTCCGATTAAGGACTCAGAAATGGAAGCATGTCAGCAAGCAGGAATTGAGTTTATCGAACTGCCAGTTGCTTACGACGCGCTTTCGGTGGTAGTTAATTCTCAAAATGACTGGGTAGACTGCTTAACTACCGAAGAACTCCAAAAGATCTGGGAACCTGCAGCACAGGGCAAAATTAACAACTGGAGTCAGGTACGAGCCGATTTTCCCGACCAACCCCTTACTCTTTATGGACCGGGAACTGATTCTGGTACGTTTGACTACTTTACCGATGCTATTAACGGTGAAGAAGGGGCAAGTCGCGGTGACTATACTGCTAGCGAAGATGACAATGTCATCGTGCAGGGTGTGGCTAACGACACGGGAGCTTTGGGTTATTTTGGTTTGGCTTATTACGAAGAGAATCAAGATAAACTCAAAGTGGTCGGCATCGACGACGGAGATCCCAGTAACGGGGACGGTTGTATTCCTCCTAGCGTAGCAACGGTAGAAAATAGCACCTATCAACCTCTGGCACGTCCTATCTTTATCTACGTCAATAAAGAGGCTCTTTCTCGCCCAGAAGTGCAGAGTTTCGTCAACTACTATATGGATCCTGCCAATAAAGACCTGGTGAGTGAAGTTGGTTATATTCCTCTAAACGACTCAGTGTATCAAGCCATACAAACTCGTTTAGCCAATCAAACCACAGGTACCATGTTTGAAGGTGGTTCTACCGTGGGAGTTAACCTTCAGGAAGTATTAGCTCAGTAGACCGTTGCTTTAGATAGTTGAAAGCGGGCTAGACCAAGAAAGATAGCTGATTTCTCGTCTTGAGAACAGCTATCTAATCAAACATTCTCAAGAGAAGTAACGCTATGAAATCCTGGATAAGATCAAGCTATAAGTTCTCTGTTTGTTTATCTTTAGTCACTCTATTAGCAACGCTAACAGCTTGTGACGGTGGAGGTCAAAACGCTGGTTCTACTAACGGAGAAACTCTCAGGGGCGATATTACAATTGACGGGTCGAGTACGGTATTTCCCATCACCGAAGCCATGGCAGAAGAATTTCAAATAGAAAATCCTGGAACTAGAGTAACGGTAGGAATTTCCGGTACTGGTGGCGGCTTTAAAAAATTCTGTGCGGGAGAAACCGATATTCAAGATGCGTCTCGTCCGATTAAGGACTCAGAAATGGAAGCATGTCAGCAAGCAGGAATTGAGTTTATCGAACTGCCAGTTGCTTACGACGCGCTTTCGGTGGTAGTTAATTCTCAAAATGACTGGGTAGACTGCTTAACTACCGAAGAACTCCAAAAGATCTGGGAACCTGCAGCACAGGGCAAAATTAACAACTGGAGTCAGGTACGAGCCGATTTTCCCGACCAACCCCTTACTCTTTATGGACCGGGAACTGATTCTGGTACGTTTGACTACTTTACCGATGCTATTAACGGTGAAGAAGGGGCAAGTCGCGGTGACTATACTGCTAGCGAAGATGACAATGTCATCGTGCAGGGTGTGGCTAACGACACGGGAGCTTTGGGTTATTTTGGTTTGGCTTATTACGAAGAGAATCAAGATAAACTCAAAGTGGTCGGCATCGACGACGGAGATCCCAGTAACGGGGACGGTTGTATTCCTCCTAGCGTAGCAACGGTAGAAAATAGCACCTATCAACCTCTGGCACGTCCTATCTTTATCTACGTCAATAAAGAGGCTCTTTCTCGCCCAGAAGTGCAGAGTTTCGTCAACTACTATATGGATCCTGCCAATAAAGACCTGGTGAGTGAAGTTGGTTATATTCCTCTAAACGACTCAGTGTATCAAGCCATACAAACTCGTTTAGCCAATCAAACCACAGGTACCATGTTTGAAGGTGGTTCTACCGTGGGAGTTAACCTCAAAGAAGTCCTCAAATAAGCAAATATCTTTTCCTGTTTACCAAATTTTTTAATTAATGAGTATCAGTTCGTTTAAACAATTCGACCGCAGCGAACGATGGCAGCCCAACCGCAGCTTGAATAAATGGATACAGCGTTCTATTGTCGCCATCTTTGGGCTGTTTGCCTTAATCTCGATTCTGACTACCTTCGGCATCGTGATGACTCTTCTGGTCGATGCGATTCCTTTCTTTGAGGAAGTTCCCTTGGCAGATTTCTTAACGGACACCGAATGGACTCCCCTATTTACCCGAAAAGAATACGGAATTTTTGTCCTGATTAGCGCAACCTTTTTAACTTCAGTAATCGCGATCGCCGTTGCCTTGCCTTTGGGCTTGCTTTCTGCCATCTGCTTGAGCGAATATGCCCCCCGTTCTCTGCGTCGCTGGCTCAAACCTGCTCTGGAAATTCTGGCTGGCGTGCCGACAGTAGTATACGGTTATTTTGCCCTCTTATTTGTCACTCCCGTACTGCGTAGCTTTATCCCAGGAATGCAGCCGTTTAACTCCCTTAGTGCGGGAATCGTCATGGGTATTGCTATCTTACCGATGGTAGCTTCCCTCAGTGAGGATGCGATTTACGCCGTACCCAGTAGTCTGCGTCAGGGAGCTTACGCTCTGGGGTCAACCAAACGAGAAGTCATTTTAGGAGTAGTGATTCCCTCTGCCCTATCGGGAATTGTTGCTTCCTTTATTCTGTCCATTTCTCGCGCTGTGGGTGAAACAATGATCGTAACTATTGCTGCCGGTCAAAGTCCCAATCTGACTCTCAATCCTCTCGTACCCGTTGCTACGATGACTGCTTACATCGTTCAGGTTAGTTTGGGAGATGCTCCTGCGGGTTCTCTTGCTTTTAAGACGATCTACGCCGTAGGTTTAACTCTATTTCTAATTACCCTGGTTTTGAATGTATTTAGTTTCTGGTTTGTTCGCCGTTTTCAACAAAAATACGAATGACTATTAACAACTCTTCCCGACCCCAAACTTCTAAACAAAAATCCAACTTCGATGTCGGGCTGTCTCGACGCTTTGCGCTCGATCGCATTTTCCAAATTGCCTGCTGGACGGCAGTAATTATAGGACTTGTCGCCCTGGTGGTTTTACTTGTTGATGTGGTTATTGACGGTTTGCCTCGCTTGGATTGGACTCTTTTAAGTGAATTTCCCTCCCGTCGCGCTAGTCGTGCAGGATTAAAATCAGCCTTAGTAGGAACGATCTGGTTGATGGTACTGACTGCGATCTTGACTTTTCCCCTTGGTGTGGGAGCAGGGATTTTTCTGGAAGAATTTGTCAAAGATACCTGGTATGCTAAGGTTATTGAGGTAAATATTAGCAATCTCGCCGCTGTTCCTTCAATTATCTACGGTTTACTCGGTCTGTCTGTATTCGTGAGGCTCATGGAGCCAATTACAGGAGGTCGCAGCGTTTTGGCAGGTGCGATGACTCTCAGCTTATTAGTTCTTCCCATCGTCATTGTAGCGACCAGAGAATCTCTGCGGGCAGTTCCCGACAGTTTGCGTCAAGCAGGATTTGCATTAGGGGCAACGCGCTGGCAGGTAATTAGTTCTCAGGTTTTTCCTCTGGCATTTCCAGGAATTTTGACAGGAACAATTTTGGCTCTTTCTCGTGCTATTGGCGAAACCGCACCTCTGATTACCATTGGAGCTTTAACCTTTATTGCTTTTTTACCGCCCCTATCTCTAGAAGGTTTAAGAACCCCATTTACTGCTTTACCAATCCAAATTTTTAACTGGGTTTCCCGTCCTCAACAAGAATTTCACACGGCGGCGGCTGCGGGCATTATCGTACTGATGGTGGTGCTGCTATTGATGAATGCTACTGCTATTTGGTTGCGTAATAAGTTTCAACAGGACTGACTCAAATAAGAGCCTTCAACTGGTTCAAAAAAACAAGTAAATCTTAATGTAACTCAATACAATTTAGTTTTTATGAACACTAATACTTTAGAAAACAGTGTGACAGAAGTAATTTTCCAACTGGAAAAAGTTTCGGTTTACTACGGTTCTTTTGAGGCGGTTCGTAAAGTTTACATGGACATCCCTAAGAACAAAATTACTGCCTTTATTGGTCCTTCTGGTTGCGGTAAAAGTACCCTGCTACGGTGTTTTAACCGCTTAAACGACCTTATTCCTGGAGCAAGAGTAGAAGGCAAAATTACTTATCATGACAAAAACCTTTATAGCAAAGACATGGAAGCAGTAGAGGTGCGTCGTCGCATCGGCATGGTGTTTCAAAAGCCCAATCCTTTTCCCAAATCGATTTATGACAATATTGCTTTTGGCGCAAGGGTCAATGGCTATCGGGGGGATATGAACGAGTTAGTTGAGCAATCGCTCAGGCAAGCTGCTCTATGGGATGAAGTTAAAGACAAGCTTAGAGAAAATGGTTTATCTCTCTCTGGCGGACAACAGCAACGCTTATGTATAGCTCGCGCGATCGCCATTGAACCAGAAGTGTTGCTCATGGACGAACCTTGTTCTGCCCTCGATCCGATTTCTACTCTCAAAATTGAAGAGTTAATTCAGCAACTCAAGCAAAACTACACCATTGTGCTCGTAACCCACAATATGCAGCAGGCAACCCGTGCCTCTGACATGGCTGCTTTCTTTAATGTGGTAACTTCAGAAGAGGGTAAACGGTCTGGTTATTTAGTTGAATACAACGAAACTATAAAGCTTTTCAACGATCCCCAGGAAGAATCAACCAAAGAATATGTAAGTGGTCGTTTCGGTTAATCTCGTTACCAAATCACATTTTACTGATTCAAAACCCATGCAAGAGATTATCGAATGTAACTGCTCAAAACTCTCAAAGAAGGTTTATTTATTAATCAATTTTTTTTGAAATAATGATAAATTAAGATTACCCGAATGTAAAGATTGGGAAAAGATGAAAATAAAATTAAACGCCATATTTACTAGTTCAGGACTGATCGTGGCGATCGCTACGACTCTGGTATCCTGTTCGGGACAAGTTAATGCAAAATAAATCAATAAAAATTGATGGATCTAGTACCGTCTATCCAATTACCAAAGCAGTAGTAGGTGCATTTAAAGCCAGCCGAGAAAAGCCAGTGGATATCGATATTGACTTTTCTGGTACAGGTGGAGGGTTTGATAAATTTTGTGCTGGAGAAACAGAGATTAGGGGGAAAACTAGCGAAGCTGTCACCAGGGGCAATAAGTGCCTGAAACCCTTGCCCTATATGCATCCTAGAATCGGAATTAAGCAGCCATCTGAATTGGTAGCCTTTCATCAAGATTGAGGCGAAAAGTTCCGTACAGCGCAATTCAACTTAACTAAATTTTTCATTGCTTTTGCCAATCGATCTTAAAATCCGCTGATTTGAGATTGAGAAGAAAAAGATTGATTGTGATTGGGATAAGTTATAGAAATTTGCGATCGCATTTGCGATTTTACTGCTTTATCGGTTTCCCAAGTAGTTTTTACGGGGGTGACGTGACCCTCAACGGGAACTGTATACTGAGGTAGACTACTAGCTGCTAAAGCTATATGGCGATCTGCTACTGCTAAGCCTAGAGTAGGGTCATAACCGCGCCAACCCCCACCGGGTAAATATACTTCTGCCCAAGCATGTAGATCTCGTTCTTGTCGATCGCGATCGCCTTCTTGGTAACCGCTAACAAATCTAGCTCCTAAGCCAACAGCACGACAAACCTCCATAAATAGTACCGCAAAATCCCGACAAGAACCCTGCTTTGAGTTCCAAGTTATCCCGGCTGGCATTGGTTTGCCCGTTTCTCGAATAATATATTGACAATTTTCGTAAATATTTTGATTGAGATTGGACAAAAAAGTTAAAACATTTCCATTAGTTTGATGAGCAATTTCTTGGGCTAATTGACAGGCAACGGGATCGGAAACCGGACAGTAGGATTTGAGATAAGAATCTAGTTGAGCAATTACTGAACTAGGATAATCCCAGGGAATTTTCGTTGCCCAAGATTCTAACAAATAATCAAAAGGATTATCTTTATAAGTTTCTACTTCAGTTTTTATTTTTATTGTTAATTGCTCTGTAGCTGTTCTAAACCAAAGTTTGATTAAATTATTACCATCAAGGTCATTAAAATAAGATATTCCCGTTGGCTCGGGGTCTATTTTTAAGGAAAAAGAATGTAATTTCTGCCAGCGATCGCAACGAGGATGGAGTCTCAACAAATGAGGTTTTAAATAAACTAGTTGGTTATAAGTATAGATTGTTGTATGACTAATTTGATATTGCACGATAGTTTAGGTAATTGATACATTAATAATGGATAATTGATAATTTTTATAAGCTGAGCTCAGCCCATGAATCGTCTTATATAGAGAGCTTCTAGCAATTCTGATAAAACACTGACTATCTTTATAGTTATAGTCGTTACCAAATAGAAACCGTAAGCCTTGCTATTTCCTGTTCCCCGTTTCCCGTTTTTTGTTCCCTATTTCCTCTTCTTTAACAAGAAACCATATTTCATTTGCTACTTTTTCAGCTACTTTATAAATATCTAGCTCCTCAAAAACTGGTCTTCCCATATTCTAGTTATCAACTATCAATTATCTAATTAGCAATTGCAAAAAAGGTTTTCCTGATTTCATCTCCTACTTGATAAATTGAACTTTGCATCTTATTTAAAAATTCGTGTAAGCCCTTATTAATAACATCATCAATTGTCAGATAACCCAACTCGGCGCATAATCTACCCAATGCTCTTTCTGCACCGTTGCACCAAGTACCTTTAGGAGTATTAGTAATCTCGTGCAAACAACGTTCTGCTTGCCACAGACAGAAGTGAATCGAACGGGGAAACTGACGGTTGAGAATTAAAAATTCAGCTACACCAGCAGGTGTAATGCGATGCTGACGTTTACGATACATTTCGTAGGCACTAGCCGATCTTAACAGTGATATCCACTGAATTTGGTCTAGAGGCGTACCTACCCACTCGACAGAAGGTAACAAGTAAAAATACTTTACATCGAGAATACGTGCAGTTTTGTCTGCTCTTTCTAAAAGTCTACCTACTTGTCCGAAATGCCAACCTTCTCCGTGAGTCATGGTAGCATCCATCACACCAGCAAAGCGATGACTAGACAATTTTACCTGAGCAAAAAAATCTGGTAAAGCATCTAAATCTTTCTGGCTGGCTGCTTCGTTCACCATGAGATAGAAAGTGTTTACCTCCTCCCACATCTCAGAAGAAATAATTTCTCTAATAGAACGAGCATTTTCTCGTGCCATCCGCAGACAGGAAATAATTGAGTTGGGATAATTTTCGTCAAAAGTAAGAAACTGAATTACATTTTCTGTCGTTGCTTCTCCATAACGTTGTTGAAATATATTTAAGTCTCCGGTAGTCAGTACTACTGGTTCCCACTGCTGCACGATACCAGTAGGTAGATCTAACATGAGATTAAGATTAACATCGACAAATCGAGCCACATTTTCTGCCCGTTCGATATAGCGATTTAGCCAATAAACTGAATCTGCAACTCTACTGAGCATGATAAAAATTAAAAAGTAAAAATTAAAAAGAAAAAAACAAACATATTATCTATGTTTTACTTTTAATAATTATGGAAGCAATAATTCTTTGTATTTCATTTGTTTCTTATTAAATATTTGCCAGCCTTTCTTGAGAAATAATTTCTGTAGCAGCTAATAGATAGTTTCGCGAGCTTCTTTAAAAGCGATCGCATTTTTATGAACAAAATCTTGTTTACTTTGAGCAGCCTAAACCTCTTCTACATTAGCTCCAATAAATGTTACAGAACGTAATAATTGTTTGCTGAGAGTTTTTTCTATTCCTCCTGATTTTTACTCTAAAACTTGACATAATTTTACGATTTTAATAGCAAAATCAAATGTTCTTTCACATACATTTTGGGGCTGCTTCTAAAATCTCATCGTAGTAATTGCGAATGTGGAAACCGTGCGGCTTTAGGAGGGGCTGCAGGCGGAAGTGAATTCCGCCTGCAGCCCCGTCCCACGGACGTGGCGTACAAACATCTCAGGTTTCCTCAGATGACAGCCACTCAGGAAACATAGGTGGCTAATTTATTAGCCGTCCTCCAGCTATTGAATTTTTAATTTATTAACACCCAAGTATCTTTACTACCGCCACCTTGAGAAGAATTGACAACGAGAGAACCTTTTCGGAGTGCAACCCTAGTGAGTCCGCCTGGATGGATGTAAATGTCATCCCCTTGATGAAGAATGTAAGGACGTAGATCTACGTGTCTTCCTTCTATGCGATCGCCATCAACGAGAGTGGGGACGCGGGATAGACTAAGAGTAGGTTGAGCGATATAATTACGAGGATTGGCTTGAATTTTTTGGGCAAATTCTTTTCTTTCTGCCTCGGTGGCTTTGGTTCCGACTAACATTCCGTAACCGCCAGCTTCGTTAGCCGATTTAACTACTAATTCATCTAGATGCTTTAGTACGTATTCTCTGTCTTTATCTTGCCAGCATAAATAAGTAGGTACATTAGCGATAATTTGCTCTTCTCCCAGGTAATAGCGAATCATTTCAGGAACGTAGGCATAAACTACCTTATCATCTGCCACTCCCGTTCCAGGAGCATTAGCGATCGCCAGCCTTCCCTGACGATATACTTCCATCAATCCCGGTACGCCCAAAAAAGAGTCAGAATTAAATACCATTGGATCGAGAAATTCATCATCGAGACGACGATAGATGACATCTACTCGATGCAATCCCTTGGTAGTACGCATTTGTAAGTAGCCATCTACTACGACTAAATCCCGTCCTTCTACCAGTTCCACTCCCATCTGTTGGGCTAAAAAGGAATGTTCGAAGTAGGCAGAATTGTAAATTCCAGGACTGAGGACGACGACAGTAGGATCGGCTAAATAAGAAGGAACTAAACCCAGTAAAGTTTCTAGTAATTGGCTGGGATAGTCGTCTATTGGTCTAATTGCCATAGTCCGGAAAATGTCGGGAAAAGTACTTTTCATCACACGCCGATTTTCTAGGACATAGGAAATACCGGAGGGAACTCTAAGGTTATCTTCTAGTACATACCAACTGCCATCGCGATCGCGTACTAAATCCGTTCCAGTAACGTGACACCAGACACCTTTTGGGGGTTTGAGTCCTACACAAGGTTTGAGAAAACTAGAGGCAGAATTAATCACTGTAGCTGGAATAATTCCATCTTTGATAATTTTTTGTTCGCCATATATATCTTGTAAAAATAGGTTCAAAGCAGTAATTCGCTGCTTCAATCCTTTTTCTATCCATTCCCACTCTCGGGCAGAAATAATACGGGGAATAATATCAAAGGGAAAAATTTTCTCTACTCCCCGATCGTCATTGTAAACATTAAAAGTTACTCCTAGTTTGTAAAGGGCAATTTGAGCTGTTTTTCGATGTTGCTGCAATGCCTCTTCACCTACCTGCTTCATCCATTTAACCAAGGATGCTGCCTCTGGGCGCGGTTGACCCTTAGCAGAAAACAATTCATCATAAAAGTTTTCTGGGTCGTAAGCGTCTAGTAGCACTACATACTCTCCCAATATCTTTACTATTTTTAGAATTGAACTAAATATATTTTAGTTTTGTGATCTTTAATACCAACCCTATTATCAATCCAGAATTCTTATTGTTCCTGAAATAATATGAAATCCGGTTGTATAGTGGTCGAATCGAGCGCGATCGCTTATGGAGTCGGTAAAAGCTCTCATATTAATGGTGTAAGTCATTGTTTTAGTTAAAAGTATTATTAAAATTTTAAATTGAGTTTTTAAAGACAGAAGGCTTTCAACAACCTTGGCAGCCTATCATCTCACCAAGACAAATGTTCTAACCCCCGATCCAACTTTTAATATGCGTAATATTTTATTTGCCTTTAGCAGCGCATATGTTCAAAGAACTGAGCCATTTACAATCATTGGCTCCATCAGTTGGGAGTTTTGATCCCCCTAAATCTCTCTTTCAAAAGGGAAATTAATGATTTAGAAATGCGATGTTCTCTGTTTCGAGATAGCGCTGGAGCAATCGCGGCAACATATCCAACTGCCTGGTGCAAGTGTTTAAGTATCGGCGTGGGTCAATCATTTTCATCAAACGTTGATTTTTATCTTGAATCCTCTATCCTCTTCGGTAGTTAGCTGGTAGAGTATTCACTGGACTGTCTGCCGATCGATAAACCGATATGCTTAGAGAAAATACCTTACCAGCACTGCTGGTTTTAGCTGATGGAACTTCTTATCGCGGTTGGTCCTTTGGTGCCAAGGGAACTGCGGTAGGAGAAGTAGTATTCAACACGGGGATGACCGGATATCAAGAAGTTTTAACCGATCCGAGTTACTGCGGTCAAATCGTTATCTTTACTTACCCCGAATTAGGGAATACTGGTGTCAACAAAGAGGACGAAGAATCAGAACGTCCCCAAGTGAAAGGGGCGATCGCCCGCAACGTCACCTATCGTCCCAGCAACTGGCGTGCGACTCAATCTCTTCCCGACTATCTTAAGGAATACGATATTCCCGCTATTTACGGCATAGACACTCGTGCCCTCACCCGAAAAATTCGCTCGGTTGGTGCCATGAATGGAGCCATTTCTACAGAAATTCTCGATTCTAGAGAATTACTGCGCCAAGTACAACAAGCACCCAGTATGGCAGGGTTAAACCTTGTTAAAGAAGTTACTACTAAGCAAGTATACGAATGGTCCGAGTCAACTAATCCTCACTGGGAGTTTCGTCCAACTAATGGTGTCAGTGATGAGGATCTTTTGACAGTAGTTGCTATTGATTTTGGCATCAAACGCAATATTTTGCGTCGTTTGGCAAGCTATGGTTGTCGTGTAATTGTGGTTCCTGCTAATACACCAGCAGAAGAAATTTTGGCTTACAATCCTGACGGTATTTTTCTCTCTAACGGTCCGGGCGATCCCGCTGCAGTTTTGGAAGGAATAGAAACAACTAAAGCCTTGTTAGGAGCGGGGAAACCTACTTTTGGCATTTGTATGGGACACCAAATATTGGGCTTGTCCTTGGGAGCAGAAACCTTTAAACTAAAATTCGGTCATCGGGGTTTAAATCAACCGGCAGGACTGAAACAGCAGGTAGAAATTACCAGTCAAAATCATGGCTTCGCGATCGCAGCGGAATCTTTGAATCCAGAGGTAGAAATTACTCACCTCAATCTTAACGATCATACGGTAGCGGGACTGCGCCACAAAAGTTTGCCTTTCTTTTCAGTGCAATATCACCCAGAAGCCAGTCCTGGTCCTCACGACGCTGATTATTTATTCGATAATTTTGTCAAGCTGATGCGAGAAGGCAAAAACAGTTAATACTAAGCTTCGTCGTAAGTTTCAATGTCTAGCAAGTAAAGATAGGGTTCGACCAACTCTTCCCGTTGAAAAGCGATGGCTCGCAATAGATGCCAATCTTCTAGTGCTTCAAAAGGGTTAAAGTAATCATCTTGTTCCAGACGATGAGCTAAGATAGCTACGTCTTCAGCTGTTAAAGTCGAAATATCCTTCTGGCTTAATTTTATTGTTTTCATTGCCCCTTTCCCCTAGACCGTCACAATTATTGCAGCCAATCGCATTTTAACTCAGGTTGAACCAAACAATTGTCCTCTTCAACAAGGAAACAGTAGATAGGAGACACCGAGTTATCTCAAGTTCGCTTGAATAGTTATAAATAAGATTGATGCGGAGATTTTTTCTCACCACTAATTAAACTGATTTCAGATTAGAAGGAAGGAATACAAGGAATTATACCCAGTCGCTGAGCCCAGCTTTAGTGATATTAGGATTAGCTTATCTTATCATCTCCTTATCTTCATCGATCGCTGTTTACTCTCAAGAAAGAAAAAAAAATTCAATCTTCAAAGATATCTAACTGTTCGATTAACTCATTTTGGGATGTTTTACCATTGATGGGTTGCATTTGCTCAATTCCTTTACGCAAACCAAGGGCAATTTTGCTGTGCTTTTCTATCTGTCCCATCACTTGTTTTGCCCGTTTAATGACAGATGCTGGCAATCCGGCTAAACGTCCCGCTTCGATCCCATAGGATCTATCCGCACCTCCCGGACGGACTTGGTGTAAAAAGATAATTTTATCGGGCATTTCTTTGACAGTGACTTGATAATTAGCCACGTTAGACAAGATAGAAGCAAGTTCGTTTAATTCGTGATAATGGGTAGCGAAAATAGTTCTCGCCCCAATTTCTGTAGCTAGATACTCTGCTACTGCCCAAGCGATAGAAAGTCCGTCAAAAGTAGCCGTTCCCCGTCCAATTTCATCTAGTAACACTAAAGATTTAGGGGTAGCATGATTGAGGATATTGGCGGTTTCGTTCATCTCCACCATAAAAGTAGATTGTCCGGTAGCCAAATCGTCTACAGCACCGACACGGGTAAAGATGCGATCGCAAATTGCCAATCTTGCTTCTGTCGCTGGTACAAAGCTACCTATTTGAGCGATTAATTGAATTAAACCTACTTGTCTGAGATAGCAACTTTTACCACTGGCATTCGGTCCAGTGAGAATAATCAGATCCGGATTGGGATCTTTTCCATTTTTTTCTGATAAAAGAGAATCAGAAAGATGATTTTCCCATTCTGGATTACCTAATTTAGTTGAATTCGGTACAAAGAAACCATTGCCGAGAGATTTTTCGACGACAGGATGTCTGCCATCGACAATATAAATTTCTCTTCCTTCGGTTATTTGGGGACGACAGAAATTTTGATAGACAGCAACTTCTGCTAAACCTGCCAAGACATCGATCGCCGCAATAGCTTTGGCAATATTACGGATTTGTTGGGCTTTTTGGGCTACTTCTGTCCTTAATGCTGTAAAAATTTCGTATTCTAAATTATTTAAATCGTCTTTGGCTGTTAGAATTCTGGTTTCTCGTTCTTTTAATTCGGAAGTAATATATCTTTCTTCGTTAGTTAATGTTTGTTTGCGCAAATAGTTATCGGGAGCTAGATCTGCCTTGGAACGAGGCATACTGATGTAGTAACCAAAGGTTTTATTGTAGCCGACTTTTAAATTGGCAATACCCGTTTTTTCTCGTTCGGTAACTTCCAGATTAGCCAACCACTGTTTATCCTCCTCTAATCTCTGCCGCATTCCATCTAATTGGGGATTAATCCCATCGCGAATTATTTCTCCTTCTTTGAGGTGTTGGGGAGGAGATTCTACTAGATAGGCAATTACTTTTTGTCCCAATCGTTCTAATTCGGGAGGAACTTGTTGCAGAGCTTTAAGATAAGGAGAAGAACCAAAAGAAGCGATCGCTGCCAGTTCGGTTAATTTAACTAGGGATTCGGCTAAAGAGAGTAAATCCCTAGCATTAGCAGTACCCGAACCCACTCTACCGGATAAACGTTCTAAATCATAAATTTTTCGCAGCATTTGCCGCAAATCTTGTCTTAAGGATGTATTTTCTACTAATTCCTCAATCGTATCTTGTCTGGCATGAATACCTTTAATATCCAAAAGAGGTTGTAATAACCAACGGCGTAATGCCCTTCCTCCCATCGCCGTACTGGTGCAATCCAATGCCCACAATAGAGAACCATAAAAAGTCCCATCTCTGACGGTTTGGGTAATTTCTAGATTGCGACGGGTTTGATGGTCTAGGATTAAATAGTCTGCCAGGCTATAGGTACGTAGAGTTTGTAGGGGTGCTTGATAGGCTTTTTGCGTTTCTTCGACATATTCTAATAATCCTCCCGCAGCCCGAACCCCCAAGGGAAGATGGGCACAACCCATTCCTTCTAAAGAGCGAACCCTGAAAGTTTCTAAAAGTCTTTGTTTTGCTTCAACGAGAGTAAACGGTTTCTGGGGACGCAAAGAATAACAAAAACAGTCTGGTAAAGCATCAGCTAAATACTCGGATTTTTCCCCCGGACGCAACAAACCATTAATATCTGGCGCATTAGTAGGAATTAGTATTTCTGATGGTTGTAAACGCAATAATTCTAAGGTGAGAGACGCTAAATCGCTAGCTTGAGTAGTACAAAACTCTCCCGTAGAAATATCTGCATAAGCCAATCCCCAATGTTCTCCTGCTATTACCACTGCCGCCAAAAAATTATTGCGACGGGCATGAAGCATAGCATCGTCGGTTAAGGTACCGGGAGTGAGTAATTTTTGTACCTCCCTGCGTACAATCCGTCTTTCTGCAGCTGCTTCGGCGGCATCTTCTACTTGATCGCAGATAGCAACTGCATAACCTTTTTCCACTAACATGGTACTGTAGCGCTCTAAGGCGTGATGGGGCACTCCTGTCATTGCTACTCGTCCGATTTCTTTACCCGCATCCTTGCTGGTTTGCACTAATTCTAGTTCGCGGGAAATAATTACTGCATCTTGAAAGAAACATTCAAAAAAATCTCCCACCCGATACAACAGCAAAGCGTTGGGATATTGTTCTTTTACTTCCACATAGTGACGATACATGGGTGAAAGTTTTTCTTTGTCGAGGTTGCGATAGTCAGTACAAGGACTTTGCTTGGAGTTAGTTTCTGTTTGCTTCTCAGATGCCATATAGGAACTGCCAATACCTGCTTTTATTGACTTTATCGCAGTTAGCTTCAATCTTTTGCTGTAATCTCGATCTGTTTTAAAATTTTTTCATGATTTAACGTGAGTTTACTAACAGCAAATCGTACAATAGTTGACTAGTCTGGATTCAAAACTTGCATTGGAGCGAGTCGAATCAGTCAAAAAGCCAGCTCATTTTTGGAAATGTTTTAAAATTCTTCACCATTCTGTACTTCCGACAAACACGGTTGCACCACTACTTAGACTGGAATTCGCACAGGTATCAACGATCGCACTTGCAAAATCTTCAACACTTGGCAATGAACCCGCTTGTTCGCGACGTTGGTTGATTAATCCACGATTTGACCGTTCCATAAGCTTTGGAGTGATGGTGCCTTCAATTAAATCACCGCTGACTACTGCAAGACTAATTCCACTATCCATAAGTTGTGGAATGCGAGCACGGAGAGCTTGTTCGCCAGCATATTTACTTGCTGCAACAGGCTCGTACAACTCATATACAGGCTTACGTCCATAGAAATGAGCCAGGTGACTGGTTACAAATACAATTCGCCCACCAGACTGCATCCAAGGTACTGCAAGATCGACTAATCGCTCTTGTGCAGTTAGGTTAAGATCCATCGCATAATTTGCGGATTTATCCTTTTCCAAACCTCCGCTGGCATTGAGCACGAGTAAGTCCAATCGAGCAAAATGGGTGCCGATACTTTGCATCATCTCGCCGACTTCACTCTCATTGGTAATATCTGCCTGCACGAGAAGGACTCGGCGACCCATCGCACCAATATTGGTAGCAATTTCCTCTGCACGCGACACTTTGCTGCGGTAGTTGATTACAATATCAGCTCCACGCCCAGCCAGCATTTGTGCAACAGCAGCACCAATACCTCTTGATGCGCCTGTCACTAGAGCAACCTTCCCACTTAAATCAATCACTGTACTGCTTTGCTCTCACGAATTAGATTTGTCACAATTCAAATAATAAATCAATTCAAATAAACAGACTCGATCTTTGATAAAATCAATCGCTGTCATAGCAGCATCTCGGATGTGTTTAAGGCGAGTGAGATCGTCAAGTTTGCTCATAAATTACCATCGCCTCTTGTAACACCCGCTCTCGAAAATAACAACTTAAATCTGCTGGAGTCCTGAAATCTACTACCCGCCCTAATAAATGGCTTAATTCATCTTCCATCCTCACGAGCGCTAAACCAGGGGTTTTTCCTCGCTCAAACTCAACTAATACATCTATATCACTTTCAACCGTAAAATCATCCCGTAAAACAGAACCAAATAAAGATAATTTGCGAATATGATGTCTCTGACAAAATTGATTAATTTCAGCCTTTGGTAAATCAATCGGTATTTTCATATTCCCAACTCCTCAAACTTTTTAAGCGATCGCCTTTGCCAAATCTATCGTTTCCTCATCAAGCTGTTTAATTCAAATCCTTAGGAAAACCGTAATCTCGGAGAGATTTAGTAAACTGTCTAAATGAAAGTTTATTTGGCAGACGAGGGTAAAAGGTAACTTAAGCTACATTTTACCCCATTATGTTGAGAGAGCCTTATCGCCAAGGTATCGGGGCTGCTTCCCTGACACAGTCTGTTTTATGACTCACTTGTCGCACCCGCAGAGTTTTTGCAAGCCACTAAAATTAGGCGACTAAAGCTTTGGATGAAGCTATCTTTCTGGTTTTCCAACTTGGCAATTGCTCTGCAAAAGCCTCTGGATCTAGAGTAGAGAGATCGCTGGCTACATAACCATCTGGGCGTATCAAAATAACGCGACCAGTTTTTGCACCGAGTTTGGTTTCAAGATCGCCGCGATAATCAACCAAGGTATTGGCTTGGAAGTTGTGTAGCGCTGGCAAACCATTGTTTAAAATAATTTGTGGCTTTAACCTGTTATCGGCATATCCAATCAGGCGATCAATTTTGTCTCTTTCCTGTCGTGCCTGGTTGGGATCGATAAAGAGTAAGAGGGTATAACCAGGGAAACTGAGAAGTTGATAGAGTCGAACCAGTTCGTGTTTGGCTGTCATGAACTCCATGTCGGGTATACGTTTCCCAGCTAGATCGCCTTTTCCTGTTTGATAGCTAATTCCTAAGCCTGAGAGATTGAGAGCGAGATTGCGCTGTATTGGTGGTAGAGGAATTAATAATTGAAACAGTATGGTGCGTAGCTGTCGTAGTAGAGGTTGATGTAACAGCAAACTTTTTAACAGCAAGTCACTGGTGCGTAATACCTTTTTTCCGATCGCATGACGTTCGGCATTATAGGTATTTAGTATAGCTTCTGGTGCAGTACCTTCAATGGCTAAAGCTAATTTCCAACCGAGATTAAAAGCATCCTGAACCCCCGTATTTAAACCTTGTCCTCCTGCTGGACTGTGGATATGAACGGCATCACCACCCAGAAAAACCCTACCAACTCGGTATTGTGGTGCCAGGCGTAAAGATGCTCCCCATCGTGTCAACCATTTCGGGTCGCTTAGTTCTACAGGCTTTTCTAAGATGGCACTAATGGACTCCTGTAAATCTTCTAGCTTGAGTTTGCGGGTATGGCGAGTGCTTTGATAATTGCGATCGATAGTAACAATACGATGCGAACCATCATCAAAGGGTACAATAAATGCCAGACCGCGATTGTTAGAATGCTGTTCTGTACCGCCTTCGGCATGATGACCCTGTAATTGAACATCCCCTAGAAGAGCCGTCCAAGAGTAAGACGAACCTTCAAAGGATAAGTCAAGGGTTTTTCTCACTACGCTTTTTGCACCATCCGCACCAACTAGATAGCGAGCGTTAATTTCAAACGTATCGCCCTCGGTGCATTCGACAATACCGCATATCCCCTCATCAGTTTTCGTAAAGCTAGTAAGAGTGCGTCCTCGCTCGACTTCAATACCCAAATCGTTAAGGCGGCGTTCGAGAATTGCTTCGGTTTCAGCCTGAGGCAAAATTAGAATAAAGGGAAATCGGGTATCTAGTCCGTACATACTAGCTCGCAGTGGCTTCTCGGCATTAGAACTAAAATCAATACCAGGGGAAGTGTAGCCGCGACGCACCATTTCGTTAGCAATACCCAGGATATCCATCAACTCTAGAGTGCGAGCATGAACTACTAAAGCTTTACTGCGAATAGATGGCTGAGTTCGACGCTCGATAATTCTCACGTTAATATTTCGACGAGCCAGTTCGATCGCGGTAGTCAAGCCTGTAGGACCCGCGCCGACAATTAAAACCTCTGTTTTATTTAACATATGAATCTCCTTGTTGTTACAAATCGTCAGAGAGAGTATCTAGGGGCAAATTTTCCTGATTTGTTGGCTAAATATAATTACTTTCAAGCGAGTCATGGATTGTCTCCTTTAGATAAAAGATGTTTGAAAAAGTCATATATCAAACGTTTGATTGAATTGAAGAGCAATGGCTTTGACCGAGCGCAGTTTCCTATCAGTTTTCAGAGTTTATCGAACCGTTGCCTTTAAGCAGTTTTTACAGGATGGTTTTGGTGAGAGATAGCTTGATTTTTAGCTCGCTTATCTTGACGATGCAGCCAGAGAAAAGCAGCAGGGGCAAAATAGAGTGCCAGCAAGGATGAGCCAGCAATACCGCCAGCGATCGCGATCGCCGTTAGGGAAATTACTAGAGAGGAAATTAGTGCCAGAATCACGCTCAGGGCAATAGGACCGACAAACTCCCCCGCCGCCCCTGGTAGTAAAGCGATCGGTAGAAAGGTAAGTACGGTGGTAAGAGTAGAAGCAAATAGAGGAACTTTTAAATAATTCACAGTTTTGGCAACAGCTTCAACCGGTTTTGCTCCTTCCTGCATCTCTACTTGAATCTCATCGACCACCACGATCGCATTATCGATTAGCAAACCCAGAGCAATAATTAGTCCTGTTACTGACATTTGATGCATGGCAATGTCAGTCACCGTCATCCAGCCAAACACGGCAAACGTTACTAGAGGCAAAGCCGCACCCACTACCAAAGCCGACTGCCAACCCATCGCCACCAGGGAAACAGCTACCACTAATACCGCCCCGAATACCAGATTAGAAATCAGCGTCCCGATACGTTCTTCCACATATCCACTCTGGTCAAAAATCAGATCGAGACTGATACCTTGGGGCAAGCGATCGCGAAAATTATCTAGTTGCTCTCGCACGTCTTTAGCCCAATGGTCAATACGCAAGCCAGATTTCATCAACACCCCTAACACTACCGCAGGTTTGCCGCTAACCAGAGCCAAATCTGTAGGCGGTTGCCGAACACCACGACTCACTAAAGCAAGATCGCTGAGTCTGGTAAACTGTCCGGAGTCAGTCTGAATGGGAATGCGCCGAATCTGCTCTAGAGTTTCCAATTGGCTTTCGACTTCAATCGCCACTTCCTGTTGCTCCGTGCGAAGCTGACCCGCACTGCTTTTAGCATCGCTCAAATTTATCTGCTTTGCCAATTCTTGGGGTGAAAGACCGACAGCCACTAGTTCGGGTGCGTCAATCTCGACTAAAATTTCTTCATTGGGTTCGCCAAAAGTTTCTACCTCTTCCGTTCCTTCAATGTCACGTATTATTACCGCCAATTCTTCTGCATAACGGCGCAAAACTGCATAGTTAGGTTCGCCAGGCAAGTTCCAAGTTATAGAAGCGATCGCGGTATAGGCTTTAATTTTGGCTTCATCTAATTCGGGAATACCCGCCCCTGGAGGAAACAAAGCCACCGCATCATCTATTTTATCCCGCACTTTTGACCAAATAGGTTGGGCATCAGTGACGCTATCTAAAAGTTCGACGGAAATAGTGGAAAATCCCACTCGCGAATCCGATTCAATAACTTCAATCTCTTCAATCTCGGCTATTTCTGCTTCTAGGACTTCGGTGACGAGGGCTTCTACCCGTTCGGCATTTGCGCCGGGAAAAGCGGTTTTAACTACCGCAGTGCGAGCGATTAACTCTGGATCTTCTTGCCGTGGCAAGGATTGAAATGAAGAAATTCCCCAAGCAATGATTAGGACGACTGTAAGAATAAGTAAACGAATATTGCGATAGAAATGACGAACCATGACTTTTTCGGAGAATAATGAACGGTGGCTATTTACCTTGGACTTCTGAGTTTATAGGGGACGAACTCGTTGTCCCGGGACGAGGCGATGCGTTCCATTGACGACAAGGCGATCGCCCGGTTGTAAAGTTCCTCTGACCAAAGCGCGATCGCCTTCTCTAACCAAAACTTGTTCTAATTCTCCACTGCGAGAGAATCCTAAATTGCTAGTTCTTTGGGCAACAATTTCACCTGTATAGACGCGCGACACTTCGTAGGAATCAACAGGCTGAACTTCGATAGTTTCAACGGGTAAGACTCTGGGTCGATCTGCCGCTACGGTTTCCGCAGAGCGATTATCTGAGGATGAAGTAAATATAGGGCGGGCAATGAGTAATAATAATCCCGCACCTGCGATTCCTAAAAGCAGATAAAAGCCCGATCCCCGGCGAAAGCGATCGCAAAACTTTGACGAGGCTTTGAGATTAGAATCGGTATGGGATAACTGGTTGGAAGTCATGGCATTTGATACTAATGTCAACTAACGAATCGGACAAATCAAACAAACGTTTTATTGCCGAGCAATGCTTGGATAATATTGATAAAATTGGTTTCTATATCTAGCTTTAAATCAAAATTTATTGTCTTGTCCCGACATCATTAAAACAAACGTTTGAAAAAATAGCAAGAGTCGAATCGAGTTTATTTTCGGCAAAACTGTTCTATAATTAAGCAATAGACTGATTACAAGAATATTGTTTATTCAATATATAGTTCTTACGTTTGTTTGAATATGAAGGCTACAACTTCCACCGATACCAAAGAGCAGATTCTCAATGTCGCCGAACATTTATTTGCCGAACGGGGCTTTGCTGGAACTTCCCTTCGTAGCGTAATTCGGGAAGCTGAAGTTAACTTATCTGCGGTTCATTACCACTTTGGTTCTAAGGAAGAATTATTCAGTGCAGTCGTGGCTCGAATTGCCAAGCCAGTGGTCAAAGATCAATTAGAAAGACTGGCAAAATGTCAAGCCCAAGACGATCCGCCCAGTGTCGAGGCTATTTTAGAAGCGTTTTTGACTCCTCCTTTGCAGGTAGTTCTTAACAGTGGCGATCGCAGTACCAATTGCGCTCGATTTATGGGACGTTGCCGCACCGAACCCGATCCGATCAGAGCCATTGCCGAGAAAGAATTTGGGGATAGCATTAAGGTTTATTTAGACGCGCTGGGGCGATCGCTTCCCGATTTCTCTCGCACCGAACTTGACTGGAAGCTCGATTTGACAGTTGCAGTACTGGTTCGCGTGCTAATTCAGGCAAGAAAACCTAATGCACTGATTCGGGATAATTCACCCGAAAGTATTCAAACTACAGTATCGAAATTGGTTAGTTTTTTAGCACCAGGGATGCGATCTTAACCAAGAGCATAAATAGCTTACTCGAGCACCTTGAAAATATAAATATTTAAAATTGAGCTTTGAGATACTCGCGACGCATCTTGGCGATCGCATCTAGAGAAATTCCTTTAGGACATACCGCTTCGCATTCGCCGTGGTTGGAACAGTCCCCAAATCCTTCTCGCGCCATTTGTTCGCTCATCTTGAGGACGCGGCGTTTTCTTTCGGGATGTCCTTGAGGCAGTAAAGCTAAATGAGCAATCTTGGCTGCCGTAAATAGAGACGCAGAAGCATTGGGACAAGCGGCAACACAAGCCCCACAACTGATACAACTAGCGTAATCGAAGGCGCGATCGCTATCTTCTTTGGGAACGGGAATGGTATTAGCTTCCGGTGCGGCACCAGTATTAACGGAGACGTAACCTCCAGCAGCAATAATTCTGTCTAAAGCAGAGCGATCGACCACCAAATCTTTAATTACGGGAAAAGCTTTCGCTCGCCAGGGTTCGACTACTATAGTATCTCCGTCTCGGAACAGACGCATGTGTAATTGACAGACAGCGGTGTTTTTTTGCCCTCCATGAGCGATCCCGTTAATAACTAAACCGCAAGAACCACAAATTCCTTCCCTACAGTCGTTATCAAATTCGACGGGTTCTTCTCCTTGTTTGATGAGTTGTTCGTTGAGGATGTCGAGCATCTCCAGAAAAGACATATCTGGATGGACGTTAGGTACAAGATAATCAACAAACTTGCCCGCTCGATTTGAACTGGCTTGCCGCCAAATTTTTAAATTAATTTTCATTAATGCAGAATTAGTGCAGATATAGCAGATATATATGTCAATAATATAAGTACATCTTAACTAATTTACCTGACTTCAATAAGTAGACAGAACTCAGAATCTAGGAGTCAGAAGATTTTTTTTAGCAAAAAGCTATTAATTATTGGCCATTGGTGACAAGTTAAGAAAATGTACAAATTGTCAAGTATATAGAAATAGAAGCATCAAGGGCATTTTAAACTAAAAAAGGAAACAGATTAAAGTGCGCTCGCGCTCTTGCGTCATGGCA
>JADEWQ010000096.1 GCA_015207585.1 Pleurocapsales cyanobacterium LEGE 06147 | reverse complement strand
TTGACTTCTTGGGGATGTTGCTCTATATATTTCCAGGTGTAATTACTCATTTATTTTGGCTTGTTTGACCAATTTATGCTTGATTTACTTTTTTAATTTTATTTATAATTGTATTTTGGAGATGTCTCTAGAGCTATCAATAATTAAACTAAATTGATTTTATCGAAACCAGCCAGGCGGATACATCCTGTCCATCTGCTCGATAGCATTTTCTGATTGTCTTTGCCATTGGTTACACGCTTGTACATCGCCGTTAAAGCATCGATCTGATAAACTTCCTACTGCGCCGCTTTGGTTAACTGCTACGCCAACATACTGCCATTGAGCGTTGCCTGGGTTCGCGTAAGTATTACCATTAGAGTCAATTCTTACCTGATAGTTTCCCCATGTTCCGAATCCCCATTGCGCACCAGGAGTAGCTGCAGCGCGAATTGTTCTAGCACAGTTAACAAGCGGACTATCAAACATATATAGCATTGTCTGCCCTTGAAATTGCGCGTAACAAGGTGCTGTTGGTGCGGTTTGAGCACTTGCTTTATAATTGGTTAATGCTAAACTGATTGTGGCAAGCACACTAGTAGTTAAACCACAAATAGCGAACGAAGAGCGAAAAATCCGGTTCATCTTTGTTATCTTTGTATACACCAAATCTGTCGCTAGATATGTGCCATTTATCTTTGTTATGCATCACTATCGATGATTTAGGGCGATCGCACTTACAAGTTGTGGATTGTCAGGGTTTACTGGAAGAATAAGACTGTCTTCTCCTGGCAAGATTGCGATATTCTGATTCTTAACAATAGCCCCATGGGACATCAACAATTGCCATTTTCTAGAAATAGGCGAAAGATAGGCACTGCCTTTGGAGGATAAAATGAATAATTCAGTTCATATCTTTTGTTACGGCTCTTTGATGTATCCAGAAGTATGGAATTTAGTGGTCGAGGGCGATTATAAACAACAACCAGGTCAAATATTTGGCTATCGCCGAAAAAAAATTAAAAATGAAGATTATCCCGGTATTATTGCTGTTAAAGAAGAAGATAGTGTAGAGGGAATTGTCTACTTTAATGTATCCAATGATGATTTGAAACGGTTGGATTTGTTTGAAGGAACTCAATATATTAGAGTTGAAGTGAATTGCCTAGTGTCTCATAATTTTTATCTTAAAACCCATACTTATATAATTAATCCGCAAGCTCGGGCAATAGTAGATAATGAAGATTGGGATAAGCAGCAATTCGAGCAGAATGGATTAAAAAAATTTTTGAATAAATATAAAGGTTTTTCCGCACTTTAATCATTCCAAGAACCATCTACTAGCAATAGTCGTTCAACATAAAGCACATATTAAATCCTTCTACTCGTTTCTCGATTAGAACGTTAATTTGTTTACTATTAAAAAAATCTAAAAAACAAAAATTTTATAAAGAAATGTAAGAGGTCGTCTGAGAAGTCTAATTTGCTACATTAGAGTACCCTTGTATCCCCCAAACCTCTCCCTAATCCTCTCCACCTCCATCTTTTCCTCCTTTTAGAAGGAAAAGATGGAGGAATTATTTTTTTATTCGAGAGGGAACAAATTGTCTCCCCTTTTAGGGGAGATGCAAGAGGGGTTGGGACTTTTAAATCTTTCCCCGAATATAAGGGGCAGGGGGCTAGGGTGGCAAAAACCATTAGAAATTCAGCCGATATGACTTTTCAGATATCCTCCAAGAACAGCGATTAATGATAAAAGCAACACTTTTCTCAAAAAAATATTAGACTAATATATCTCTCAGACAGGCAAAAAATGCACTCGCTACATAGTCTAGATTCTGAGAAAATAATGAAAGTCACTAATATTGAAGAGCTAGAAACTTTAGTTCAAAGGGTTAAAACAGCCCAAAAGCAGTACGCTACCTATACACAAGAGCAAGTTGATGGCATCTTTAAAAAAGCAGCTCTAGCTGCCAACGCTGCTAGAATTCCTCTAGCTAAGATGGCAGTCAAAGAAACTGAAATGGGCATTATCGAAGACAAAGTAATCAAAAACCACTTTGCCTCCGAAATTATTTACAACAAATATAAAGACGAAAAAACTTGCGGTGTTATTGAAGAAGATAAATCCTTTGGCTTTCAAAAAATTGCCGAACCAGTAGGAATTCTTGCAGGAATCGTACCGACAACCAATCCTACTTCTACCGCGATCTTTAAAGCCCTGATCGCTCTCAAAACTCGCAATGGGATTATCTTTTCGCCTCATCCCCGTGCTAAACAATGCACTATCGAAGCAGCAAAAATCATCCTAGAAGCGGCTGTGGCAGCAGGCGCACCCGAAAATATTATTGGCTGGATCGATGAACCCACCGTGCTATTATCTCAAGCTTTAATGAAGCACGTCGATATTAAGCTAATTTTGGCAACGGGAGGTCCGGGGATGGTTAGAGCTGCCTATTCGTCCGGGAATCCCTCTTTGGGAGTAGGGGCGGGTAATACTCCGGCTCTCATCGATTCTTCCGCCCACATTAAAATGGCAGTCTCTTCCATCATTCTGAGCAAAACCTTCGACAATGGCACGATCTGTGCCAGCGAACAGTCAGTGGTGGTAGTGGATGAGGTTTATGACGAAGTAAAAGAAGAATTTATCGCCCGTGGGGGCTACTTCGTGACTCCCGAAGAACGAGAAAAACTCGCCAGTAAATTGCTGATCGATGGGCGCTTAAATGGCGAATTTGTCGGTCAACCAGTCACGAAAATCGCCGAACTGGCAGGTTTTGAAATTCCTCCTGGCACGAGAGTAATTTTGGCTGAGGTAGAGAAGATTGGCAAAGATGAACCATTGTCTTATGAAAAACTCTCTCCCGTACTGGCGGTGTATCGTGTCCGGAATTTTGAGGAAGCAGTAGATAAAGCCGAGCAACTAGTAGAATTTGGCGGTCGCGGCCACACCGCAGCCCTCTATACTTCAACCTTCGATACCGAGCACATCAAAAAATTTGAAGATAAAGTTCAAGCTTCCCGCGTGCTTATTAATACCCCTTCTTCTCAGGGGGCGATTGGCGATCTCTATAATTTCCGTCTCGATCCTTCTCTGACCCTCGGGTGCGGCACTTGGGGGGGCAACTCGACGAGCGAAAATGTCGAACCCAAACACTTGCTGAACGTCAAGACGGTGGCAGAACGACGGGAAAATATGCTTTGGTTTCGAGTACCGCCCAAGATTTACTTTAAATACGGCTCGCTGCCAGTAGCAATTAGAGAGTTGGCTGGGAGACGGCGAGCGTTTATTGTTACCGATAAGCCAGTTTACGATTTGGGAATGACCCATTGCCTGGAAGAGGTACTCGATGAAATTGGACTGAAGTACGACATTTTTTACGATGTAGAACCCGATCCCTCTCTCGATACCGTGTTGCGGGGTTTGGAAATGATGAACACCTTTAATCCCGATGTCATCATTGCCCTGGGAGGCGGTTCTCCTATGGATGCAGCCAAAATCATGTGGTTAATGTACGAGCATCCAGAAATTGAATTTGAAGGATTAGCCATGCGGTTTATGGACATCCGCAAGCGGGTGTATAAATTACCGCCTCTAGGAGAAAAAGCAATTATGATCGCTATTCCTACTACTTCGGGAACGGGTTCGGAAGTGACTCCCTTTGCCGTTGTTAGCGATCGCCGCAACAATATTAAGTATCCCCTCGCCGATTATGCCCTAACCCCGACAATGGCAATTGTCGATCCTCAGTTGGTGCTGAATATGCCCAAAACCCTTACTGCTTATGGAGGGGTCGATGCCCTGACTCATGCGATCGAAGCTTATGTCTCGATTTTGGCATCAGAATATACGAACGGACTAGCATTGGAAGCAATTCGCCTGCTATTTAAGTATCTCCCCAGTGCTTATCACAACGGAGCAAAAGACTCCAAAGCAAGGGAAAAGGTTCACTATGCCGCCACTATGGCAGGTATGGCATTCGCCAATGGCTTTTTGGGAATTTGTCATTCGATAGCACACCAATTAGGGGCGACTTTTCACGTACCTCACGGTTTAGCCAATGCTTTGATGATTTCCCATGTTATCCGTTACAATGCCACTGATGCTCCTTTTAAACAGGCAACCTTTCCTCAATATAAATATCCCAATGCTAAATGGCGTTATTCTCGGATTGCCGATTACCTCAATCTAGGCGGTACTTCTGAAGAGGAAAAAGTCGAGTTGCTCATTGGTGCAGTCGAAGACTTAAAGCGTCAATTGAATATTCCGGTATCTCTTAAGGAGGCGATCGCCACAAGTGAAGCGGAATTTTTGGCGAAGTTAGATGAAGTAGCCGATCGCGCTTTTGACGATCAGTGTACCGGAACCAACCCTCGCTATCCACTGATTAGCGATCTCAAGCAACTGTTAACAGATGCTTACTATGGCGAGCCGATCCTCAATCTCAATGTCCGGGAAAAGAGAAACGGATATCAAGCTGAAGTCGAGATGCAAGGCGAAGCTATTTTTACCTAATTTTTAATTCAATGGGAGCGAGCGATCGCTTGCTCCCACATAGTTAATATTTGCTTAAAATCCTGAACGGCAACTGCTAAGTTTTTTAAAAAAAATATATAAATCTCAATCTTTAATCAAAGATAACCTTTCTGAAGCTGGATAGTACTAACATAATTTATAGATAAAAGAAAAATTGCCAAAATACTAAAAAATAATTAGAAATTAGCTAGAAAAGAAAATCAGAAAAAGATGAGCAAAGAGAATTTATTTTTATGCATGGGTTCTGCTTGCCATCAGTTAGGAGTGTACGAAGTTCTTCCCAAGCTTCAAGCTTTGATTGGTGAATATAATCTCCAAGACAAAATTGAGTTGAAAGGATCTTTTTGCTTAGAAACCTGTAGCTATGGGATTGTCATGAAATATAAAGATTTACGATTCATCAATATTAGTCCTCAAAATGTGGAAGATAAATTCCTTCAAGAGATTTTGCCTAATATTTAAAATCATAATTAAAGGTCAGCAAAAATGTTAGAACCACATCAAAATCATTTATGGAAATTGTTATGGGAGTACGATCCCAATGGCTTGATTGTCGTTGATGCTGATATGTATATTAAATTAGTTAATCCAGCTTTTTGTAAAATGTTTCATGTTGAACCCAACGATCTCATTGGTCAACCAGCTTCAGTTATTTTAGACGAGCTTGAAGATTTTAAAAATGTTTGGCGAAAAGGTGAAATTATTAGAGGAAAAACTAAACAATATCCTCAGTACAATCTTTATGTAAATCAAGTTCTATTTTCAATAGAAGAGGAAGGAATCATTGCTTGCATCATGGTTGATATCAGTCACGAATTAGAAAGGCAAAAAGAACTAAATAAACTAAAGATAGAAACAGTTAAAAGAGTTAATCAGGTTGTAGATAATCAAATGAAAGTAGTCCAAGAAATAGCTGGCTTACTCGGCGAGACAACAGCCGAAACTAAAGTTAATTTACTGCAAATAATTCAAATGTTAAAAGCAGAAAATATTTAGACATATATGACAAATAAATTAAAATGGGTTTTGATAATTTTTTAGATATTTATCAACAAAGTTTGCCTAAAAAAGGAGAAGAACTTTGTGGTGACAAAGTAAAATATCTCAAAACAAATAAAAAGACAACAATTGTTTTATCAGATGGGTTAGGTAGTGGGGTTAAAGCTAATATTCTTGCTACCCTGACTACAGAAATTTTAATCACTATGTTAAATGCAGACATTCCCTTAGAGGAAGTCTTAAAAACTGCGATCGCTACTTTACCTATTTGCCAAGTTAGAAAAATTGCCTATTCTACATTTACTATTATTCAAATTAATAGCGAAACTAATCACTTTACTATTATTAATTTTGATAATCCACCCTGTTTATATTTTCGTCAGGGTAAAGCTGTCAAACTAGAAACAAAAACAGAAAAAATTTTAGATCGCAAAGTTACCTTCACTGAAGGCTATCTAGAAAGAGGAGATTTTCTCGGAGCAATTAGTGATGGAGTTCTCTACGCAGGAATGGGAGTAGAATTAAATTTTGGTTGGGGATGGGACAATATTGTTAAACATATTGAAGAGATTTTATTATGGCGATCGCATACGGCTAGAACTATTATTCAAGATGTGATTCAAAAAACTCATTCTCTCTATCGCGGTGAAATTGGTGATGATGCAACTTTTGTGGGTATTTATGTCAGAAAGAGAAATCCTTTGATGATTTTTACCGGACCTCCTCTAAATAGAGAAAAAGATAAAATTTATGTAGAACGATTATTGAATTTTCAGGGAAGAAAAATAATTTGTGGAGGAACGACAGGAAATATTGTCGCTAGTTATTTGGGTGAAACTATTGAGATGGAGCTTTCAACCATTCGCAAAGATTTACCGCCAATAGGAATCTTAAATAATGTAGATTTAGTTACAGAAGGAATTTTAACTATTTCTAAAGCAACTGAATATATTAAAAATTGCCATGGCGATATTACCCGTCTAAAGTTTGATAATAATGGAGCTTATCTTTTAGCCAAAGAAATTTTACAAGCAGACTCTATTTCCTTTTTAGTAGGACAGAAAATAAATGAATTTTATCAAAATCCCTTGTTACCCAAAAATATTTCAATTCGCAGAAGTTTAATTGAAGATTTGAGCGAATTTTTACGCCAAAAACCGCAAAAAGAAGTGACCGTAGAATACTGTTAAATAAGGCAGAAGGCAGAAGGTAGTTAAAAAGAGGATTTAGACCCCTCCTTAACTGTTCTCCACTTATAGATAGGGAAGGATTTAGACCAAAGGGATAAATTATTAAGTTAAAATACTAATCGATTTATTGATGTATTGTTTAGTTATTGGTTATGGAAACACCTTACGCAGTGACGACGGTGTAGGGCAAATAGTAGCTGAGAAGATAGCAAACTTTCACTTACCTGAAGTGCGATCGCTTTATCTCCATCAACTAACGCCAGAATTAGCTGCAGATATTGCCGAGGTAGAACTAGTTATCTTTGTCGATGCCTGTCTTGCTTCGATTGCGCCAGATGTACGAGTAAATCCTTTAAAACCGCTCTCTTCTATGAATATTGGAAGCCATACTAGCGATCCAAGAATACTCTTAAATCTTTCCCACATTCTTTATAATCATTGTCCGAAGGCTTGGTGGGTTACAATACCAGGAGAAAACTTTGAGCTAGGAAACAAGATATCATCCCTTGCTCGACGAGGCATGACTCAAGCACTCAAACAAATTGATTCTCTGATCGAAAAGGGGAAGGTTTATTAATTCCCTGATAATTTTAACGTGATGTGCAACTTTGCCAATTTCTTTGGCTGGTTCGCTAGGAGGGATCGTTAGTAACAGCATTTGTTTGGAGATCCCTCTTGCATCCCCCAAACCTCTCCCTAACCCTCTCCACCTCCCTCTTTCCCTCCTAAAAGGAGGGAAGACAGTTTTTTATTCGAGAGGAAACAAATTGTCTCCCCTAGAAGGGGAGATGCAAGAGGGGTTGGGACTTTAAAAAATAATTTTAATATTTTTGCTTTAAAGAGCAAGCTTTATCAACTTATAGTCGTTCCAAATAGAAACTGTAAGCCTTGCTACAGCAGGAGTCAGGAGTCAGAAGTCAGAATTCAATGGATAATTATCAATTCTCAATTGTCAATTATCAATTTTATTTTGAACTTTAAATTTAATAACTGTTCCCTGTCCTCTGTTCCCCGTTCCCTGTTCCCTATTTCCTGTTTGACATACTACGAGGAAATTATTTGGAATAACTATATTTTCTTGGCGATCGCTACCAGCGTCAGTGATTGGATCTGAACTACCGCGTCAGTTTCGTGTTATCGGTTGTCAAAAAAAGCTGAGCCGGATTATTGCTTATATTTTATCTGCAAATCGCCCCATGCAAAATTTCTGTCAGAAGGCGGGCTTTTACCTACAACGGACGCTTGAAGAAGACGTAGTGAGCAGTGATTAATGAAGATAAGGAGATTATGAAATAACCTGATGAGGAAAGTCTTAGTATACGTAGTTCCTCTTCCAAAGCCTCAACTCCCTAATTTTTTCAACGGATATATTCTTTTAATACGCTATTGCGGCTGGGATGACGTAACTTACGAATCGCCTTTCCTTGAATCTGACGAATCCGTTCGCGAGTAAGCTCAAAAATTTGACTGATTTCTTCAAGAGTTTTCATCTGTCCGTCCTCTAGCCCATAACGCAGTCTCAATACGTCTCGCTCGATGGGACTGAGTTTGTGAAGAATATTTTCTAGTTCTTCACGCAGTAGTATTTTGGAAACTCGCTCTTCTGGTAATTCTTCATCCGACTCGATGAAGTTTCCTAAGCGAGAATCTTCTTCCTTACCGATGGGAGTTTCCAGGGAAATCGGCAATTGAGCGGATTTGACAACAAACCGCAATTTCTCGACAGTCATTTCCATGTTCGTGGCAATTTCTTCTTCTGTCGGTTTGCGACCTAGTTTTTGGTAGAGCAGTTTGGTAGTTTTTTTGATGCGAGAAATAGTTTCGTAAAGATGAACTGGGAGACGAATCGTACGAGATTGATCGGCGATCGCTCGCATAATTGCCTGGCGAATCCACCAGGTAGCATAGGTGGAAAATTTAAAGCCTCTGGTAGAGTCAAATTTTTCTGTCGCTCGAATCAGACCCAAACTGCCTTCCTGGATTAGGTCTTGAAAGGGAAGTCCGCACTTGGAATACTTTTTGGCGATCGACACCACAAGCCGTAGGTTAGACTGCACCATTTTGTCTTTGGCTCGACGACCGCGCCGCAAGCGACAGCGAAATGCAGGCAGAGACATATCAACCTTCTCTGCCCATTCTCGTTCGTCGGGTTCGCGCTCTAGTTGTTCGGCTAGATGTTGACGAATTCGCTCAAGTTCTAGCAAATCTGCAATTTGGCGAGCCAGTTCAATTTCTTCCTCCGCACGCAAGAGCCGAGTCCGACCAATTTCTTGCAAGTAAAGCTGAACAGAATTTTCGGTAGATGATTTTTGATTTATTAACGACTGACTTTTGCTTGACTGATTCTCATTTGGTTTGGATTGAACATCTAAGTGCGCTTCGTCAACATTATCAAGTAAGTCGTTAGCTCTTGTCATGCTGCGTTCCTCTGTGGCAGATACAGTCGGTCATCTAGTTTAGTAGGTGCTAATTGTTGAGTCACTTCCATCTGATATCGAGTCCCCTTGAATAGTTATCAAAAATCTATTAGCTACTGGCTCTTAGCTCTTAACTAACAGCTAAAGGCTAACAGCTTGCAAAAATTAAGGAAGACACGGAGATTTTTTTATCACCACTAATTAAACGGACTTCATATGACTCTCTGTTAATCATGCTTTGATAGCAGGCTTGTTTTGATAGCGATCGCCCAGGAAAGCGGTCTATCAAAGTTGGCAGGATAATTTAGTTAACCTCAACTAGCTCGATTTCGAAAGTCAAATCTTGTCCGGCTAGAGGATGATTGGCGTCTAAAGTTATCTTCGAATCTGAAATTTGGCTGACGATCACCGGGATTGTCTGACCATTCGTCTGGCGAATTTGTAAGGGTTGACCGACTTGAACTGATAAATCTGCTGGCATTTGCTGTCGCTCAACTACCATAACTAATTCTGGACGATGGGGACCGTAAGCTTGGTCGGCAGGAATAGTTGTAGTCTTGGAGTCACCCGGACTCATGCCAACTACTGCTTGTTCAAACCCAGGAATGACATTACCATTACCGAGAGCAAACTGTAGGGGATCGCGACTAGCAGTAGAATCAAATACCGTACCATCATCTAATTTGCCCGTATAGTGAACTTTTACTGTCTTGCCGAGTTCGGCTTGTGTCATTGTTATTCTCCTTTTTGATGCTTTGGATCTACCCAGAATTTCTTCAAAATGAGAGCTTATTTGTCCTCTAAACTTTATCTCGCTAAAAACTTAGATTAAGCTACTATTAATACTTCATTTTGAAACTTTTTTAGCTAGTGAGAACCATTTATTGAGCGAGATTTAGTTTTAGTCAAGTCAACATTCTGCTGCGACGGCAGCTGCGTTGACTTCGTCAAGCTGAGCGAATATCAACAAATAAACTTCACTTTCGAGCTAGTCTTTCTTCACTCTACTTTTTCACCCTAGTCTTTTCCATTCATATTGTCAAATATCTAGATTTTTTATTTTGAGCCAAAACTCGGATTAATGGGAATTGACAGTTTCAATAGGCGGCAACAACTGGGATTCTTCTTTACTAAAAATCAGATTATTATCAACACAGTTCACAGTAATCTTGTCTCCCTCTACAAAGCTATTTTCAAGGATCTTGGTAGCGATGGGGTTTTCTATTTCTCGTTGAATGGCTCGCTTGAGAGGACGCGCTCCATAGATGGGATCGTAGCCGACATTAACAATATAATCTTGAGCTGCTTCTGACAATTCGAGCGTAATTTTTTGTTCGGCTAAGAGTTTTTGAATGCGTTTTATTTGCAGACTAACGATCTGACGAAATTCTTCTCGTTTGAGAGAATGAAAAATGATCAAATCGTCGATGCGGTTAAGAAATTCCGGACGAAAATATTTTCTCAAAGCGATTGTGACTTGCTTATAAATTTTCTCATAATCTGTATCTGTATTATCGCCAGTGACATTGAGGATGTGTTCGCCACCGACATTACTGGTCATGACAATAATAGTATTGCGAAAATCTACTACTCTGCCTTGAGAATCGGTAATTCGTCCGTCATCTAGAACTTGCAGCAAGATATTAAACACATCCTTATGGGCTTTTTCTATTTCGTCGAGCAAGACTACCGAATAGGGACGGCGACGAATCGCTTCTGAAAGTTGCCCTCCTTCTTCATAACCCACATAACCCGGAGGCGCACCGATCAATCGCGAGACAGCGTGTTTCTCCATGTACTCGGACATATCGATGCGAACCATAGCATCTTCACTGTCAAATAAGAAGGCAGCTAAAGTCCTAGCTAATTCAGTTTTGCCCACCCCTGTCGGTCCCATAAACAAGAAAGAACCGATCGGTCTGCCAGGGTCTTTCATGCCTGCACGGGCGCGACGAATGGCTGCTGCTACTGCCGCCACAGCTTCTTGTTGTCCGATTACTCTTTGGTGAAGGTATCTTTCGAGTTGCAACAGTTTTTGGCGTTCTGATTCGAGGAGACGGTTGACAGGGATACCCGTCCAATTGGCAACAATTTCAGCAATATCCGCTTCGGTAACTTGTTCGCGCAGAAGAGCGGTTCCTTGGGATTGAATTTCTAGGAGTTTAGTTTCTTTTGCTTCTAGATCGTGTTGCAAGACTTCAAGTTTGCCATATTTAAGTTGGGCAGCTTTGTTGAGGTCGTATGCTCTTTCTGCTTGTTCTACCTGCAAGCGTAGTTGTTCTTCTTCTTCTTTGAGGGCATTAATTTCCTCTAAAAGTTGTTTCTCCGATTGCCATTGGGAAGAAAGTTCTTTTTGTTTGCTTTCTAATTCATCGATTTCTTGTTGAATGCGTTCTAGTCTTTCTTTGGAGGCGCGATCGATTACTAGAATACCGGGACGTTGACTTTCTCCTTCCACAGACAGTTTTTCCATCTGTAACTGCATCAGACGGCGATCGAGGACTTCTAATTCTACTGGTTTGGAAGTAATTTCCATTTTCAATTTGGCTGCCGCCTCGTCCACCAGATCGATCGCTTTATCCGGTAAGAACCTGTCGGTTATATAGCGATGGGAAAGAGATGCCGCGGCTACTAGGGCAGAGTCAGTAATTTTGACTCCGTGATGGACTTCATAGCGTTCTTTCAGTCCTCGCAGAATAGAAATTGTATCTTCTACGCTCGGTTGTTTGACATATACTTGCTGGAAACGTCTTTCTAAAGCCGGATCTTTTTCGATATGTTTGCGATATTCATCGAGGGTTGTTGCCCCGATACAGCGCAGTTCTCCCCTTGCCAGCATTGGTTTTAGCAAATTCCCCGCATCCATCGATCCTTCGCGAGAACCCGCACCGACGACAGTATGAACTTCGTCGATAAATAAAACGATTTGTCCATCCGATTCAGTAACTTCCTTAAGAACCGATCGCAAGCGATCTTCAAATTCCCCCCGATATTTTGCCCCTGCAATCAAGCTACCCATATCGAGACAAATCAAGGAACGATTTTTCAAAGATTCCGGTACGTCACCGTTAACGATACGTTGAGCCAAACCTTCGGCGATCGCCGTTTTGCCTACTCCCGGTTCGCCAATAAGAACGGGATTATTCTTGGAACGACGAGAAAGAACTTGAATAACTCGGCGAATCTCTTCATCTCTTCCGATTACGGGGTCTAGTCTTCCCCCTCTGGCTTGTTCGGTTAAGTCGCGCCCGTATTTTTCTAGAGCTTGGTAGCGTTCTTCCTGATTTTGCTGAGTTACTTTTTGTGTACCTCTAATAGACTTAATGACCTTTTCGATATCTTGAGGATCTAAATTAAAACTGCGCAGAGTACGTCTGCCAATGCGATTGTCTTCGGCAAAACCCATTAACAAGTGTTCGACAGAGATGAATTTATCTTGCCAACTTGCCCGACAAGATTCTGAGCGATCGAGCATCTCATCTAGTCCGCGACCCAGATATAGTTGAGTTGCCCCAGTTTTTGGTTGACGGTGAGTGAAAACCTCTAACTGTTGTTTCAGACGAGGAACTTCGATATTGGCTTTAGTAAGGATAGTACGTGTTAACCCCTCTTGTTCTAGCAAGGCAAGAACAACGTGTTCTACTTCAAGATTTTGATTTTGGAAGAGTTTGGCAACTTCCTGGGATTTGACAATCGCGTCCCAAGCTTGTTCTGTAAATTTACTCGAATCGGTAGGCTGCATGCTGTGCTAATCTAATTCCCCGTCGAATCAACCATTTATCAAATATTTTAGTGCTTAGTATAACAAGGGAGGGGAGACTTATCAGTTATCAGTGACCAGTTATCAGTTATTCAGTAAATAATATTTACTTCTGACTCCTGAATCCTGACTTCTTAACGGATAACTGAAAAAGCCCATTCTCTATTTCTAAATCCAAAATGGTATAAATTGTAATACTTCTGTTATAGTGGCATATTCGCGATCGCTTATGGCAACAACTACTTGGACTCGACGGCATATTCTTTCTTTAGCGGATTTTACTGTCGCAGAGTATGAAACAGTGTTGCAAACTGCTGCTAGTTTTCGCGAAGTGCTTTCCCGACGCACGAAAAAAGTACCTGCTTTACAGGGGCAGGTAGTAGCTAATTTATTTTTTGAGCCTTCAACCCGCACTCGTAGTAGTTTTGAACTAGCCGCAAAACGGCTGTCGGCTGATATCCTCAATTTCTCTACGGGAACTTCTTCCCTGACTAAAGGAGAAACAATTTTAGATACTGCCAAAACTTATTTGGCGATGGGGGCAGATATTATGGTGATTCGCCATCAACACTCTGGAGTTCCTCAGGCGATCGCCTTAGAAATGGATCGTTTGGAGTCGGGAGTAAGCATTCTCAACGCTGGAGACGGACAGCATCAACATCCATCTCAAGCGTTATTAGATTTATTTACCCTCACTTCTCTTTTAGATACAGATAATCCCCGTTTAGAATTACTCTCGGGCAAAAAGATTGCTATTGTCGGGGATATTTTGCACTCGCGGGTAGCTCGTTCTAATATTTATAGTTTGACTGCCGCAGGAGCCCAAGTCCATTTAGCTGGTCCCCCTACTCTGTTGCCCAAACTATTCCTGGAAATACTTGACGGCGAGCAAAAGGACAAATTATATCTGCATTGGGAAATAGAACCAGCTCTTAAAGATGCTCATTTTGTGATGACTTTGCGCCTGCAAAAAGAGCGCATGAGTGCTAATCTACTACCCAGTCTCAGAGAATATCATCAACGTTACGGAATTACGCGAGAGTGTTTGGAACTGTGTCAACCAGAGGTAAAAATCTTGCATCCAGGTCCGGTAAATCGCGGCGTAGAACTCAGTTCCGACTTGATGGACGACCCCCGACTAAGTTTGATTTCTCAACAAGTCACTAGCGGGGTAGCCGTGCGAATGGCCTTATTATATTTGATTGGCAGCAGTAAGTAATTGAAGTTACAGAAATTATTAAATTCCATGGGGAGCTTGATTGGATTTTTTGAATTGGCGCGTTGAGCTTCACGATAACCATGTTATTAAAATTAAAGTGCGAGCAATTTACTTGGTTTTAGTCATGACGAGTTTGGAACAAAATCGATCGCATCGCCAAATTCATTCTCATTCTTTATTGCCTTATTTTCTCGTCTCCTTGCTAATTCATGGGTTAGCAGCCTTGGTAATTGTTCTTCAAGAGCGCTCGCAACCTGTTACAAAGCAGCAACAAGACAATTCCCCTATTGAGTTTATCATCGTTCCTTCAGAAGAATCAGCGGATCGACCACCACCAGAAACTAACCGTCGGGCAGCAAATAATTCTATCGCCCAGGGAAAAGTTAAGTCAGAATTACCTCCCGTCACTGACAAGAGAGGAGACACGGCAACCAATTCTAGTCCTGTTTCTACACCAGAAGTTGCTTCATCCCAGTCAGAGATAAAACCTTCTGAGGTAGTCAAACCAACTCCTTCAGTGGCATCTAAGCCAGAACCAGTTCAACCGCCTCAACCTCCTACTCCAACTACTTCCGAGCCAGAACCAGTTCAACCGCCTCAACCTCCTACTCCAACTACTTCCGAGCCAGAACCAGTTCAACCGCCTCAACCTCCTACTCCAACTACTTCCGAGCCAGAACCAGTTCAACCGCCTCAACCTCCTACTCCAACTACTTCCGAGCCTCAAGCAGTAGCTCCTTCCCCGTCTGTAGATTCTCCTACCACTAAAGTCCCTGCAAAAGAAACACCAACTAATTCTAGTGCTGCGAGTTTACTTGGTGGAACTTATCGAAGATCTATTGAAGAAGATGGTGGTAGTTCGTTTTTTGATTCTGAAGCTCTTGCTAAAAAAGAAGCGCCCTATGCCAAACTAGATGCTCGACAAGACGATCTCGCCCCCTATTTTGACGAAATTAGGCGACGGGTAAAACGAAATTGGCAACCTTCATCTCCAGGCGACGATCGCAATACCGTAATTGCTTTTGCCATTGAACCCAACGGTCAAATTACTGGACTGAGGATAGTAGAAACTTCTGGAAAAGAACGCGTCGATCGAGATGCCCTAGAAGCTATACAGAAATCTGCTCCCTTCGATCCGTTACCTCAAAGTTTCCAGCGCGATCGCTTAGAAATTCAATTTAACTTTAACATTTACATTCATCAAAGATCGTTCTCGCCCAATCTAATTATTCCCTATCCATAAAGCTTGAAACTAGAGAATAGTAGTCAAAGGTTAAGTTAAAATCTTGACATGGATTGAACGGGGAAAATCAAGATGGTAGCTAATCCCTCGAACCGAACAACTCCCATCATTCTGCCTTTAGAAAATGGCGATCGCCTCACTCGCTATGAATTTGAACGGCGTTATCAAGCAATGCCCAATCTAAAGAAAGCTGAATTGATCGAAGGAGTCGTTTACGTGCCAGCCGCATTACGTTTTAGAAGTCATGGGCAACCTCACGCCAATTTAATTATCTGGTTAGGGATGTACAAAATTGCGACTCCTGGTGTGGAATTAGGAGATAACGTCACAGTTCGTCTAGATTTAGATAATGAACCTCAACCAGATGCAGTACTGTTTATTAATGGAGGACAAGCGAGAATTAGTGAGGATGACTACATCGAAGGTGCACCAGAATTAGTGGTAGAGGTAGCTGCTAGTAGTGCTGCTTACGACTTGCACGATAAAAAACGGGCATATAGACGCAATGGAGTGCAAGAATATCTTGTCTGGCGGGTATATGAAAATGAACTGGATTGGTTTTGCCTCGAAGCAGGAGAATATGTAAGGCTAGAACTAGATGCAGAAGGCATTCTTTGTTCGAGAGTGTTTCCCGGCTTGTGGTTAGCCATACCTTCATTATTATCAGGAAAGATGAATGAAGTATTAGCAGTATTGCAGCAAGGATTAGATTCAGATCGATATCAAGAATTTAGCCAACGTCTTTCTAGTTAAAGGTTAGGCGAGTGGAGGGATAATATTTTTCTTGTCGTAAAATCCAACCTGTTTTTTGCTACACATAAGCATGAGTACTCAACCCCTGATTCTTCGCTTCAAGAGCTATAGTCTTATAATCCCAGCCAAAATATTCACACAACTGCCGTTGACTTAAACCTTTATTCATTTCGATCGAGAAAACAGTAACAAGCAAACTAAATTACTCGTTACTGCATGGGGTAAATTAGGAGGTTTAAAGGAAAATCTGTTAACAAAACCAAGGGAACTAAACTAATGCAGGTTGTTTCTCCATATCTGTATTGTAAGCACCTTGACTAGCAGCACTATTGCACATTGCCCGATGCAGCAGTAGTTTTTGCGCTTCGGCAACATTACTAGGATTACCGCGCCAATATTCCAATGCAGGTTGCTGAATGGCACGGGCATAAGAAAAGGTAATTCGCCAAGGAGATTGAGCTTTAAACATTACATTCATGGCGTTTAAGTGGGCAGAAGCTCGTTCCTTACTCTGCCCCCCAGATAAAAAGGCAATTCCTGGTACGGCAGGAGGAACTGTATTTAACAAACAGCCCATAGTTGCTGTAGCGACTTCTTCTACCTTAGCTTGTACGGGACAACTTGCACCAGAAATGACCATACTGGGTTTGAGAATCATTTGGTCATAAGCGACATTCTGCACGTATAATTGACGGAATACTTCGTGTAAAGTTTTTTCTGTTACTTCATAGCAACGTTCGATAGTATGGTCGCCATCGATTAAGACTTCTGGTTCGACAATCGGTACTAAACCACCTTCTTGACAGAGGGCTGCATAACGAGCCAAAGCATGAGCATTAGCTTCAAGACAACCATAACTGGGAATACCATCACCGATGGTAATTACTGCCCGCCATTTAGCAAAACGCGCTCCCATTTCATAGTATTCAGCAATGCGATCGCGCAAGCCATCCAATCCCTCAGTTACTTTCTCTCCAGGATGCCCAGCTAAATCTTTTGCTCCCGTGTCTACTTTAATTCCCGGTATCATCCCAGCGTCAGTCATTACTTTAACAAAAGGTACGCCCTCTTGAGTCGATTGACGAATTGTTTCATCGTATAAAATTGCACCACTGATATAGTTACTCAAATTGGGGGTAGTTAAAATCAGTTCTCTATAAGCACGACGATTTTCTACTGTAGTAGCAATCCCCAGTTTTTCAAAGCGTCGGTTGCAAGTACCATTGCTTTCATCCATTGCCAAGATACCTTTACCCTCAGCAACCATTGCCCGTGCAGTATTTTTTAGTTCTTGAGTATAACTATTCATTTTTGTCAGCTATTCTAAAGGCTAGTGAAGTACCATCTCTTGAATTCTTCGATTACAAGAGCGGCTTCCTGCTTCATTCGCCGTTGCCTTAGCAAACGAGGTTTACTTTGGTCTTACACAGCGTCCACAGGTAGACTCCCGCCTTCCGCAGGAGTGTCAGTTTTCTTTGACGCTTGGTTTTCGCGTTTGGGGTTGGTGTACCAACCTAGCATTTACTTTACCACAAGTGGCTGCCGCGATTCATCTCACGCTCCAATTCTTCGATTAGAAGCGGAGGATTCTCGCGCATTCTACTAAGAACGAGATTATCTAGCTCGAAGATTCCTGATATTTCAACTACTCTTGGTATTCGTTATTTTCCCAACTGCCTTCTACTTGCGTTCCATCGGCAAAAATATGCGTACCTTGTCCGTGCTTTTGACCGTTACGGAATTCTCCTCTAAAAGTATCCCCATTGGCATAATCGCACACGGCTTCGCCATTTAACTGTCCGTCTTGAAACGTTCCGGAACAGCGATCGCCATTGGCAAAAATATAAGTTCCTTGACCGTTAAACTTACCATTACTGAATTCTCCTTCGTAACGATTGCCATTGGCTTCTCGATAAATGCCAGTTCCCGCAAACTCTCCTTGACTCATCTCTCCTTCATAGCTACTGCCATCGGCAAAGGTGTATTTTCCTTTTCCTTCGGGTTGACCGTTGCGAAACTCTCCTTCGTAGCGATTGCCGTTGGCGTATTCTCTTACTCCCGTACCGTGGAACTGACCATCGCTAAAAGTGCCTTTATAGCTACCACCTTTGGCAAAAGTGTAGACTCCCTGTCCTTCTGGTTTTCCGTTGCGAAACTCTCCTTGATAGCGATTGCCATTGCTATAGTTGCATTCTCCTTGACCGTTGATTTGAGCGTTACTGATTTGTCCAGAACAGCGATCGCCATTAGCATAGATAAAAGTTCCCTTGCCGCTGGGATCGCCGTTGCGAAATTCCCCCTGGTAGCGATCGCCATTTTTAGTTATAAAAACTCCTTGACCGTTGGGCTGTCCGTTGCTAAATTCACCCTCATAGCGATCGCCATTAGGGTATACTCTGACTCCTTGACCGCTAATCTGGTTATTTTGAAACTCGCCTTCGTAGCGACCTCCATTAGCAAAGGTATAGACGCCCCTACCTTGTTTTTTACCGTCTACAAAATTGCCTTCATAGCGATCGCCGTTGCCATAGGTGCAGACAACTTGACCGCTAAGATTACCAGAACTTATTTGTCCTTCGCACTTTCCTCCATCGGGTAAAGTGACTACTTCTGCTACTGCCTTTTGAATCTGTCCTTGCCAACTAACCAACCCTAAACCAGAAGCAAGAATGATTGTAAATCCTAACTTTTTCAACGAATTCATTTTTGACTTTTAACTTTTAACTTACTGTTGTTGCTCTCTTTGATGACGCTCAATCCGTTCCCGGAATTCACGTAACATTTCCTCGTCTTCTTCCTGCAATCTTTGCTGCGGCTGCCTCGCTGGAGCTTGTTCTTGTTGCGGTTGCTGTTGTTGCTGCTCAATTTCAGCTTGACCCGGTTGTTCTTGTTCTGCTTGTCTTTGTTGCTCCAGTTGTTGCTGCCGCGCTCGCTCTTGACGTTCTCGTTCTAATTGTTCCTGACGTGCCTGACGTTCTCTTTCTTGCTGCGCTTGCCGTTCCTGTTCTTGCCGCTGCCGCTCTCTTTCTGCTTGTTCTTGACGTTCGCGAGCTTGGCGATCGAAATCGGAACCGGCAACGGTGAAGTTAATCGTTACTAGAACAGAAGCACTACCTCCCCCTGGTGGAGGAGTAAATTGCATCTGTCTCGCAGCCAGAAGAGCTTGTCGGTTGAGTTCTGTATTGCTATGAGCACTAGCGATCGCGGCACTGGCAACATTACCATTCGAGTCGACCATAATCCGTATACCAGCACTACCCTCTGTACCCTCAAGAGCGGATGGATATTCTGGCTGACAGTTACTGACACAAGTTATTCCTTCGCCACTGCTTGGTTCGGGACGGGGTGGTGCAGTGTTAGCAGCGACACCCCCCGGCACTCCCCCAGGTACCCCAGAATCGCTACCCTCAACATCACCATCTGGCGAACTAGCTCCTTCAGTAAAGCTTTCACTCAGTTGTGGAGCTGGTGGAGATTCTTCAATAGCTCCAGAAACAATGGGTTGTGATGGTACTGGTGGCTCTGGAGAGGTCAAAACTCTTTGAGGAGTTGGTTTGGATGGGGGGGGAGCTGGTTGAGGTTTTACCGGCTCTGGTTCTTTAATTTGAGGCGGTGGAGTTGGTTTTGGTGTTTCTGTTACTTTGGTTTCTGGCGGTTTTGGCTTTGGTTTCTCGACAATAACCAATTCTATCGGCTTTTCTGCTATAGGTAGTTTTGGAGACCAACGACTTAGAGTATAAGCCAAAATTCCGTGTAATAATGCCGAACCAGCTAGCCCGACTGCTAAGAGCTTTTTAAGCTTTTGTTGTTCTTGCTGGCGTTGTTGAATGCAAAAGCTAGAAATAGACATTGCTCGATATTTCTCACTCGAAAAATTCTAAAATCTCTAACAATTTAGATTTTTTGACAATTTTTAAAACCCAATCGCTACTTGCGCACTGCTTATTTGTTATTTGGTATCGATTAGTTATTTTGTGCTTTTGGGGCATACATTTCTAGAGCTTGTAGCAAAGTATACCCAATAACTTATTGCTATTTATTATTATTTTTATCTACTTGAGCTCAAGTTTCTGTATTTAAGCTTTTGCTAATTTTTAGTATTTGTCAGTAGATTTTATAACGACAACTACGTCTCGATCAAGAAAAAATATTTTGAGTTTTTTTGAGCTCTAAATTATACGATAAAACTAGAAAACAGACAATAATCATCTCAATAAATTAACTAATGTTGCGCACAGTTAGCGATCGACGAAAGGAAACTTAAAAAAATAGATGCAAATAAATAGCAATAAACCGTAGTAGAATACGAAGCTAGCAAAATGAAAACAATTTTCAACTGATTTTGTAACCTGTATGCCAATTGATAATATCTGGACGGCAGGCGGTATCGTTGCCTGGCCTTTACTTGGATTTTCCCTCTTAGCAGTTGCTCTAATCGTAGAGCGAATTGTATTTTGGATGCGGATTAAGCGCAAGCAGCGTCGAGTTGTCAAAGAAGCGCTTTCCCTTTATCAATCCGATCCTTATGCAGCTGTGAGACGACTGAAGCAGAATGCCGATCTGCCGATCGCGCGAATTTTCTTGGAAGCTTTAGAGTTAGAATCTCCTACTACCTCAGAGTTTCGCTTGGCTTTAGAAAGTGCGACTCAAGCAGAACTGCCAACTTTAAGACGATTTAATACTTTGTTTCAGACAATTATCACTGCCTCACCCTTGTTAGGTTTATTAGGTACGATTTTGGGCTTAATCCGTGCTTTTGCATCTATGGAACTTGGCAATGTAGGAGATGCCAACACGGCTGGAGTCACTGGAGGAATTAGTGAGGCTTTGATCTCGACAGTCATGGGACTGGTGGTGGCAATTGGTACCCTTTTGTTTGCCAATGCTTTTCGCGGGTTCTACCTGCGGGAATTGGCTTTGATTCAAGAATATGGCGGTCAGCTAGAACTGCTTTATCGTCGTCTACATGAAGGAGGAAGAACCTATGCGTCTCCCCGATGAATTCGAGACTCCATTTGAAATTAACATCGTGCCGATGATCGATGTTATCTTCTCGATTCTTGCCTTTTTCATTATTTCAACCCTGTTTCTAACTCGCTCCGAAGGTTTGCCAGTAAATTTACCCTCCGCTCAAACTACAGAAGTTAAACAGAGCGTACAAGTCAATCTGACCATCGAGCAAAATGGGGATATGTTTCTCAACCGCAAGCCGATTAAGCTCGATGAATTAAAAGGAGCAGTCAGCGCCCTAGTTAAACCTAATTCTGATTCTTTAGTAATCATTAACGCCGATGAAAAAGTCGAACACGGACAAGTAGTGAAAGTGATGGATCGTCTGCGTCAAGTTCCGGGCGCTAAATTCGCGATCGCAGCAACTAAAGAAGAATAGTATCCCTTCGCGGAGGTCAAAATTATTAGGAACTGGGAAATAACATGGGCAACAAATTAAAATCCGTAGAACTATTTCTAGCTTTAGGTTTAGCAACTGCTATTGGTGTATCTAGTAACGTTGTTGTCAATGCAGAAGAAACCGATGAACCCAATATTACTACTCACCTCCTAGCTCAAGGTGGTGAAGGTGGTGAAGGTGGTGAAGGTGGTGAAGGCGGTGCCGAGTTGAGTCCTGGGGAACAAGCCAATGCTGATTTTCAAGATAAACTCTCTGGGACAGAATTACTGAATGCTTTACAACAAGGCGGTCACATAATCTATTTTCGACACGCACAAACTGAAAAAGACTACGCCGATCAAGTTAGTGCAGCTATGGGAGATTGCTCTACTCAGCGCATGCTAAGTGAAGAAGGATGGCAACAATCTAAAACGATTGGTGCTGCCTTTCAAGAGAATTCTATTCCTGTTGGTCAAGTAATATCCAGTGAATATTGTCGTGCTTGGCAAACTGCGGATATAGCTTTTGGGAAGTATGAGAAAAATCCCGCTCTCAATTTTCCTCCTGCAGAAGAATACACCGAAGAACAGGTGGCGCAAATGAAAGAGAACGTTATGCCTTTGTTAACTGCTGTACCTGAAAGTGGAACGAATACAGTAATTGTCGGTCACGATGACATTTTTGAGGCAGCCACGGGTATTTATCCCGCTCCTCAAGGTATGGCTTATGTGCTTAAACCCGACGGCAATGGCAGTTTTGAGATTCTTGTTAATATGCTGCCAGAAGAATGGTCGCAACTAGCAAGTAATTAAATTATTTAGCTGCCTGCAAGTAGTTGGTGACTCCTCTGAGTTTGGGCATGAAACCCAGAGGGGCAATGAAGGAGCAAGAGTAAAAAATGAATTTAAATTGTTTATTGAATAGCCTCAAATTTTGGGGTCTATTTAGTGCTGTCTATTTTTTGTTAACAACACCAGGACAAGCACGAGTAATACCCGAGAAAAGTAAACAAAAGCCTTCTGTATCATCACAAGAGCAATACTACTTTACTTCTGCTGTTGATTTATTAGCTCAACAAAATACTTCTATTGTTCGAGTAACAGGAATCAACCTCAATCCTACGGAAACTGGTTTACAGGTGATTTTAGAAACTCCTATAGGACAAAGACTACAACCGTTGATTTTTCCTGACAACAAGACTCTAATTATCGACATTCTCGATGCAGTATTGGCTTTACCTGAAAGCGAAGAGTTTCGGCAAACCAATCCCGCAGAAGGGATAAGCGAAGTTACAGTCAGACCTTTAGATGCTACTAGTATCCGCATTACGATAACGGGAGA
>JADEWQ010000244.1 GCA_015207585.1 Pleurocapsales cyanobacterium LEGE 06147 | reverse complement strand
TGATGTACTTTTGCTTGAGTTCATCAGAGCTATAATGAGGAGCTAAATCAACTTTTCTGGGCATTCTTCTCGAGCAATTCGCTACTTCTTTATTATAAATAGGTTTTGACAATCGGATTTAGTATGATAACTGATCGGGGAATTGGTAACAAGTGATTATTAAACTCAAGATCGCTTTTTCCAAACATATTTACCGATGCTAGTTCTTTCCCAACCACGCTTACCGCAATTTTTGACCAAACAGTTACTAACTGCCTGATAAGCATCTTTTTTTTCATCTATTTTTAAGCCATTAGGATAAAGCCAATGGAGAACTTGATAGCCGTTCATTGCTTGAGGATAATTAGCTTGCAAACATTGGCTAACAGCAGTTACTACCGTATCGAATTTTGCCATTTTATCCCGCTTGGGTAAGCGAGAAGGAGCGCTAACAGCTTTACCATTTTTCTCGCTCGATTTTTCTTGCTTATTTTGAGCAGAATTGTTTTTAGTTTTAGTCTTCTTTTTAAGGTTAGCTTTGGTAACGGAAGTGCTAGAAACTTGTAATACTTGTAGTTGTTCGGCAGTTGTAGGAGATAAAGACTCTGTTACTTTTTCTTCTTGAGACTTAGATAAAGAGGCAGGAGTAGAACCATTTTTTAGAGGAGTAATTTCTTCTACATGAATAGGTTCTAAAAGAGCTTCTAAATGAACTAACTTTTCTCTAGCGGTTTCGGCTGCTTTTTGATGGTAGTCTACTAACTGGCGATAATAGTCGGTTAATTCTGCTAAGGCTTGTTCTGATACTGAGGGAGCTTTCGGAAGTTCTAGTAAGGCTAATTTCATCTTGGTTGCTTCTTTACCTAACTGTCCTCTTTTAGCATTCCCGAAATTTTACCAAAAATAACAACTAGCTTAGATTTTTAGCGAAAATCAAACAGAAAAGTTTTTAACTTCTAAGTTGGTTAGTGTTTACAGCCAATCATGATTGTGAATCCTCAGGCGATCGCCAAAGACATTAGTAATTTAGTTCTGTAGATTTATAGTCAGTCTTTAATTTGTCATTTTCTTGCCTTAAAAATTAAACTTCTGCTTTCAATCTTTCCAGTTCCGTTTGCTTTTCTTTTTCTGAAGCGATCGCCTCTCTCATCATCTCTAAACTTCTCGTATCAGGCATTGTTTTTAGGTAAGTTGTACTGTTCATTTGCAGACTATGCCCTAACGACTTAGAAAGCAGCGGGATTATAGTTCAAATGATGTCCTCTATGGTTGTAAGCGTGTCTCAAGTCGTGAGGAGTAAATCCATATTTCCTTTCTTGGAAAAAGTGACAAGCACGAATCACACATTGAAGAGAGCCGCTTTTGCTAACTTTTAGTGCATTGGCAAGATCGGGGAGGTTAAGCGGTTGCATGAGATTAAATTCTTTTATCCAGTCTTCTCCTTGTGGCGATATGTACTAGCGGTAAGTTGAGCAGTAACTAATTCAGCTATTTTTTCTGCTTCAACTATTCCTTTTTCGGTAAAGCTACAACCGCATCCCTATTAGTGACAAGTTAAGCGTGAAAGCTAGTTGTCAAGAGGGAAAAGGAGATAAATCGAGAGGTAGTTTGGCTCGTTTCGGGCGAGGGGATTTAACTATCCCCAAATCGCGATTTTCAGGTA
>JADEWQ010000095.1 GCA_015207585.1 Pleurocapsales cyanobacterium LEGE 06147 | reverse complement strand
TTTATCAACTACGGGTATAAAGGTTTGCATTATAAATCTCCATTAGGAGTAGATACTTTCCCTTCGACACTGGCTTACACAGAGGTTGCGGACTAGGGAGGCATCTGTAACCTGTTTTGAAGTACCATCTTCAGTAAGCTAGTTAGTACTCTAGGTACATAGTCTAGTCAACGTTTTAGTCTTTAGGAAACTAATTGGTTAGATAGTTTCTTTCAAGCCCTCACCTCCGGTGATGGGTTATTGACAATTTGGTTACGTCCTATTACCTGAAATATCATCGGGTTGCTTCAACTAAAGAAATTGCCATTCTGGATGCAGGTTGCGGTACTGGTTTTCAGACGCTAGCCTTGGCACGAGCTAATCCAGGGTCTAGAGTTATTGGGATCGATTTATCGGAAAAATCAATAGAATTAGCGCGAGCGCGCCTCCAATATCATAACTGTCAAGATGTGGAATTTCGCGTTCTCAATATTCTCGATTTACCGCAGTTGGGACTGGAATTTGACTACATCAACTGTGACGAGGTGCTTTATCTTTTCCCAGATCCAGCAGTAGGACTTCAGGCGCTCAAATCTGTGTTAAAACCGAACGGAATTATTCGTGCCAATTTGCACAGTGCGCTGCAAAGAGCAGATTTGTATCGCGCTCAAGCTGCTTTTCGGTTGATAGGATTATTTGACCAAAATCCTGAAGATACAGAAGTTGCAGCCGTACAGACGATGATGAAGTCACTGCCACGATGGGTAAATGTAAAAGAACGTACCTGGCGATCGCAACTCGAACAAGCCGAAGCTACGGAAAGCATGAAGTCAAATCAAATAGTTGTTGATACTGCTGCTGAGAAATGCGTCTTTTCACCTCGTCCTCCGTATTGCAGTTATTCTAATTTCAGAATAACTGTTCTGGATTAAAAATGCCTCGCTATAAAGAGTTTGACCCTGAAGCTTGTCTTGAGCAAGTGATGCACTTATTCTGGCAAAAGGGTTATCAGGATACATCAATGGCTGATTTAGTGCAGCATTCAGGCGTACAACGCTACGGCTTGTATGAAACTTTTGGTGGCAAGCAAGCATTATTTCAGCGTGCGCTTGATTGGTATCTGAGTACGGTTATTTCTCAACGTCTATCGATGTTTGAGAGAAAACAGCCAGACCCTTCCTTAGCGGAGATCGAGCAATTCTTTGAACAATTCATCGAATACCTCGATCATCCCTCTAGTGCCTTAGGCTGCCTCATCTGCAATACGGCTATTGAAGTTGCATCGCACGACGAAATAGTTGTATCTAGAGTTCAGCAGTACTTTGCTCGACTTCGTCAGGGTTTTGCCCGAGCCTTGAAAAGGGCTAAGCAAAATGGCGAAATAGCAGAAGATACTGAGATTACGCAGGTTACTGAATTTCTAGTTGGGAGTGTTCTTGGTCTAACAACGTATGCAAGATCGCCTGCCCCCAGAAAGGATGTTTAAACTTACGTCAGGGGTATTCTTACTATGCTAGAGCATCTCTAATTTTTTTTGCTCTATTCCAGAATAATTATTCTGATATCTTCAATCATTCTCAATCACAAGAGGAAAACAATGAAACAAGCTGTAACTGTTGAACAAGAAATTGCAGGAAAAGCCGACGCAATATGGGCAACGATCAGTTCAGGTGGAGATGTTCACCAGTGGTTTCCGATTATCCAAAGTTGTCGGCTCGAAGGTTCAGGGGAAGGAGCTTCCCGATTTTGCACCATGATTGATGGAACCGAATTGAAAGAACGCATTGTTGAAGTCAATCATGCTACACGTCGATTTCGTTATGCAATCGATCGACATCCACTTCCAGCACAAGATGTCGTTGCTTCTAGTTATAACACTCTACTGACCTACCTGCGAAATGCTAGTTAAATGCGTCGAAGTAAATTTAAGCCGTGGGTATCGGTACCGCAAGTAGTAAATAAATTATATTCTAGGGCTAACTGTTTTACTTGCTTCGTTTGTACTGGACTAGTTTGCCAGGGTTGAGGATTGGTGTAGGCATAATAAGCCTCAACTCCATCAATATCAAAGTTAGCTGCCAGCGGGATTAACTCTTGAGCGGGACGACGATAGCGAGCGGGATGAGCTAGAACAGCCAAACCTCCTGCTTGATGTATGCTAGCAATAACTCGTTTCGCTGCTGCGTTTTCTCCTTCAGGACTTTTTCTTTGAAGATAGGGTTTTATGGCTAGATTTTCTGGAGCAAAAGCATAGCCGAGAATATGCACTTCCACTCCTTCCAAACTGGCGGTAATTTCCACTCCCGTCCAAAGATGAGGTAGAGAAACTTGCTCGGATTGTTGAGTAATCCGAACTAACCAATCTTGAGCTGCTTGATAACCGCGAACAGAATGATGATCGGTGATTGCCATACCCTTAAGCCCTATGTTAGCTGCTTGCTCGATTAAGGCTAAGGGTGTTAATTGACCGTCAGAGCAGATAGTGTGCATGTGAAAATTGTATGTATAGGGGCAACTATCTGCATCAATAGTCTCCCAAACTCGCTTGAGACGATCGGAGTCTTGGGAGGTCAGTTGGGTAGAAGGAGGAGAGACAACCATGGATACCACAATTGGTAAGTATATTTCTAATTGTTACAAACACGATAACAAAATTAAAGTATTAATCGCTTGAAATTTATCTGTCGATTAAGAGATGTGTTTTATACCACCACAGGATTTTAGTTTAAATTAAAAATCAATTTCTCCCCGTCCCCTTGTTCCCACGTCCTCGTGTCAATCGTAACTGGATTTATTTTTTATACTCATCTACTTACGGCTTCTCTTGTTTGGCAGTATCTGCTGATTCGGCGGTTGCGCAGTGCCTAGTCTTTGGCGAGATCGCCATCTCGTTCGATTGCTGTCGATTGCTGCTATTAAAAGATAGAGAAGTAGATTGCGGTTCTAAAAGGTCAACTTTCTCGACGAGAGTAGCCGTTTGTGAAACTTTATCTACACTTTGGTTCGACTCGTGTTTAAAGAGAACATTCATACCTTTGTCATAATTAGAAGCGATCGCCAGAAAAGCTCCGCCCAACAGATAAATCGGTAAAGGTAAAATAAAATCTTTGAGCCACAAAAATACCTCTGCTAGCACGAATAAAATAGCAACACTAACTAGCCATCCTTTCATAGTGCAGTTATTCCCTTGGTGATTTTATTTTGATCTACAAGATAAATAATCATAATCAATAGAATATATAGATATCAGGTTACAGGTTTGCTGGAATCCAATTATAGCTGCGGGATAAGTGGTGACCGCCTTGAACGGTTTTAGGTTAAATAATAATTCCCAAGCCCACCTATCACCTAGTAGCTAATAACTAATAACCAAAAAAGCCCTTTCCCGTTTATCCCTGCCAAACCTTAATTTTTCGTTTTACTGCCTAACACTTAACATCTCAGTTCAAAATCTTAACAATATAACGCTATGATTTTAGTGTATATGTTGGGCATAGAGACAAACTCATCTATTCTTTTATGTTATCTCTCGAAATCACCCAAACCTCTTCAGGCTCTGAGTTAAACCAAAAAAACAGAATACTTTTGGTAGAAGACGAAGAGCTAATTCGGGATATGATTGTGGTTGCTTTGGAAGAGGAAGGCTATGAGGTACGCACTGCTCGAGATGGGCGCGTAGCGATCGATATTCTTCAAGGTACTGACCCGGCTAATCCAGATTTTATGCCCGATTTGATCGTACTGGACTTAATGTTACCAGAGATCAATGGTTTGGATATTTGTCGTTTATTACGTTATCAAGGCAATATCGTTCCCATTTTGGTTATCAGTGCTAAAGGAAGTGAAACAGACCGCGTTCTCGGCTTAGAAGTGGGAGCAGACGACTATTTAACTAAGCCTTTTAGTATAAAAGAATTCATTGCTCGCACTCGAGCCTTACTTCGTCGTCAGCGATATACTGCCATATCTTCTACGCCAGTACAAAAATTCCGGGATATTAATTTATTTCCCCAAGAGTGCCGAGTCTTAGTGCGCGGAGAAGAAGTTAATCTATCGCCCAAAGAATTCCGTTTATTGGAATTATTTATGGGCTATCCCCGACGGGTTTGGTCGCGAGAACAACTAATCGAACAGGTATGGGGACCCGATTTTTTGGGCGACACCAAAACCGTCGACGTTCATATCCGTTGGCTGCGGGAAAAATTGGAAAAAGACCCTTCTCAACCAGAATATCTGATTACCGTTCGCGGTTTTGGCTATCGTTTTGGTTAGCTGCTGGCACTAGAGCTAGTCTTGCTCTATTAAATTTTTTCTCATACTTCCTAACTGCTTGCCAATTTCAAGAGTGATATTAGTAGTCTTTAGTTATTAGTTGCGATTCAAGAACAAGTAATTCGGCAAATGCCAAAAGTGTTCGCTCTACCATTAAGGACTAATAATAGATGGCTGTTGTCGAGTTTTTACTGGGGTTAGGTGTTGGGATTGGCCTTTATTTGTGGCAGCAATATCGGTTTAGATATCGACTAAAACGAATTCTCGATTCTTTTTCTCCTCATGCTGATTTAGTTACTTCTCTATCGGATATTTCCCTAGTCCGTCGAGAAATAACTTATCTTCATCAACAGCAACAAGAAATAGAGCAAGAAAGACAAATTTGGCAAGAATTGGTGGCACAAGCCCCTATTGGTTATTTAAGGATAGATGAAGAAAATCAGCTTCTTTGGTGTAACCAAGAGGCAAGACAGCTATTAAAAATCGATCGCTGGCAACCGGGACAGGTACGTTTATTGTTGGAGTTGGTTCGTTCCTACGAATTAGATCGATTGATCGAGCAAACTCGCCAATCCCAACAACCTCAGGTGCAAGATTGGGACTTCTATTTCACTCAGTATGTATCGACAAAACCAGAGCAAATAACCTCATCGAAAGGAGGAACCACCCCTTACAAATCTCAACCATTTGCTGGTAAAGTTCAGTCTGTCGCCCTTACTGGTTATGGCTTTCCCCTACCAAAAGGACAAGTAGGTATTTTTCTACTCAACCGCCAACCTTTAGTGGAACTGTCTCAATCTCGCGATCGCGCTTTGGCCGATTTGGCTCACGAACTGCGCACTCCCCTAACCTCTATTGCTTTGGTAGCTGAAAATTTGGTCGGGCGACTGGAAAATCCCGAACGCCGTTGGGTAGAACAGATGCTGAGAGAAACAAACCGTTTGAGTAAACTCGTACAAGAATGGTTAGATTTGACACAACTTCAAGCAGATCCCTTCGAATCGCTGCAATATCAGACTGTCGATCTGAAAGAACTCATTTTATCTGTCTGTCACATCCTCGAACCCCTTGCTCAGAAACAAGAAGTTACCCTATTCTATCCCGACCGCGAATCAGTCCAACTACAGGCAGATAAATCCCGCCTGACTCAGGTTTTTCTCAACTTACTAGATAATGGGATTAAACATAGCCCTCGGCAAAGTCAAGTTTTGATAAAGGTTACTGCCCCCACCCCAGATAGTTTGCTCCCCCAGGAGCAACAAAAAATTATTATTGACATTATCGATTCGGGTACTGGCTTTGTAGCTTCAGATCTACCCCATGTCTTCGAGCGTCTTTACCGAAGCGATCGCTCCCGTACCAGACAGACATCTCCCTCTTCTAGTTCTGCCGGCGGCAGTGGTTTGGGACTCGCCATCGTCCAGCAAATTGTTCGAGCGCATGGAGGTTCGATTACAGCCCAAAATCATCCTCAAACTGGTGGTGGATGGTTGCAGGTTATTCTTCCTGTAAGTCAAACTGAAGAATTTTAGGATAATTTGGTTACTCAAGATACAAAGGCTAACTAAATCTTAAACTTTTCCTGCTATCACTATAAGTAAGAAGGTAATATAAATAAATTGATCGATTACTAACCCGTGACTTTATCATCTCAAGCTACCCATTGGGAAAGGACCCATTTCGAACGCTCTCTACGGCGTGTGCAACAGGATGTCCTGCGGATGGGGGCTTTGGTCGAACAGTCTTTTCGCCTGAGTCATCAGTGTTTATTCGAGCGCGATCTCGATGCTGCACATAAAATTATCTTTTTGGATAAACAAATCGATCAATACTACCGTCAGATCGAGCTAGAATGTGCTACTTTGATGACGCTACAAGCACCAGTAGCGCAAGATTTACGTTTACTAAGTGCTTTTATGCAGCTAGTGCGCGATCTAGAGCGTATTGGCGACTATGCCCAAGATCTCACTGAAATGGCAGTTAAATTAGTAAAATATCCTCCTCATCGCTGTTTAAAGGAGATTGAGGCAATGTCTAATCACGCTCAGTTAATGCTCGCTACTAGTTTGGTAGCTCTAGCCGATCTAGATGCTAGTGCCGGCGAAAAAGTAAAGCGGTTAGACGATGCCGTCGATATTGCCTACGAGCGGCTGTACGATACTTTAGCCTATCAACGAGATATTCAAGGGGTAGTGGAGCCTATTCTGTTGTTAGGACTAATTATTCGTCATTTAGAAAGAATGGCAGATCATTGCACTAATATTGCTCAAAGAGTCTCTTATATTGTTACCGGACACAGAAATTAACATTTAAGTTTTCTAAAAAAAAATTAATATTTTTGTTGGCGATCGCTTGCTGGGAAGCTCGCTCGATTTCATCAATGTTTCTTAACCTAAAGCTTACCAAAGCTTTACTATTTCATTAGATATCCAACGTAGGATTTAAGGGAACAGGCTGTGTTAAAAATCTAAGGGATTCAAGCTATTCTCACAGTTTTAACTCGGTAACTAAATCGATTAATTGATAGCTAGAGGTCTGAGAATTAATTTAAATCAATAAATTATTGTTATTAATTCTCAATCTAAAATTTGACAAAGACTAGAGTATACTATTGTTTGAATTTGGGCTGTAAACACACAGCCTGAAGTGTGGAAATAACGACATCCTAAACTAATAATCTTTTGATTTAAGTGGATAGTCAACTTTTAGGTGTGAGGATAAAATGTTTAAACTATTCTGGCGTTTATTAACAACAGCTCCAGCTATTGTCGGAGCATCCGCATTGGTCGCAAGCAATACGCTGGCACAAACCCTACCAACTTCTGAGGCACTCCCAGATAATTCTGTAGATAACATGTTGGAGCAGCTAGATCGCTACAACTCTCAGGGAGATAACAGCCTTCAGGGTAGCGATCGCGATATGTCCCAAGTAACTAACGTCAATCAATTGCGGGACGTATCACCTACGGATTGGGCTTATGAGGCACTACGCAGTCTGGTAGAACGCTATGGTTGTATCGCCGGTTATCCGAACCAAACTTATCGCGGCAACCAAGCCATGACCCGTTATGAGTTTGCGGCGGGTTTGAATGCTTGTTTGAATCAAATCGAGCGTTTGATTGCCTCTTCTGAAGCAGTGGCGCGGGAAGATATCGAAACCCTGCAACGGTTGATGGAAGAGTTTGAAGCCGAACTAGCCACCCTAGGAGGACGGATAGATAACCTTGAAGGTCGCACAGCTTTCCTAGAAGATAATCAATTCTCGACTACTACCAAACTTAACGGGGAAGTAATCTTCGCTGTAATCGATGCGTTTGGTGATGGGGTAATTGGAGGCGATGACACTCAAACTACTTTTAGCGATCGCGTTCGTTTAGCTCTCGATACTAGTTTTACCGGCGACGATCTGTTGCGAACTCGTCTACAAGCAGGCAACGTTCCCGATCTATCAGACACGACCGACACAAACATGGCTCGTGTGGGATTTGAGGGAGGTGACGACAATGACGTTGCAGTCGATAAATTGTGGTACCGCTTTCCTTATGGAGAAAGTATAACTGCTTGGGTCGGTGCGACTGGATTAAACTTGGATGATGTTTTCGATCCACTAAACCCCCTCTTTGAGAGTAGCGGTACTGGAGCTCTTTCTCGTTTCGGTCGTTACAATCCTCTTACCATTCGCGGTCCCGAAGGAACGGGTGCTGCTATTCGCTATAATTTCGGCGATACCCTTAGTGCTACCGCCACTTATCTAACGCCAGATGGCAACGATCCTTCAGAGGGTGCAGGTTTATTTAACGGTTCTTTCAGTGCGGGCGGGCAATTAGTTTTCTCTCCCTTTGAGGGATTAGATCTCGGTGCTACCTACGTTTACAAGTATCAAACTGCAGGTGATGTTAACCTTACTGCTAGTACAGGTAGTGAGATAGGATCAAACCCCTATATAGATCCAGTTACAGGGGGACCAATAGATTTGGCTGCTACTACTCATAATGTTGGTGTAAATGCTAACTGGGCACTCGGCGAAACTTTTAATATTTCTCTTACGGGTGGCTATGCTTGGAGTGAGGCAAAAGGGACTGATGCTAATGCCCAACTGTGGACAGTCTTAGGTCAGTTTGGCATACTCGACTTTGGTAAAGAGGGAGCCGTTTTAGGTCTAGGTGCTGGTATTCCACCTAAAGTGAGCAGTGGAGATGGAGTTGCTGAAGATGAAAATACATCTGTCTTGATTGAGGCTCTGTACAAATATCCTCTCACTGACAATATCATTATTACTCCAGGAGCCTACGTGGTTCTTAATCCCAATCACAACGATGAGAACGACACCATCGTAGTAGGCGTACTTCGGACTACCTTTAAGTTCTAAAATTCCATAGTTTAGTTGATAATCGAGACTGACTCTCGTTTCTGTAGAGGCTTTCTACACAAAGCCTCTACAATCTCTTAACCTTTTGCTTACTCATTTTTTACCTAGTCATAATCCACAAAAGATAGCTTAAGGTGGATGATTATACTTACGTCCTCACAGAAAATCAAAGACAAATTGTTTAAATTTATAGAATTTGACGATATACATGATTGCTCTAATTTCTAATAAACGAAAAGTCTTGCTTGCTCCTTTAGTCGCTCTAACTCTTGGTTTTGCTGCTTGTGCCCCTCAACAGCAAGCTCCACCACCTACACCAGGAGAGGAAGGAGCGCAAGCACCTGCAAACGGTCAAGCTGTTTCTTTAACAGGTGCGGGGGCTAGTTTTCCCGCTCCTTTATATCAACGCTGGTTTTCTGAATATAATCAGGAGCACCCTAATGTTCAGGTAACTTACCAATCGGTAGGTAGTGGTGCTGGAGTCGAACAGTTTACTCAAGGAACCGTGGATTTCGGTGCCAGCGACGTGCCAATGACTGACGAAGAAATTGCTAAAGTTAACCGAGGTGTAGTTCAATTACCCATGACTGCTGGCAGTATCGTGTTAGCTTATAATCTTCCAGATCTCGAAGACTTAAGGCTTTCTCGAGAGACTTATACCGATATTTTCCTGGGGAATATCACGAGATGGAACGATCCGGCGATCGCCAAGGACAACCCTAATGTCGAATTACCAGACCAAGAAATCACCGTAGTTCATCGTTCCGATGGTAGTGGTACGACGGGAGTTTTCACGGAACACTTGAGTGCGATTAGTCCCGAATGGGAACAAAAAGTCGGTGCTGACAAAACAGTTTCGTGGCCCAGAGGCATTGGAGCCAAGGGTAATGAGGGCGTAACGGCACAGATACAACAAACTCAAGGGGCGATCGGTTACATTGAATATGGCTATGCCAAACTACAAGATATTCCCGTAGCTACCCTAGAGAATCAATCTGGCAACTTTATCGAGCCTACCGAAGAGACTGCTTCTAATACTTTAGATGCCGTAGAGTTACCGGAAGACTTAGTAGCAATTCTTCCCGATCCCGAAGGAGAAAATTCCTATCCCATTGTTACTTATACTTGGATTTTAGCTTATGAACAATATCCAGACCCTAACAAAGCGCAAGCACTTAAAGATGTATTAAACTGGTCTCTTACAGAGGGACAACAGTATGCTCCGGAGTTAGGCTATATTCCCTTACCCGATAGTGTAGTTCAGAGAGTTCAAGCTGCAGTAGACACGATTGAAGCTCAATAACTCATTCATTTTCTACTAGACAAGTCTAATTTAGTAATTTAGTGGGGTTGCGGTAATCCGGACCCTGCTTTTTTTTTTATACTTAAAGTAAGACATATATAGCAGTTTTATCATTAGCATTTATTTTTAACACTTTATTTCGAGGTAAATTCTTTATAATTTCACCTACTTTTTAGTTAAAACTATGCTAAGTGTAACTGCTACAATAGTCGTTTATGCTAATAACTTTATTATTTATATCTTTTAGAAATACTTAGGTATTAGTTTCTTATGGATTGTCCTAATAATTTTGTGAGAGACCGTCTCTCTATTTTTGTAGACGGTAATAATATGTTTTATGCACAACAAAAAAATGGTTGGTTTTTCGATCCCAGACGAGTATTAGAGTTTTTTACAAAAGATCCTACTGTTTCTTTAGTTAATGCGTTTTGGTATACCGGTTTAAAAGATGCTCAAGATCAGCGAGGATTTCGGGATGCATTAATTAGTTTAGGCTATACGGTTCGTACTAAAATTCTTAAAGAATACTACGATGATGTCTCCGGTCGTTATTCTCAAAAAGCTAACTTAGATATAGAAATAGTAGTAGATATGTTTAATACGGTCGAGCAATATGACCGAGTTATTCTTTTTAGTGGCGATGGAGATTTTGAAAGGGCAATCGAGTTATTAAGGTCAAAAAATACTCATATAACTGTTGTTTCCACCGAGGGCATGATTGCCAGAGAACTGAGAAATGCTACCGATAGATACATAGATCTCAACGATATCCGTCTTTATATAGAAAAAAATGATTTTTAGCAGTCCCAAGCTTACCTCATTACAGAAAAGATAATAGCTTATAATTTTCAGTACGTAGAAAATTCTCCCACATATAGTTAGTGCACATAGGGTTATGGATACAGCAAAAGACCGCATTATTATCTTCGACACCACCTTGCGAGATGGCGAACAATCTCCAGGAGCTACCCTTAATATAGAAGAAAAACTGACGATCGCGCGAGCACTGGCGCGACTGGGAGTCGATGTAATCGAAGCGGGATTTCCCTATGCTAGTGTTGGAGATTTCGAGGCAGTCCAAAAAGTGGCAGCAGCAGTAGGTACCGAAGACGGACCGATTATTTGCGGTTTAGCAAGAGCCACCAAAGCAGATATTAAAACAGCAGCAGAAGCTCTCAAACCTGCTGCCAAAGGACGAATTCATACTTTTCTTGCTACATCGGATATTCATCTAGAGTATAAATTACGCAAAACCAGAGAAGAAGTTTTGGCAATAGTGCCAGAAATGGTCGCCTATGCCAAATCTTTTGTCGATGATGTGGAGTTTTCTCCAGAAGATGCCGGCAGAAGCGATCCAGAATTTCTCTACCAGGTATTAGAAGCAGCGATCGCGGCGGGAGCAACTACAGTAAATATTCCCGATACGGTTGGTTACACTACCCCCAGTGAGTTTGGGGCACTAATTCGGGGCATTAAAGAAAACGTTCCCAATATCGACCGAGCGATAATTTCCGTCCACGGACATAACGACCTGGGTTTGGCAGTAGCTAACTTTCTAGAGGCGGTCAAAAATGGAGCGCGGCAGCTTGAGTGTACTATCAATGGCATCGGCGAACGAGCTGGTAATGCGGCTTTAGAAGAACTGGTAATGGCACTCCACGTTCGTCGACAGTACTTTAATCCCTTCTTGGGTAGACCTGCAGAATCGACCGAATCCCTTACCAATATAGATACCAAACAAATTTATAAAACATCCCGTTTGGTTTCAAACTTAACGGGAATGACTGTACAGCCGAATAAAGCAATTGTCGGGGCAAATGCTTTCGCTCACGAATCGGGCATTCACCAAGATGGAGTACTCAAGCACAAGCTGACTTACGAAATTATGGACGCCCAATCCATTGGTTTGACCGATAATCAAATTATCTTGGGCAAGCATTCCGGTCGCAATGCTTTTCGCACTCGTCTGAGAGAATTGGGTTACGAGTTGACCGAGACGGAGTTGAACAAAGCTTTTGTTCGCTTCAAAGATATTGCGGATAAGAAAAAAGAAATCAGCGACTGGGATATCGAAGCCATTGTTAACGATGAAATTCGTCAACCCCCCGAACTGTTCCGTCTCGAATTGGTTCAAGTTTCCTGTGGCGATCGCGCCCGTCCTACGGCGACGGTAACCATTAGAACTCCAGAAGGAGAAGAGTTAACCGATGCGGCGATTGGAACTGGACCAGTTGATGCAGTTTACAAGGCAATTAATCGAGTAGTTAATGTACCTAACGAATTGATCGAGTTCTCGGTACAATCGGTTACTGGTGGCATCGATGCGATTGGTGAAGTGACAATACGCCTGCGTCACGAGGATAAGGTATATTCTGGTCATGCAGCCAATACCGATATTATCGTCGCTTCTGCCCGTGCCTATATAGGAGCGTTGAACCGTCTCTATGCGTCGTTGCAAGCAGCTAACCAAAATCAACAGGTAGCTGCTAATTAGAAATCCTGTAGGGACGTTCCATGGAACGTCCCTACAATTTTTACTTGCAATTGCGTGCGGTTGTGGTTGGGATTAAAAGAGGGAATAATTGCTCAAGGATTAGGGAAGAAAACTATTTTGCCCAAAGCTCCAATCAACCCAATCACGGCAGTAATAACAATTCCAATTAAAGTCCAAATTTGCGCCTTCTGCGATCCTTTGATTTCCTTGATATCTTCCTTAATCGCTGAGATATCAGAATCAAGTCTTTTTATGTCCTGGACGTAAGGTTTGTACCTGAATTGATCCAAGGATTGGGAATCGCCCAACCAGATTGACACGAACGTACTGGGGAACCAGGTGAACAGTGCAAACTCTGGGAAACGTAATGTAATTGAATAAGATAAAGACGACACTTAGTACCGCTGGTCTAGCGGGGAAAGAAATTGCCTGTCAAGTCGAGCGAGCGGGTGCGGAACTTGGTTCCGCTTAACTGTTATATAGAATCCTGTAGGGACGTTCGCTGTGCTCCGTCTGCGGCGACAGGTCACGTCCCTACAAATTTTACACTTGCAGTTGCGGCTGCGGCTGCGGTTGGAATTGGAAGAGTGAGTAAACTACGTTCCGGCGGATATCGATCATCATTTCCAGGAACATTTCATATCCTTCCTGTTTGTATTCGATCAGTGGGTCTTTTTGTCCGTAACCGCGCAGACCGATAGATTCGCGCAGTGCGTCCATGGCTTGCAAGTGTTCGCGCCAGAGAGTATCGATTTGCTGCAAGATAAAGAACCGTTCTGCCTGACGCATCAAACCGGGTTGAATCTTATCAATTTGATGTTCTTTGATGTCGTAAGCTTTGCGGACTTCTTCATGGAGAAAAGTTTTGATTTCCCCAACAGTCATATCTTCGAGATGTTCTGGTTGTAAATCTTCTAGCAAGTAGATAAACTCCTTGACTTTATCCACCATCTTGTCTAGCTTCCATTCTTCTGGTGGTAGTTCGGGGTTGACATAAGCATCAACGATTTCATCCATCGTCTTTTCAGCGTATTGAATTACCTGTTCTTTCAAGTCTAAACCTTCCAACACTCGTCGGCGTTCGGCGTAGATCGCCCGACGCTGATTGTTCATCACTTCGTCATACTCAAACACCTGCTTGCGAGTGTCGTAGTAAAAGGTCTCGACTTTTTTCTGTGCCCCTTCTAAAGAGTTGGTCAGCATTTTCGACTCAATAGGCATATCTTCTTCGACGCGGAACATATCCATTAACCGTCCCACGCGATCGCCCCCAAAAATTCGCAATAGATTATCTTGTAAGCTGAGGAAGAATTTAGTCGAACCGGGGTCGCCCTGTCTTCCCGCTCTACCTCTCAATTGGTTATCAATCCGACGAGATTCATGACGTTCTGTTCCGATAACGTGCAATCCTCCCAATTGGATTACTTCGTCGTGTTCTCTAGAGGTAAATCGCTCGTATTCCTTACGGATGACCTTGTAAACTTGCCGCAGTTTTTCAATTACAGGATCGTCAGTGGGAGCATTTTCTGCGGCGATCGCCACTTTTTCTTCTGCTTCTAGTTCCGGTAAACTCTGTTCTCCATACTGTTGAACGGCAAATTTAACTGCTTCTTTAAGCATCTTTTCTGCTTCTTTGGATAGCTCAGTAGGGAAAATCTGCGGAGATGCGCGCCAAGTCTTCACTTTTTTTCCAGGAGCAAAACCTTGCGCCGGTTTACGTCCGTCCATGCCAGGGAAATTCATCCCCAACTCGTCGTCTTCCGGTCTAACAATTTTAGGCATGAAGTATTCCCTGAGTTTCAGCCGTGCCATGTAGTCGGAATTACCACCCAAGATAATATCCGTACCCCGTCCTGCCATGTTGGTAGCGATAGTAAGAGCACCTTTACGTCCTGCTTGAGCGACAATTTCTGATTCCCGTTCGACGTTTTCCGGTCGAGCATTGAGGAGGTTATGGGGAATTCTTTTTTCTTGCAGCAATCCAGAAAGCAATTCCGATTTCTCGACACTAGTAGTCCCAACCAAAACCGGGCGGCCCATTTTGTGCATTTCGGCACATTCATCGGCAACCGATCTCCACTTGGCTTCTTCCGTTTTGTAGACTACATCGGGCAAATCAGTACGCTTAGAAGGTAGATTAGTGGGAATAATAGTTACTTGAAGATTATAAACTTTTTCAAATTCCGTCTCTTCCGTCTTGGCAGTACCTGTCATTCCCGCGAGTTTAGGATACAACAAAAAAAAGTTTTGATAGGTAATAGTAGCAAGAGTTTGAGTTTCGTTTTGAATTTCTACGCCTTCTTTGGCTTCAATAGCTTGATGCAAGCCATCACTCCATCTTCTACCAGGCAGCACCCTACCAGTAAACTCGTCAACAATTACCACTTCGCCATTGCGTACGATATAGTTGACATCATTAGTAAATAATTCTTTAGCTTTAATCGCATTAAAGATGTAATGCGCCCAAGGATTTTCCTGATCGTATAAATCATCGACCCCCAATAGTTTTTCCGCTTTGGCAAAACCTTCATCGGTCAGCAGGACATTACGAGCTTTTTCATCTACCTCGTAATCTCCTTCTCCTTCCTCGGTTTGTTTGTTTAGTGCCCTAGCTACTTCTGCCGCTTTAATGTATTTTTCCGTGGGACGTTCTACCTGTCCAGAAATAATTAGAGGAGTTCTGGCTTCGTCGATAAGTACGGAATCTACTTCGTCAATAATGCAGTAGTTAAAGGGACGTTGTACCACCTCTTCCATCGAGGTCGCCATGTTATCGCGCAAGTAATCAAAACCCAGTTCGCTGTTGGTGGTGTAAGTAATATCACAAGCATAATTTTTCTTTCTTTCTGCTGGGTTCATTCCTCCTTGAATCAGCCCTACACTTAAACCTAGAAATCGATGGACTTGTCCCATCCATTCCGCGTCCCGTCTGGCTAGATAGTCGTTAACCGTGACTACGTGAACTCCTTTTCCGGTTAAACCTTTAAGATAAGCAGGAAGAGTACATACCAGGGTTTTTCCTTCCCCTGTTTTCATTTCGGCAATTTGCCCTTTATGGAGAACGATACCTCCTAAAAGCTGGACATCATAGTGACGCATTCCCAGAACGCGAATACTAGCCTCCCGCACGACAGCAAAAGCTTCTGGCAAGATATCTTCTAAAATTTCCTCTCTCTCTTGCTCTGTAGTTGCTTTATCCAGTTGTTGTCTAAACTCTGCTGTCTTAGCTTGAAGTTGATCGTCAGACAGCTTTTGGATTTCTTCTTCCAGTAAGTTAACTTCCATAACTAACGGCTGGAATTTTTTAAGTTTACGCGCGTTGGGATCGCCCAGCAGTCTTTTTAGCATAGTAATGTATCTATTATGAGTATTTTTATCTATTTAGTGTTTTTAATGTGAGTTTTGACCGGCTAGGGACAAGCAATAATTACAATAACTCTTCAATTATCTTACCATTTTGCCTCTATACCCAGCCTGTACGGATATCCTTCCTTTGAGAGGATATTTACCTAAGTTCGATCGCTCAAAATTTTTAATTTCTCAACTTATCTTTATATTTTTTTAATTTATTGCTTTATTTTGCGATCTTCCTTGGCGATCTTTGCGCGGCAGTCGCTACAATGGGGGGAACCCCCATAACGCGCTGCCTTGCCTTTGCGAGAAACTAAAAAATATTTCCAAACAAAACTTAGCACCAGTTACCAACTTAACTGACTAAAGGTCAAGGATATGCAAACAGCAATTGCCTCCTTAGTCTATGATTGGTTCGAGCAACATCCAATTATCTTCTGGCTCTTTAGCCATCCCCTAATTAGTTCAATTATTGTTCTAGTCATTATTTTCTTGCTGTGGAGATTACTAACCGCGATCGCTACGTTAGTAGATCGTACTTGGATCTGGCTGTTGCAATCTCCCTTACTAGTTGGTAAATCTCTTTTCCGATGGGGAAAAAGATCGACCTCCTCTGCGGAAAAACTTGTATCTCAAATGACTGATTCGGAAAAATTAACCTATATTTTGACCAAATTAGAAGCGATCGAGCAACAGCAAAAACTAATCGTGCAAGAAATAGCAACACTTAAAAGCCTGCCAGAGACAGCATCTTTAAGCACGCTCAAACAAGCAAATCCAGCTTTAACCAAAGAAAAAATCTTATAATATTATCTTAAAAATTTTAATAGGTAACTGATAACTGTAGGGGCGCATCGCGATGCGCTGATGACTGTTTACTGACTTCCCTCCCATTCTGGAGATAGAGTACGGTAATCCAACTGTTGTGCTCCAGGATGACAGAGGATACAGCTTTGATGAGTAACGGGTTGGGGTAAGTCTACTTGGGGATGAAGTGCTTTGAAATAACGGGAATTGGTTACATATTCCGGCTTTGGTTCCTCTGGTAAGAGAGGGCGAGAAAAGGTTCTCAGATAGTTCCAGATTAACCTAATATTAAGACCGATCATCCTCGGTAAAGATTCACCGTAGTGTTGTTGGGGGTTTTCAAGTATTTGCTGCCAAGTTTCTGTCGGCAATACCTCTGCTGGAATGGGAATGTGACAGCTAGCACAGTTTTCTAGATAAAGTTCTCGACCTATTTGGTAATTATTATCCTTATTTTGGGCGATCGCTTTTTCAAGCTGCCAACCAAAAATAACGCTTACGAAGGCAATTAGGAATAGCAAAATGATTCTAGACAGCGAACTAACAATTAGCTTATTTAATTGCTCGACAACAAGGCGAACACTCCGCCATTTAGGATGGAACATATAGGCTCAAAAGCTTCTTCTAACTGTCACTGGCAATAGATTAACTTAGCTCGGGCAAAAATATATAGCAGTCCTAAATCATTTGTGAAAACTTCTAACACTAGTCAGGAGTCAATAGATAATTGATAATTATCAATTTTGTTTTGAACTGTGAACTTTGAATTATTACTGCTATAGATTGCTTACCAAGTAATTGGCAAGGTAGAGACTTCAGGTAAATAATCAACTTCAAGCATTAATTTTGTTTCTCGATCTAATACTTCTTCGACTCTATAATAAATTTCTTGAGCTTGTTCGAGGGAATCGCCAATACTAGTCAAGCCGAGTTTACCAAATTCTGATAGAGCGCCCATCAGATGAAAGACACTACCAGTGCGAGTACTGCTATCAAAATGCAATCTTTCTTGGGCAATAATATCCATCAAGTCATTGGGTAACAAGCCTCGATACTGGGGTTTTTGCAGATTATCGGTGGCGATGTAATATTTGGGTTGGTTTTGTTGACTCAAAAATAAACCTGTAGAGTAATCATAACTACCATTAGTTAACAATTTCAGAGTCATAAAAGGATGAGTGGTACCTCCTTTGCGGAGATTAATTTCGATCGCTTGAATATCCCACTCCTTACTATTTGGCTTACCGACGGCGATAAAATCGACACTGTAGCGTTCCATTGCGCCTTTAGCTGCTAAGGCTTTACCTATTTTGAGTCCTAATTCTTGTAACTCGAGTCGATATCCCGCATCTGCTGGAAAGTAACAACCGAGATAAATTTGACCGTCAGGACCACCTAAAATTTGATCGTGGGTAGAGAGGATTTCTACTTCTCCTGCTGGAGAAATATAGCCTTGAACGCTGGGCGATCGCTTTTCTTCTCCTTCGATGAAAGCTTCGACTATTACTCCGAGTTCGGGAATGCGACTGGCAAAACTAGTCCAGGTTTCTCCCTCTGCTTGAAAGCGAAGATGTTCTAATTGTTTACTCAATGCCTCCATTCTTTCGGTGTGACTGGCTTCTCCTGGAGCATAATTTTGAATTGGTGTTAAATTTAGTAAAGCATTTCCCTCTCCAGAGAAACCTTCATTAAGTTTAATTACCATTCGTTGGAGATCGGGTTGCCTTTCCCATAGCTTTGCCGCTTCTTGCACTAGTTCTTCTGTATTATTTACGCCAAAACTACCCTCTGGATGGGGAATATTGCACTCAGCAAAAATCTCTCGACTGCCACTTTTTGAACCCCAATACAGTAAGTCTGGGGAAGAAGCAAGCAGGGGAATACCCAATCTTATGGATAATTCTTGTTCGAGCCAAGTAGAATTAAAACAGACCATGTAAGCTCGGTCGGGTCGTAGAGCGCGGCGAATTCTTTCTACCAAACGGGGTCTTTCCAAAATTTTTTGGGTTAGGGGTTTGAGGGAAGCATCGTAGGTACTGATTAATAAAAGGCGATCGCGAGCGTGAGAAAAGGGAATTCCCGGTAATAGTTGGAGGTAATAATCGATAATTAGTGGACAAAGAGGTAAGGCGGTAACGTAAATTACTCTGGTGTGTGGGTTGCCTAGCCGAATTAGAGAAAATAAAAGTCTTTCTTCATAGTGAAGAAATCCCGATACTTTTTGTCCAACATGTTGGTCGATGCTAAAAGAAGGGACGACTAAAATATCATAGTTATCCCGATCGAAAATATCAATATTTTGCCAGCGAGCGCGTAATTTTGCCTGTAGTTGTTTGAATCGATCTGTCCGTTCAGAGGTAAAATAACCTACAGTTTGCATTACCGACCGAACCCCCTATCTTCTCTTTATATATTTTGAATTGTGGTTATTGAGCGATTTTGCTGCTTTTTGTCATCCGGAAGGGCTGACTGCTCTAAATTGGGATTATGCTCATTGCTATCCTATTATTTAGATTACTCTCTCGATTATCCGTTGAGTTTTTCTTAATAAATCAGATGTCAATCAGCTCGGGCTAAAATTGCAGCATACTCCTTATACTCTTTTAAAAAAAACTAATCTAACATTCATTGGGCGTTTTTTATGCGCCGATTCCATTAAGGATTCAGACAGCAAAAGAATGACCGTAGTTGTCTTTGGTAGTATCAATATCGATCTGATCGTAAAAGTTCCCCACTTGCCAGCAAAGGGGGAAACAGTAATCGGTCATCATTTTTTCTCTGCGCCTGGAGGAAAGGCAGCTAACCAAGCTGTAGCCGCAGCTAAATTGGGCGTTCCCGTTCATTTAGTCGGTCAAGTTGGTGGCGATGAATTCGGTCAGATATTGCGACAACAATTACAAGGGGCTGGAGTTGATATAGAGCGAGTAACGGTTAATCCTCATACTCACTCGGGAGTCGCCTCGATTGTGGTTGACGAAACAGGACAAAATACGATCGCCTGTGCTGCAGGAGCTAATAGTCTTGTAGGAGCTTTAGAATTACAGCAGTTTAAATCTTTACTCCCCGAGGCTAAAGTCGCGTTGTTGGAATTGGGCATTCCCTTACCTACTATTCTAGCTGCCGCGAATGAAGTCAGTGCCAGCAACTGCTTACTGGTTTTAGACCCCGCTCCCGTCCAGGCAAATCTACCTCGAGAACTCTTTCCCCTAATTGATATTATTACCCCTAACGAAGTAGAAGCAAGCCAATTGGTTGGTTTTACTGTTGATGGCGTAACTACAGCCAGACAAGCAGCTTCTTTCTTACATCAGATGGGAGTAAAAACCGTCATTATTACTCTGGGTAGTCAAGGAGCTTTTTGCAGTACGGAGGAAGAGAGTTTTTGGGTTAAACCGATTACTGTAGAAGTAGTAGATACAATAGCCGCCGGAGATGCTTTTAATGGGGCTTTAGCCGCTGCTTTAGCCTACGGAAAATCTTTGCGCGAAGCAGTTCAGTGGGGAACTGTAGCCGGGTCATTAGCTGTCACGCAAAAAGGTGCTCAACCTTCTTTACCCGATCGCGATAGCTTTATGGCGTTTTTGACTCGACATTCTCACTAAAGTTCATCATCAGTCACCAGTCAACAGTGACCAGTATTTATTTCTGACTCCAGTAAGGGTACTTTACGGACGCGAGCACAGCGAGCGAACCTGAGCACCCCTACTGACTTTTTGTTTTAATTTTTCCTCATTCCCAGTTACCAGTTATTCCACTAATCTGTTTTGTTTAAGATTGCTTAACTTGAGATAGCAACATTTTGGTTTCTGATGTTCCTGCTTGGCGTAATTGCCTGGTTATTTGGAAACCAACTAGAGCGATCGCCAGCCACTGCCCTAAAATTGAGGTGATCGCCGTAGATATTTTGACGTATTCTGTGGCTACTAGAGGCAAGAAAGTGAATAACCACACTTGGGGAGCAAATTGAGGTTGAATACCCGCAATACCCAAACAAATTACGGGTACGATTGTCAATGCGACAACTCCAGAGGTTGCCCAAATCGAACGTTTCTGAGTCTTCATCATTAATAGGCATTGGGTAACAGCAGCATAAAGCAAGATTGTATTGGCACCGAGTATTAGTCCCCAGAAAACAGGTAATGTTTTGTCATTAAAGGGAAAGATAACTAATGAGGGAAGAATATAGACGGTAGTAATTAATAAATTAAGAGCGATCGCTACGGTGGAAGGACTTTTTTCGCCGAAAATCAACTCTTTCCACAAAAGCTTACCATCTTTATTCAGTTGATGACGATAACGCGCCCAATCTTGTAAAGTTTGACGATGGGGACTTAAAGCTGCCGTTAAGCCTAAAAACAAAATTAGCAGGAAGCATTGTAGGGTCATGAAGTTGCTAAATAGACGGTAATCTTCGGTAGTTTGTAGAGTAAAACCGAGTGCAACAGCGACAAAACAGCCTGTAAACCAATAACTCTGTTGCTTACTCAAAACAGTATTCATGGGATTGTGGAAGCGTCGCTTTAACCCCTGCCAGAACCAATAAGTCCACAAACCATAGTTACACAAAACAAAGCCAATCCCCGTGCCGGCATTGAGCCATAAAGGTTTACCATAGAAAAGGAGATCGCTTATTCCTTTTCCATAAATATAATCGACGGTTTCATGGGGTAGATAGGTTGTATCGACCAGATAAGGTAAAACTTGACCGGGATAAAATAAAGTTAACCAATCTTCAGGAGCATGATGTACCGAATAGCCACTGAAAACTAAATTGGTCGCTATCAACAGAAACAATAAGACTACGCTACTACCCAACCAAGGTTTGAATCCCATTAAGGAAGAGTTAGTCAGACTTATCAATAGGGCGGCACTGAAAAAGAAAGCACAGCTAGCCACAATAACAGCATCAAAACCCAAGATAAGACTTAAAGGAATGCGCGCACTCAAACCAGCTACTAAGTGTAGGGGAAATGCCAGTAAAATCCCTAAGTAAAGAAGGACGGGTACGCCCAATATTTTCCCTGTCAAAATAGTAGTAGCAGAGGGAGGACTGAGACGAATAAAATTTAAGGTTCCTCTTGTTTCTTCCTTGGCTAGATCGGCAATCAGCATGTAGGTACCCACTACCAGTAAGGCAAAAATACTGATAATGCTCGTGCAGATAAATAAATCTAGCCATAGTAGTTGCCAGTTAATCTGCCAATTATTGAGTAAGTCTGTATTACACCAATATTTGCTTCCGTAATATTTTTCTATTCCAAAACAATAGCGGCTGTATTGGTCTATTTCAGTATTGTCATCGGGTAACTCGCTGAAATAACACAAAGAGATGACTATTTGACCAATAATAGAAATTAGCGAAGCAACTCCTATATTTCGGGGTATTAGTCTTCCTTTTATTTCTCTAAATAGCTGAGGGTTGGATTCTGCTACCCTATCGATCGATCTACCTATCATTTTTAATATGCCTCCAACTATTAAAAAAGTTTCACCACTCTAACCAATAATCATAAAAATCTCTTTTACCTTTTGCTTTGTTAAGATGCTTGCTTGTGTCCTAACTTGAGAAAAATAGTTTCCAAATCCTCACGAATACAATGAAATTCGGTTAGGGAAATTCCTGCTTCGATCAGAGATCGCAACAACTGGGCACTTTCTAATTCTCCTCCATTAAATTTAACTCGCAAACGCTTTGTTTCTGCTACTATCTCCCATCCTTCGACTAGAGAATTTTTAGTTAGTTGTCTTTGTAGTGTATCTATATCTCCCAGGGTAGCGATCTCGATTTGCTGGCAGGACAAACGCCGATATAGTTCTGAGAGAGAGGTACTTTCGACAAGAAAACCTAACTCCATTATGCCGATGGAGGTACATAATTCTGCTAAATCGCTGAGGACGTGGGAAGAAATTAAAATGGTCATTCCCGCTTCTTGCAGAATTTTAATAATTTCCCGAAATTGCATTCGTGCGATGGGATCTAAACCGGATACGGGTTCGTCCAACAGCAGTAAAATTGGTTCGTGTACGATGGTACGCGCTAAACTGAGGCGTTGTTTCATGCCTCGCGATAGAGTGGCAATCAGACCGTTACGCTTGTTCTCTAGTTGAACTAATTCCAATACTTCATAGAGACGACGGCGACGATGAGATGGTTTTAAGCCGTAGAGTCTGGCAAAATAATCGAGATAATCCCAAACGGTTAAATCGTCATAGAGAGGAAAATCATCGGGGAGATAACCCAAGCGTTGTTTTAAATGGGGATTACTTTCGTCCCCCTTTAGGCGATCGCCATTAACATAAATTTCTCCTTTGGTGGGTTCTTCGGCAGTAGCTAACATCCGAATAAGAGTGGTTTTTCCCGCGCCATTAGGTCCGATTAAACCGTAAACTTCCCCACTGTTTACTCGCAAATCAACTTCATTAACGGCAACTTGTCGGTCAAATCTTTTAGTCAGTCCGTAAGTGGCGATCGCCAGTTCTTTGCCCATTAGGGTTTCCCCACGATCTTGCTTAATACTGGTTAATTATCGTTAGCATAACTCGTTCTTAGATAACTTGTCAGGTGCAATTGCCACAGGTGTTAGGTATTAGGCATTGGTGACAAGTTAAGAAAATGTACAAATTGTCAAGTATATAGAAATAGAAGCATCAAGGGCATTTTAAACTAAAAAAGGAAACAGATTAAAGTGCGCTCGCGCTCTTGCGTCAT
>JADEWQ010000243.1 GCA_015207585.1 Pleurocapsales cyanobacterium LEGE 06147 | reverse complement strand
AGTTGAGAAATTCTCTCAAGCTCATTCTAGATAATTTGACTGCACAAACAGTTACTTCCTTGACCAAATGGGAATTTATTACAGATGCTCTATTTGTAGCAAACATTTAGCTAATTCATATTAGAGGACTCGTTCGGATTAAATGGCAACCCAGTACCCACAGAAGTGACTCAGACAGAGGAAAAAGGGTTTTCGACTAATGGGCGACACGAGAACGAGAATTTCAAGAAGGAAATGGAAGACTTCAGCGATGAAGACGATATTTTGAGCCAGTTAATTTAAGCTCAGTGGAGGAAAAGGTCATGACGTTCACCCGTGAAGACTTTCAGCGCGAATACAACCTCGGTGAAGAGGATGTCCGAGAAACCCTCAAAGCCTGCGGGTTGTCCCTCAAAAAACGCAATTATTCGGATGAAGATAAAGAAAGCTTTGCCCGAGCCAGAAAGTTGTTTGAAGAAGGAACAGTCAACTCTTACGATGACATCGCCAATTATTTCAAGAGTAAGGGGATTCACCCAGAAGATAACCGCAATGGTCTAGCCCTGAGTGGCGAACTAGTCGAACACCTGCAACTTTTCGAGTAATTGAGGAGAATCTCGCAGAAGGTCTTCCCAATCGAAGGAATCGAGGTCTGGCTTGAACTCGAGATCTTCAACAGCAATGTAGCCTTGGCTGAGAAGTTCTTCCACATCCAAACAGCACGAGCGATTGCCCTTTCCCTGAGACTGAGGACGACACTCTTCCCTTGGGCAAATAACTTTCTCTCCTCAATTTCTTGTTTCTTGCGGGCTTCACGTCTAGCAATTGCTTCAGAGGTTCTGCCTTGTTTTCGTAAAAAATCTCGAAAGTGCGGTTTAATCGTCCCGTCTGGTTCGTACAGGCTTTTCTTTAAGATTGACTCGAAAATTTCTCCTGCTTCCATCGCTTGCTAGTCAGATCCCTTAAAGTGACGTTCCTTCATCCATGATAGGTCGGGAGTGGTAGTAACCATGACGCTGTACCTCGCTCATTTCGATACCAAACTGCGGCAAGACTTACAAGTTAAAGAACCGATTAAAAACTGCCTCGCCGAATATTTATTCCCCGATGCTAGATTCGCACTAGGAGAGATTAATCCCGATACGGTTAAGACCAAAGATTTACGCTCATATCAAGGAATGTCCCTACAATTCGCCTCGGGGAAGCGGATGTATTTCTCTGACCGTCCCGTGCGCGACTTGCTTTATCCTAATCCCTCTGATGGGGCGGCTTATGGCAGTTTGCCCTTCACACCTTGCCAGAAGTTGTCCCAGATTCAACAAGCCAGAGTCCTCATTATCGAAGATAGCACGGGGGAAAATAACGGCATTCTGCCGCGAGAACAAGCTAAGAAGTTGGTAGGGGACTGCCACGGTAAATTGAGCTTAGAATTAGCCCAACAATTGACCGGAAGGCAGAATACGTCTTTTCAATTTCGCTTGGGCATTCGACCCCAGGAAGGCTGTGAGGTCTATCGGATTGCCAAGGGAACGTTAGCTCCTGACCCCAGATTGGCAACTTTGACCAGTCGTGTAGTCCGACAAGGAGACAAGATTAAAATGAGTTACGATCTCATCCTTCCCACTAGCTCCTTCAAAGGGCGAAAAGGAACAGAAGCCATCCAACCGGGCG
>JADEWQ010000094.1 GCA_015207585.1 Pleurocapsales cyanobacterium LEGE 06147 | reverse complement strand
CTTACGAACAACAATATCAACAACGGGTTCTTAAAAATCTTCAACGTAAAGCCGACCAACTTGGTTTTGAACTTGTTCCTCTCTCTAATAAATCTAATAAATCTGATTTTGTTTCCTAAGAGTTCGATGGAGATCTAAGAGGACAGGAGTCAGAATTTAGGAATCAGGAGCTTCACCATTGGGGATTGGGGAAATTTTTCCCCAATCCTCTTCTCCCGATTTCCCTATCTTCCCGTTAGGGGTCAGAAGTCCTGAAAAAGTATTAGACATCTAAATTTCTACGGCAAAATCCGTTATCTTTACAAGATAAACCTTTGGATAATATCAAGCAATTATAAAAGAATGAAGATTGCCATCGTTGGCTGTGGTTATGTAGGTACTGCCCTAGCTCGTTTGTGGCATAAAATGGGTCATGAAATTACTGTAACTACTACTACTTCAGAAAAAGTCAGCAACTTACAAGAAATAGCCCAGCGAGTAGTTATCGTCCAAGGCGATGACTTGAATAATCTCAAGGAGGTAGTCAAAGACCAAGAGATAGTTGTATTGTCTGTGGGAGCGCGTAACCGTGGAACCTATCGTCAAACTTATCTTGAAACTGCCAAAAATCTTGTTTTAGCTCTCAAAGAAGCTCCAAACGTTCATCAGCTTATCTATACGGGTAGCTATGCCGTTTTAGGAGATAAACGGGGAGCATGGGTAGATGAACAATCTCCCGTTACTCCTGCCAACGAAAATGGTGAAATACTTTCTCAGACGGAACGAGCACTTTTATCTGCTCAAAACGAGGAATTAAAAGTATATATTTTACGTTTGGCAGGGATTTATGGTCCAGGAAGAGAATTAATTAAAATTTTTCGCTCTTGGGCTGGTACTACTCGTCCTGGTGATGGCAAAGATTATACCAATTGGATTCACTTAGACGATATCGTCAACGCAATAAATTTGGCAAGCCAAAAACAGTTACAAGGAATCTATCATCTCGGTAGCGATGAAATACTTCCCCGTCATGAATTTTTTGACCGTTTATTTCAAACTCATCAATTGCCATCTGTTACCTGGGATGCATCTATGACATCAACACGTCCTTATAATGTTAAGTTATCCAATCGCAAGATTAAAGCGGCTGGTTTTGAATTAGTTCATCCCAAAATCTTATTTTAAAATAAACTTAATCTTGGGCTAATAATGAAAATTCCCAAGCAACCAAAATCCGTCAGTAGAAAAAAGCGAACTCAACCTAAGCCACAATTTATATTTATAACAAAAATCCAACAGTTTAAAAATGGATTTTTAGCGGTATTAGCTCATCCTCTACAGGATGTTTATCACTGGCTATTAGTTATTTCTTGGACTAAATTTTTACTGCTGATTAGTTCATTATTTCTCTTTATTAATGTTATTTTTGCGTTTGCCTATTTAACTACTGGTGATGGTATTGCCAATGCAAAACCCGGTTCGTTTAGCGATGCTTTTTTCTTTAGCGTTCAAACTATATCTACTATCGGTTATGGGGCAATGTATCCCCAAACCATATACGCTCAGATAATTGTCACAACGGAAGTCTTGGTAGGTCTTCTTTCGCTTACAACGGCAACTGGATTGGTTTTTGCTCGTTTTGCTAAACCTAAAGCCCGCGTCCTATTTAGTAAGGTAGCAGTTATTTGTCCTTTTAATGGCGTACCTACACTTATGTTTCGGGTGGCTAATCAGCGAGATAATCGCATCATCGAAGCTCGCATTCAGGTCAGCATCCTGAAAAACGAAATTAGTCGAGAAGGTCATTATTTGCGAAGACTTTACGATCTGCAATTGTTGCGTTCTCAATCTCCCAGCTTTCGACTGACTTGGTTAGTGATGCATCCGATTGATGAAGTTAGTCCTTTTTATGGGGAGACAGCAGAATCTTTGGCAGAGTCAGACACACAACTGTTGGTTATTTTAACTGGGATAGATGAGACTTTTTCCCAAACTATTCACGCTCGTTACACTTACTATACTCAAGATATTTTGTGGTCGAGGCGTTTTGTCGATATTCTGCACCAAACGACTAATGGTAGATATGTGATAGACTATAGCAGTTTTCACGATGTAATTCCTTTGGATGCATAGACTTAGCGAGATGAAGTCGATCGCTTACTCTGACTAGGGGATATTTTGTCAGAAAGATGACTTCGGTTACTAAAAATATTGATTATGCTCTGTGAAAATGACTCTCTGAGAAACGAGCTATGGAACCAAAGTGGCTGGAATGGGCAAAAAAACTTCAGGCAATTGCTCAAAATGGTCTGACCTATAGCGAAAATCCTTACGATCTTGAAAGATATAAGGCAGTACGCGCGATCGCAGCACAAATCCTAACTACTTACTCTGAGGTAGAATTGCCAGTAATTCTCGATCTTTTTGCTACAGAAGTCGGTTATGCTACTCCCAAAGTTGATGTTCGCGGCATCGTGTTTCGAGATAATCAAATTTTACTAGTCAAAGAAAAAGAAGATGGCGGCTGGACATTACCTGGAGGCTGGGCGGATGTAGGTCAAAGTCCGGCAGAATGTGTAGTACGGGAAGTATATGAAGAATCGGGTTTCCAAACTCGTGCTGTCAAATTAATAGCTGTTTACGACAGAAACAAGCATCCTCATCCCCCCATTCCCTATCATGTTTACAAACTCTTTTTTCTTTGCGAATTATTGGGTGGTTCTCCTACAACGAGTATTGAAACTACAGAAGTAGCCTTTTTTGCTGAAGATGCCATTCCGGAATTATCTGTTGCCAGGGTAACCTCGGCTCAAATTGCTCAGTTTTTCAAGTATTGCCGCAACCCCGATTTGCCTACAGCATTTGAATAAGGCAAGAATATTCCTCCCGAATAGCCATCAGACTATCAGGCTCGCAAAAGTAAATAAGCTGGCATTCGAGGAAGGAAATGAAGTGCAACTTGTAAATTCGTAAGAGCGGTGCGGCAGCACCCGCTTCGCGGGATCGCTTCTTTAACTGTTAACTCAAGCAAATTAAGCGATGAAGCTGGAAATCATAACCGAACGAATGCAACTATCTCCCGTTACTGAAGCAGATACAGACGAATTACATCAACTGTGGACGCAACCGGAGATCAGAAAATATTTGTGGGACGATCGCATTATTGAGGCAAGCCAGACTCAACAAATCGTTACTCAAAGTATATCTGCTTTTAGCGATCGCGAATACGGTCTTTGGTTAGCACGACTTCTTAATACAAAACCTCTCATTGGTTTTTGTGGCTATTGGCCCTTTTTTGAGCCACCACAGATACAACTTATTTATGGATTATCTCCTCAATATTGGGGTCGAGGACTAGCTACAGAAATGGCACGTGCCGCAATCGACTATGGCTTTCAAGAATGGGGTTTTAAAGTTATTTGTGCTAGTACAGATGTGCCAAATAAAGCGTCAATTGCTGTAATAAAAAGATTGGGAATGACTTATCAGAAACAAGAAGAGATTAACGGTAAAGAAACTATCTTTTATCAGCTAAATCGAAATTAAAAATCTCAACATGATTAAGTATCTATTAATTACACAAAGTAGAGACGTAGCATGCTACGTCTCTACAAAGTTCGTCCCTACTCTTTACCAAGAAACTTAATAAAGATTATTTTAAAAAGTATGAACATTCGTCCCGAACAGTCATCAGACTATCAGGCGATCGCAGAGGTAAATACGCTGGCATTCAAGCGAGAAAATGAAGCACAACTGGTAGAAAAGATTCGTAAAAGCGATCGCTATATTTCTCAACTCTCTCTAGTTGCCGAACTCCATAGAACTGTGATTGGTCATATCATGTTTAGCTATGTAGATTTAGTAAATCAAGAAACAAAGCAAGTATTACTTTTAGCTCCCTTGTCAGTCAAACCGGAGTTTCGGAATCGAGGAGTTGGTAGCAAACTAGTAGAAGTCGGGTTAGAAGCAGCAGAAGCAATGGGAGAAACAGCGATCGTAGTTTTGGGACATTCAGGCTTTTATTCTCGCTTCGGTTTTATTCCATCAGGACATTATCAGATTGAGCCACCTTTCCCTGTTCCAGAAGAAGCGTTTATGGTTAATCAGTCCTCTTTAGAGGACTTAAACTCTTAGCCAGGAAATTAATTTCCTGGCGGGTGATGGGACTTGGGTCATAAAATTTAACACAATAATAAATCGAAGTAAACAAACTATGCTGCAATTTTACTACACTCGTCTATCAATTAATGCTCGTCGAGTCTGGGTAACACTTTTAGAAAAAAATCTGGAATTCGAACCAATTGTCATGAAATTAAATGGCGATCAATTTCATCCGGATTTTCTGAAAATTAATCCTTTTCATCACATTCCCGTTCTCATTGACGATGGCTTTACGGTTATCGAATCTCTAGCCATTCTGGATTATTTAGAAGCCAAATATCCCAATCCTTCTTTCCTGCCAACAGAGGCAAAAGATCTTGCTAAAGTACGAATGATTGAACTGATTACAGTCAACGAATTGCCTCCGGCTTCTATTATTTTAATGCGACAGATGCTGGAACTAGAAGTTGAAGATAAAAAGATAGAGCAAGCCAAGCAAGCAATGGCAAAAGCATTGAAGTTTTTTGAAGATAATTTAGCTGACAATTCTCCTTACTTTATTGGCGAACAATTCACGTATGCCGATATTGTAGCGGGAACGGCAGTTCCTTCTATGCCTCTTTTAGGTGTTTCTCTAGATGAATACCCGAAGATAAAAAGTTGGTGCGATCGCTTACAACAACGAAAAAGCTGGCAACAAACTAAACCTACAGCAGAAGAAATCGAAGCTTCTAAAGCAATAATGAAAGCAATTTGGCAAAGAAGATAAGAATTGTATTATATATCTATTCAGTTAAATAAATTTTACTGCTGTAAATGTTTAGTGAATTAGATGAAATTAGCCAGGAAATTTTACGTAAATACCGAACCGCACTCAAATATATTGGTGTAGATTTTACCCGAGAAGATGTACGAGAAGCAATTATTAATTGTCATTTCGGCATGGAGGAATCTTTTCAAGCAGTTATTGCTTACTGGAGATATAAACAACAAAGAAAAGAAGAATTTTATCCGAATGCTGCTTTAATTGAGGCAATTAATGTACATTGGCAACCTTTCGACTGGCAGGATGAATATTTAAACGATTCTAACTTTAAAACTCCTTGCTTATTGTGGTGGGAAGAAGCCGCAAAAATTTGGGGAAAAGATATCAGAAATCAATTAATTGCCGATGTCAACGAAACTCCTTTTGGAGAGGAATATATTTTACTGCGATCGGGTGAAAAAATTTCTCTAAAAATAGCAAAATTAAAGGGTTGGGATTGGGTATTTAATTATGCTCAGTCTCACAAAAATTAAGTGAGCGGATATTTAGTTTGTTAATTAAGGTTGACGTAAAAGGCAAAATTAATTTTATTGGTAAAGTAAAGATAGGAGAATATTTAACTCAATTTTACTTGACTACAACCTCTTGAATTATTAAACTTTCATTTTGTAAACTTGCTGATTTGATAAGACTTTGAGCTAAATTAGCTTCTTTGAGATTTGCTCCCTGAAAATCTACTTTTTTCAAATTCAGTTTTTGCAGATTTGCTTGACAAAGATTAGCAAATCTTAAATTAACATTTCTAATAATTGCTTTGTCTAGATTTGCTCCTCTTAAATCGGCTTTTTCTAAATTAGTTCCGATTAAATCGGCTCTTACTAGATCGGCATCCTTCAAACAAGCACCTCTTAAATCAACACCACTAAGATCGACAGCTCTAAGATTTGCCTTCTCAAGATTAGCACCTATCATTTTTGCTTGCCTGAAAATAGTGGAACTCAGCTTAGCATTTTGTAGATTAGCTTCACTAAGATCGATTCCGCTAAGATTGCACCAAGTCAAATTAGCTCCAGAAAGATCGACTCCTCTAAAATCTCTTCTGCCCTTAGCATATTCCTCTTTTAGTTCTGCAATCAACCAGATAACTTCCTCCCTTACTCTATAGCTAGATAAAAAAACAGTTTTTAATTTTAGTACATATTACATAACGCAACGGTTTGGCAGCTCTAACAATAGGTATAATTATTAAAATAAACATTTTATTGTATGCCGACAAAAATATATCAAATTATATAGCGGTTTTCATTTAAATAAGGTATGGGAAACCTAAGTACAGGACAAAAATTGTAAGAGACTGTTTGTTAATAAAATATTAAGCAATTTGTGGTAATTTTCTTTTGGCTAATCGCTTTAACATTAGATGAACCATGGCAATATAGATGAAAGATTCACTCGTTTCCGACAATTTTTCGTAATCTACCACTAAACGACGCTTTTTAACTAACCAAGCAAAGGTTCTTTCGACGACTCATCTTCTAGCTAATAACTGAAACCCCTTTTCTTGTCGTTTCATCACTTCAACATTAGCTGACGACAATTTTTTGACTCCTTGCTCAAATTTGGCTCCTTGATAGCCTCTATCTTTTTAGATCTCGTTATCTCTCTTGGCTTTCTTCTTTATTTTCTTTTTACAATCAGTCTCTTAGAGTAGCACAAACACAGTGCGCTCGAGGACAAATTGGGATATTGATATTTTATATTCGAATTGAGTGAATTGAGGAACAGAGAAATAGTGGCTGCAGCAACACCAGAAATTAAGCAGAGAGTCGAACAACTCAGACAACAGGTACAGCAAGCTAGTTACGCTTACTACGTCCTCGATGACCCCATTATGGAGGATGCAGTTTACGACCAACTATATCGCCAACTGGAAGAATTAGAAAGCCAGTATCCAGAACTAATAACTCCCGACAGTCCAACCCAGCGAGTAGGAGATAAACCAGCAGCACAATTTACTCCAGTAAAACACAACATTCCTCTCTATAGCCTGGAAAATGCTTTTAGTTTAGAAGAGTTGGAGAAATGGGAAAAACGTTGGCAGCGTCAGGCACCGGATCTCAATAATTTTGCCTACGTCTGCGAGTTAAAAATTGATGGCTCGGCACTCGCCTTAACTTATGAAAAGGGAATTTTAGTTAGGGGTGCAACTAGGGGAGATGGCATTACAGGCGAAGATATTACCCAAAATGTCCGCACCATTCGTACTATTCCTCTCCGACTGAATTTGGATAATCCGCTACCGCTAGTAGAAGTAAGAGGAGAAGCGTTTTTATCCATCGAAGTATTTGAACAAATCAATCGAGAAAGAGAAGCAGCTGGAGAACCTTTATTTGCTAATCCTCGCAATGCAGCAGCCGGAACGTTACGTCAATTGGATTCGAAAGTTGTTGCGAAAAGACGGTTGAATTTTTTTGCCTATACTTTGTATATTCCAGATAACGGGAATGGGGAATCAAAATTATCAATTCCTCAAAGTCAGTGGCAATCATTGGAATTTTTGGAAAAGATCGGATTTCTCGTCAATCCCAATCGGAAACTGTGCCAATCTCTAACAGAAGTTGAAGAGTATTATCAATATTGGGATAAAGCAAGAGAAAATTTAGCTTATATGACCGATGGAGTAGTAGTCAAGCTCAATGATTACTCCCTACAACAGCAATTAGGATTTACACAGAAATTTCCTCGTTGGGCGATCGCTCTTAAATATCCTGCCGAAGAAGCACCCACTCTAGTTAAAGATATCATTGTCAATGTGGGAAGAACTGGTGCAGTTACCCCTATGGCAATTATGGAACCAGTTCGCTTAGCAGGAACGACGGTACAGAGAGCAACTCTACACAATAGCGATCGCATCCGCGAGTTAGATATCCGCGTTGGCGATACTGTCATCGTCCGCAAAGCAGGGGAAATTATCCCCGAAGTCGTTCGCGTCTTATCCCAGTTGCGCCCCCCCCATAGCGAACCCTATCAAATGCCTACCCATTGTCCGGAATGCGGTTCGGCATTAGTCCGTCCCCTAGCAGAAGCAGTAACGCGCTGCGTTAATAATTCTTGTCCGGCTATTTTAAGAGGTAGTTTAGTCCACTGGGCTTCTCGCGATGCTTTGGATATTAGAGGTTTGGGCGAAAAAGTAGTTATTTTGTTGATTGACAATGGCTTAGTCAACACCATCGCCGATCTCTACTCCCTCACTGTAGAACAAATCGCCTCTTTAGAAAGAATGGGAACCAAATCGGCTCAAAATCTAGTTCGGGCGATCGCTGCATCTAAGCAACAACCCTATGCCAGAGTTTTATATGGTTTGGGTATTCGTTATGTCGGTAGTGTTAATGCTCGAATATTAGCCGAAAACTTTCCAACCATTGAAGCTTTATCTGAGGCATCAGTTTCCGCATTAGAGGGAGTTTACGGCATTGGTACAGAAATTGCTCAGTCTGTCTTTCAGTGGTTTAGAATTGCCGCTAATCAAGCCTTAATCGAGCGTTTACAAGTAGCAGGATTGCAATTATCTCAACTTTCTTCCTCACTGGCGCGATCGCCTCGTTTGGTGAACGAGAATATTGCTGGTAAAACCTTTGTCCTTACGGGTACTTTACCGAGTCTCAAACGGAACGAAGCTAAAACCTTAATCGAGCAAGTTGGAGGAAAAGTTACGAGTTCAGTTAGTCGTGCGACTGACTATCTTGTAGTCGGTGAAAACGCTGGTTCTAAATTAGAAAAAGCCCAAGAGTTGGGCATTACTCAACTTAGCGAAGCACAACTTTTAGCCTTGCTTAATAGTTAAGTTTAACTAGACTTGTAGCAGCAGGTTCTCAATAAATGTTAATTTTCTTAAAGCTTTAAGCGAACCATTCCACTTTTTCTTGAATGGGGTCGCGACGACTATGAGTTGAGGGATTGTCGCTATATCCTAGGTATAAATATCCAAGACAGCGATCCTTTTCAGACAAACCCAAAAATTCTTTTAATTCTTGAGTATAAGTTACTCCTCCCGAACCCCAAAAGCTGCAAATGCCATAGGCTGTAGCCGTTAAAGCCATATTTTGCACGCTGCAGGCAACTGCCTCTATTTCTTCAATTTCTGGTATTTTCTCGGATATTTGTCGCTGCATACAGATAGCAATTACGTGAGAAGACTTAAGAATATTTGACTTCATTCTTTCCAACTTTTCTGGATTAAAATTTTGTTCTGGAGTAAGTTTTTTATATAAATTTGCTTGAAAATCAGCTAACTTATTGAGGCTAGAATTAGTAAATACTTTAAATTGCCAAGGTTGAGTTAAACCGTGAGTTGGTGCCCAATTAGCATTTTCCAAAATTTGCCAAACTATGCTGTCTTCTATTTTTTTTCCATTAAAGCAACGAGGTTTAGTCGAACGGCGCGATCTTATTAATTCATTTACTTGTTGAGTAAAATCAGCCATATTAAAATTAAGTTTAGCTCTAAGAACTTTAGCTTATGTTTACTTTTTAGAGTAATTATACTTAGTTTGAGTCTGATGATTGACTGGAGGAAAAAGAAAATTGGGAATTAATCGAGTTAACCTTTGCCGTCTGAAAAACTTAAGGTTATTATCACAAGATAAAGCTGCTTGAGAAAATTGATGTCAACAATAGACAATAAGGATAAATTGTCAACTGAGTTATTGGTCATTTTTTGTACTTGATGAATACCTAGCTTATACTTAGTTGAATGAACATATGCTGAATATGCTGATATTTGTCCATTGGTCATTCTTCTAGAACTTCGATGGAGAATGAGAGAAAACAATCAAAACAGCACCGCAATCAAGAATGTTACCCATGAAAGAGAACTCTCAAAGAGATAGTAAACGGCTTTTACTCATTGACGACGATCCCAATTTAATTCTACTAGTAAAAGATTACCTGGAGTTTAGAGGTTACCAGGTAGTGACGGCTGAAAATGGTCGAGAAGCATTAGAGCTTCTAGAACAGCACATTCCCGATTTAATTATTTGCGATGTAATGATGCCCGAAATGGATGGCTATTCTCTAGTAAAACATATCAGACAAGATCCTCGTACCAATCGCATTCCCGTACTTTTTCTCTCCGCAAAAGGTCAGAGTCAGGATCGGGTTAAGGGTTTAAACGAAGGTGCTGATGTTTATATGGTCAAGCCATTTGAACCAGAGGAACTAGTAGCACAGGTAGAATCTTCTTTGAACCAAATCAAACGTTGGGAACAAGGACGAGTTAAAGGATTAGATGGAACTCCCACGATTCATGTTCCGCACAACGTAGAATTAACGCCAACGGAATTAAAAGTGGTTCAGTTAGTAGCTAAAGGAATGGCTAATCGTGAAATTGCAGAAAAACTTAATGTAAGTCAGCGTACTATTGAAAGTCACGTATCTAACATGCTTAACAAAACCAGTCTTAACAATCGGACTGAATTAGCACGTTGGGCGATCGAAAGTAACATGGCTTAAGCAGTTATTAGTTATCTATCAGTTATCAGTTACCACTAAGCAGTTATCAATTACTAGGTATTAGTCATAATTATTAGGTTAAGTCATAATTTACCGAATACCTAACACCTGTTTAAGTCCATTTTCCATTTTCTTTACTGGTTACTGGTCACTGTTTACCGATCACCAATCGCTGGTTACTGAAAGAGAGTCTTTCGCTGGTAACAAAATTTGCTATTATATTTATCTGTGCTGGTGTAGCTCAGTGGTAGAGCTGCTGATTTGTAATCAGCCGGTCGCAGGTTCAAATCCTGTCACCAGCTTTTTAATTGTGCTTTGGGCGTAGTGAAATTTTTACCGCTACCGGCTGCTGATTAAAAAATTTTGCTTACACGCAAATATACCCGATTTGCTATTGCTATTTATTTTGGCAATCAGCCGTAAGCTTTTTCTGGTTCACCAAATCTCTATAACTTCTTATCCAGACTGTAAAGATAATTTATAATACCACTAAGCGCACTTTCTGTCAAAACCGCTTTGACTCTGTTTTATACCAAATCCGCTCTTAAAAATCCCTTTTTCTGCTCGGCAATACATCTTCGTTTCTCCACGTCTCCGCAAGGGGCTGTCTTTTGAGAAGGGGTCGTCTGCAGAGTTCATCTCCGCACGGGGGTCTAAAGTCGCCCAACTAAATTGGGCGACTTTAGACCCCTCAGCTTGTAAACCCAAGGGGCTGTGATCCTTACTTGGCTCAGACCCTTGTAAGCCCCGCGTTCCCGTGTCAGTCTCAGATAAAGGAGATAAGCAACCCGGATTTGGTATTATTCCCTTGCTCCGAACGAAATTTTTCTATCAGTAAACAATCAGCTTTATGATACTCAATAGCAATTTTCTTTCCAGAGCGGCAATGATTTTTTGAGCATCTTCTAGTTTTTGCTACAAATATTATATTCAATCCTTTGTTTTAATCTCTTTTTTGTTTTTCGATTGATTATCAAATACTGTTTTAGAAGGACTGAGACGACCTGTAGAAATACTTAAGTCATTTATTTTTATTAATTAAATTTGTGATGAACTTAATTATAAAAATCGTCTTTTTTTTAAGGTAATGAGTCCTAAATTAACCTCTACTAAGACTTGCTCGAATTAATTAAAAATTTATATTTAATTTGGCAAAATCTCAGTTATCAAGTTAAGGATGTTTGATCCATAATAAAAATAAAAGTTATTTGATCTCGAAAAGAAAATAGGAAATCAATAAACTTTTTGGCTGAAGTAGATTGATTTGATTATCAAATCAATTAAGTATTCGCCTAAAACTAAATCAGGTGAAAGATTGAATTCAACAAATCAATACACAATAAAAAACAATTAAAAAAGAACCTAAAATGAAAAGACAAACCCTAGCTTTTTTTTCGGCAGCGTTCTTATGTTTCAGCATTATACCTGAAGCAAAAGCAAATGAGCAATTAGAAAGGCTCAAAAATGATAGTTTAAATTATTGGTCTAACTTTGTTATAGAAACTGAAACTTATTGCCAAGCAAACAAAATAACTAACGCCAATCTAAGGCAATTATGTATCCAAATACCTCATCAACAAGCTTCTTTTTACCAAAGGAGGTTAGAGCAAGCAACCTGCTTGAGACAACTGATTGGTATAGTAAAACAAATTAAAGATATATCACAAGAATTTGCTTCCTCGGTTGAAGAAAATCAAGGATGAATTAGCAGAGGAGCTTACATATTATTAAGGCGATCGCATCCTTTGAAACCTACCTTTTAAGTCAACTCAGACAACTAAGTATCGTTTTCTTTAATCTCTGATAGCTTCTGCTCACTACTAGAAAATCGTTTAGTCCGAGAGAAGGATTGAGAAGATTGCTTGCGAAACTGCCGAGCATAGGCTTTGTTACGAGAAGCTTTCTCTTTTTTGGCGTGGCGGCGTTTAGCCATAATTATTTCCTCATCAACAAAACAAAAACTTCTGGGAAGTTCTAAGCAAATTAACTTCGTTTAGCTCCCAGAAGTGCCATTAGATTTAGCACAGTCAAAGCAGCACTTTCCTTACAGAAACGCGACCGTTAGCCTTCAAGCTTAAAAGCGGAAGTTTCTGCGACCGCCACCACTTCTTGAGGTTTTTTGTTCGCGGGGTTTAGCTTGATTAACTTTAAGTTCGCGACCCATCCATTCAGCTCCATCGAGCGCAGAAATTGCCGAGGCTTCTTCGGCTTCTGTTCCCATTTCCACAAAGGCAAAACCTCTTTTGCGACCTGTTTCGCGGTCGGTTGGAAGATGAACTCGCTTAACGGTTCCATACTCGGCAAAGACTTCCGTTAGGTCTTCCTGACCAATTTCATAGTCGAGATTGCCTACATAAATTGACATAGATTGTCTCCTCAATGATTAGAAGCGTACACAGAGACAAGATTTCGGAGACAAGCTTATCAATACCAGAGGGAAAAAAACCTGTCAATACTGAATACCAACTCAATCGCCGATCTTTATTCTCAATGAGAATCCTAGCATGTTATTAAAAATAGAGTACAAAATTAGACAAAATTTAATCTCTAAATTTTGTTAGCTTTTACCTCTAAATTTTACTCCCCAAATTGCCAATACACTTTTACACGAGGTCATAATTGGAAAGGATTTGATGAAACTTTACCGACAACAACAACTGCACTGCTAGAGGCACTTCAAGGAACGCTTTAGGGCTACCGAAAACCTCGACCTCCGCGTAAGCGGGTCGAGGTAGGTAGTTTATGAAATACTTTTCCAGACAGCAGAACCTAAAAATCCCAACAACTGAATTAAAACGATACTAGGACCTGAAGGTAAGTCGAAAATTCCAGAGACAATCATGCCAGTTACTGCACTAACTATTCCTATACCTGTTGAGGCGATTAGGAAAGGAATAAATTGTCCAAACACAAGTCTAGCGGTAGCGGCAGGAATTACCAAAAAACTATTAACTAATAAAATACCTACAGCCCGAATAGCTAAAGCAATGGCGATCGATAGAAGGATAATGAATAAATACCGATAACCTTGTACGGGAACTCCTTGAACTTTGGCTAAATCTGTATTAAGAGTGAGCAAAATTTGGTCTGGCAAGCTCAGAAGCAATCCTATTAAAGTTATTACTAACAATAACAGCAACAAGATCAAGTCCGTATTACCGATCGCTAAAATATCTCCAAATAGAATGGAAAGAAGATTGCCTCGATATCCTCGCAAGAAAGTCAACCCAATCGTTCCTACGGCTACCGAACCCGATAAAGCAATGCACAATATGGTGTCGCTACCTAAATTTGTTCGTTCAATTAGGTAAACCACTCCCAGTCCAAAGCAAACTGTAAAACCGATCAATGCCCAAGTAGCAGGAAGTTGCCATAAAGCAGCAAGTACTACTCCCAGTATCGCTGCATGACCGACTGTTTCCCCAAATAAAGAGAGGCGACGTAAGATTAAAAAGCTACCCAATAGTCCTCCCAAAATACCAAACAGTACACCGCCGATAATTGCTCTTTGCATGAAAGGTAAACTAAAAATACCGATCCAGTCTGGTAGGCTCATGATGATAACAATAAGGATTTACGCGCGAACCATAAATTTGTAGCAGATTTTCCGGAGTAAGGGTATCTTTGGGAGAACCTTGATATAGTAATTGCTGATTGAGACACAAAACGCGATCGCAGTAACGACTCACCAACGGTAAATTGTGAGAAACTTCTAAAATTGTCCAGCCATGTCTCTGTTTTAGCTTGCCTAGCAATTCGGCAAAGTCTGCTTCTCCAGTGGCATCCACTCCTGCTAAAGCTTCATCTAAAACTAACAAGCGGCGCGGCACAACCAGACAATAAGCTAACAAAACTCGCTTGAGTTCACCACCACTGAGTGTACCAATTCTTTGCTTGCCACGATCTTGCAAATTAACTTGTTTTAATGCTTGCTGCACTGCTTGTCGTTTTTGTCTGACCGATTTTCCTATCCCCCAAAAACCTAACTTACCAGTAGCCAAGCTCACTAATTCAGAAACAGTGAGGGGAAAATGGCGATCGAAAGGAAACGATTGGGGAATATAGCCGACCGCACTTGCTAATTTTCCCAATCGTCTACCATTTCGTCCTAAAACTATAATCTCTCCCGATGAAGCAGGAATTAAACCCAAAATAGTTTGAATTAGGGTACTTTTTCCCGCACCATTGGGACCGATAATAGCTGTATGAGTTCCTGGAAATATCCTAAAGGAAACTGAGTCTACAGCTACAGAGTTACCCCTTACTACTGTCAAGTTCTGAACGCTGACTACTGGCTGAGCATCGGGGGATAGAGAACTATTCATTGACAAGCTCTCTCCAAAGATTGCAGGTTTTGCTCCATTGCCTGAAAGTAATATTGTGGATCTGCTTCACCCGATTCTATCGGATCTAATTGTTCTACTGGCAGATTCAAGTCGTTGGCTATCTGCTGTAGACGCTTGTCATCTACTTGTGGCTCAGATAATAAAGCTTTAACCTGGTATTGTTCGACTGCCTCTGCCACTCGCTGAATATCGCTAGGAGTTATACTATCTTCTGGTAATTCTACAATCGCCATTTGCTCTAAACCGTAGCGTCTTGCCAAATAGGGAAAAGCATCGTGAAAGGCGATGAACTTACAGCCTCTGACGGGAGCTAATCTTTGAGTAAACTCTTCGTCTAGCTGCTGAAGTTGTTCAATATAGGCAGCAGCGTTAGTGCGATAGGTTTCAGCGTTAGCAGGATCGGCTTCAATTAAACCATCTCGAATATTGGCAACCTGTTGTTGTGCCAACACCGGATCTAGCCAAACATGAGGATTGCCTTCTTCGTGTTCGTGTCCGTGACCGTGGTCGTCATCGTGGTCGTCTTCAATGGGTTCTATTCCTTGACTGGAGTCAATTTGTTTTAGTTGAGGATTTCCCGCATTAGCAATTAGTTGTTCTAAAAACTCTTCCATACCCAACCCATTTTTGACTAAAATATCTGCCCGAGCAAGTTCCCGAACATTTCCTGGGGTTGCTTGGTAATCGTGAACTTCTGCACCTGGAGGAATGAGAATGTCTACTTGAGCATCATCACCCGTCACTCCTCTTGTAAACATATAAATGGGAAGAAAAGTAGCAATGATTCTGGTATTTTGCTGATTTTGTGCTACAGAAGCTAGAGTTCCTACACTAATAGTAGTAAAGAAAGCAATAACAGTTAATAAAAAACGAGCAGACCAATGCTTTGAAGATAATTTAAAAAAATTAGGTAGCATTATAACTATCTGTTTATACGGATATCCATTAAGTTTATAATAACGATAATCATTTTAATAAAAAACCGTTTTAAATTCCACGCGATTGCTATAAGGATTATATAGAGTATAGGTAGCTTTTCCTCTTTTTCTACCGACATTTCCCACCCCGATAATTCGTCGCTGGGGTGCAGTGATTGTTTGTGCTGGTTGCCGCGTATCTAAAGTTCTGAGCGAAGTAGCGATCGCACCACTTTCGAGTTTATATTCAAACAATTGACCCGAACGACCGCAAAAGAGATTATTTGCCTCAACCCGCTGCAATCGATCTAGCATCTGCCATGGGGGTGTGTTAGGAGTTAATTCGTCGCTAACTCCCACACTACTACCGTGAATTAATAAACAATCCAGTTCAAAAAAACCAAAGTGGCATTGCCTCAACCAGTGAACTGTCTGACGAGAAACACAATCCCAAAGTAATTTAGCTGTTTGTTTTCCGTAACGGTCAATTAATTCCATCGGTTCGGCAATCGAACCTAAACCGTGCAGGTTAAAACACTGTTCTTCCCACCAACCAATACAAACTTGGGGTTGTAGTTCCCCCTCATGAGGATAGCGAACGCGCTGAATTAGTTCTTCACATTGGGGTGAAGCGGCTATTAAATCACCAAGTATATACAACTCTTCTATCGGAACTTGCTGAAGTTTAATGTCAGTTAAGACGGCTTCATAAGCCTCCAAGTTACCTTCAATTCCACTCAGAATTGCCCACATTATCCTTTGAGTTAAGCAAAATTTTCACACCGGTTTTTATTATAATGATAATCGTTATCAAAAGATAAATTAATTACAGGCATTCAAGCCAACTTGATATTATACAGCGATCGCTTTTTTCTGCTCCTCAGGGTATTCGTACAATAAAATTATTGTGGTTAAAGGAAGCTGATGCACGTGCCCGAAACAAGCTCCGATCAAACAAAAAATCCCCTAGATGCGCTCAATCTTTACGAAGCTGACTTTTATGCCTGGACGCAGGAACAAGCAAGGCTTCTGCGCAACCATCAGTGGGAACGAATTGACGTGCCAAATCTAATCGAGGAAATTGAGTCTTTGGGTAAACAGCAACGCCAAGAACTGCGCAATCGTTTGAGTTTGTTGATTGGACATTTGCTGAAATGGCAATATCAACCTCAAAAACGCAGCCGTAGTTGGTTGGCAACTCTTCGCATTCAACGCTTAGATACTATCGAACTACTTGAAGACAATCCCAGCCTAAAATCATATCTGGAAGAAGCACTTCGTAAGGCATATCTTAAAGGCATTGAACTAGCGGTTAGAGAAACAGATTTACCTAAGCGCACTTTTCCAGAAGAATGTCCTTATCGTTTGACAGAGATTTTAGACAACAATTTCTACCCCGGCGAATCAAGTGAACTAGTTAAAGAATAATGCTTATTATCTCGTGCTATTGATGTATGTTCCATCAACCAATGTAGGAACACAATTACTGACATCTATCTCCGATGCTAAATTAACATCTTGTTCAAAGCCTCGCTCAATAAGTTCTTGTCCAGAAACACACTGCTTCATTAGATGTCTTAGAGATTGACGAACACCTCGATATGCCGCGACTGCTAATTGCGCTTCCGGTGACAAGCTGCCTTCAAGATAACTGATAATCGCTCCTGCTCCCATCAAATCCTCAAATGAGGGACGAAGGCTTTCATCATTCCATTTCTCTCCGGCTGGAATCACAGCAATTTGTCGTCCATAGTTCATAGCAGCTAAAGCAATGGCTCTACAATTTCTCAAACATCCAGTTAAAGTTGGGGTCGCTCCTGTTGCCAAGCTCAGGGATGAACCGTTCGGAGAGGGAAGCACTAGTCGAGTTTCTTTGCTGATGGAAATTAATGAAGCGGGAGACAACGAATAATGGCTACTACCGCGCTTGTTTGCTAGTTCTGCGTTAACAGATCGAGCAAATGCTTTGGCAGACTTATCTTTCCACTGATAGGGGAAAATTATCGCTCCTCGACTGTTAGCAATATCAATGCAAGTCGAAAAGGAGAGAACGTCGATAATGACAACTACATCACTTATAGGAGCTAACTTCAAAACCCCCTTTTCGCCCCATTCACACCGAACTTCAAAATCAGCTTGATCGAAGTTCATATAAGCATCTTTGTAACAATTAACGCTTACCTACATACTGTACTGTTTTAATTAAAAAAGAAGCAGAATCGCGGCAGAGGTTAGCGTAAATTAAGTAGTCTCGAACTCTTCACTAAAGGTTTTCATCCTTATCCTGCACCACAATGTTGAGCTGTTGGTGTTGTGCAACTTGAATCAATAGCCGCAATGCTTCATTTACTGCTTCATCATTGGGGAAAGCTCGGGCAACATCGGGGGCTAAAAGCACTAAATTTGTCCCTGTACGATATCGCTCGACATACTTGCCTCTAACTCCTCCCTTCATTTGGGCGAAATCGTACTCAGGACGTAATTCATCTTCCATTTCGTTCTCAACCTCCTTCTTCATAAAATCTCCTTTCCTGTCGAGTTGCTATTCAGGCACTAATAATTCGTACTTTTTCTCCTCGATCAGTATGTGCAACAACTAAAAGTTGTCCAAATCTGGATATACTAATGATAACGTAGCGATTTTCTCCTATAGAATGATCGGGATCGGGAAAGGTCACGGACAGTGGGTCATTAAAAACGGTTGCAGCTTCCTGGAAGGAAACACCATGCTTCTCAACGTTTAGTATCGCTTTGTTTGGATTCCATTCAAATTCCAGATATAGAAGTCTTCATAACTTGCACGTACAGACCGCAGCAGATTATAGAGGTATAAGACAACTTAGCGTCTCAACTCCGCCAATTGAATTAACTCATCTACTACTAACCTTACTCCTAAGCGGATTTTTTCTAGATCGGCTCGAACAGTGTTATATTGTCTATTATGAGCTGCTCGATCGCCAATAGCTTTCAGTTCGCGTAAAACAGATTTTGTTTCACGACCTAGTAAAAGTCCACTTTGATCGACAGCATCAGCAATAATTCTTGATAGCATAAAATAATTGCCATCAGAATCCGCTATGCGAACTTGGGTTTTATCGTGTTTGTAGCACTCAATGATAAGTGTTTCAACTAGCCGACGAAGAAGCACAGATGCACCGTCATAAAACCCATATTGAAAGCAACCATTTACCTGAAAGGCGATTTTTTCGATATAGCCTCTTGTATTCTTCCATATTGCTTCTGGTAAATAGCCATGCTCTAAATCAACATCAGCAGCTACTCCTTCAAAAATGGGAACAAGCCAACTTCTAATCGTATCGCGTTCGGTTGGCTTAAGCTTAAACCCAGGGTCACTCTTAAGTACAAGTTTTGTTTTCGCAATTGCTTCTTTAAGCTGTTTTGGATTAGGGTTGCCAAGTCCAGCCTTGTAAATGATACATGCCAGCGCACTTGCTTTCATGTATACACCCATAGTTTCATAATCATGAAACCAGAGAATAGCCAAAGCACGTTGAGCATTTGACAACTCAAGCTGATTGAGTCGAATGCAAAAATCTTCTAGCTCCATCTATACACTACGAACCTTTTTTCCCATTAGAAGCAGGTAGGTCATGCTCAACTAAGTTTTCACCGTGGTTGGTAATTTTGATATTGCATCGTTCTGATGTATCAACCCATCCTCTACGTTTTGCAGTGTCCCGAATGGTTTGGGGCATATTTTTTGGAGTTTTTCGTTCAACATTCTTAAAACAAGTAAACACATGCTCTGGTGTTACCTTATCCAACTCCAGAACTCGCTTCAAGTAATAAACCGCAACAGTAATGGCTTGCTCTTGGGTAGTTGGTTTTTTCTGGGCATAAAAATCCCTAAACGAAAGCTTGCCTTCTGGTCGCAAGTTCAAATCCTTCATTATTGACATGATGGGAGGCTTATACGAACTCTTTTTGAGCTTCGAGTTCGTGGAAACACTAGAAGTAGTCAGCTCGCCGTCCTCATCCTCAGAATCAAGCTCTTCAAGAAGCTTATCTTCATCAAGAGGAATTGCAGAAGCTGGTAAGACTTTTACGATCTTTGTTGGGGAGGACTGAAAAATTTTGTTGGCGGCTACGTTAATTGCCTGCAAACCTTCCTGAATAGTTGCGTCATCGCCTTCAACTTCTGCGAAAAATACACGGATGCGCCCGCGACTACCATTATTTGCCATTTTTTGTTTAAAAATACTTTAGCTAACCAGTATAGCCTCTGTATTAATTGATGTACTAATATTTCATTACCTAGAAACTTTCCATATATTCGTAGGTGATATTCAGACTTTTTATCATATCATCGATATGGTGATCGCCTTATCTTTCACAAACATGAGTAGGATCATCTGCTTTTTCGGCAAATTCTAATCCTCTAGCCAAACGCCAAGCAAAAATCGGCGGTAAACCAGCATCTAATATTGCCGCACAAGTAATTTGATAGTTATACTTCACTTCCCGCAAGATTACTTCTTCCGTATCAGTATCATAAATGACGTAAGTAGCATTGGGACGACCATGACGGGGTTCTCCTACCGAACCGACATTAATAATTTTTTTAATAGGTGTAGTAAAGCCAATCTGTTCCTCTTTGGTATTGGGTCGATTGATTTTGACTGTCAGTTGACCTGAATCTAAAGTACGAACATAGGGAATATGGGTGTGTCCGCAGAATAGTACATCTGCATCACTAGCTAAAACTCTTTCTAAAGCTGCAAACGCATCCATTTCTGGCAGAAGATATTCGTGGTTGCTGTGGGGACTGCCATGAACGAAACAGAGATTATTTTCTTTGAGAGTATGAGGTAATTGAGCTAAATATTCTCTAGTCTCGGGATAAACTTCTTTATTTGTCCATTCGTGGGCAACTCTACCTCTTTTTTCTGCGAGTAAAGAAGGATAACTGCACTCACAAGCATTTAATCCTTCGACAATATCTTCATCCCAGCATCCTTGTACTGTAGGGATATCGAAAGAACGAATTTGTTCGACTACCGCATTGGGATAGGGACCATAACCAACTAAATCCCCCAGGCAATAAATTTTTTGGGCTTTCTGTCGGTTAATGTCCAGCAAAACAGCCTCTAAAGCTTCATAATTGCCATGAATACAAGATATTACTGCAATTTTCATACTACTTCTACCTCGGGTTGAATTCCTAAAGACTCTTTTAGTTGTTGTTGGTAATAATCAATTGCAGATTCGGGAATACAGCAGTCTTTAACAGTTTGAGCAATTTCTGATTTGTCTAAATTTTTGCCAACTATTTCAAATCCACTAAAACGTTGAGGTCTACCATTTAACCAACGGGGTAAATTTAAAGGTTTAAACTCTAGTTCGGGTTTATTTGGGATAAAATCGCCATAAAAAGATTGTCCGTCTACAAGATCGAATATTCCTTTAGCGCGAACTACTTCACCATAAGCACCTTGAGTTAGTTCTAGCCAAAATACTGCTAAACTGTCGAAATCTAAAATTTCTCCTGTCAAGACTCCCCGATGAATCTGTAAAGATATGTCTTGCTGTTGTACTTGATTTCCTGGAATAATTTTATCCGCCCAAGTCTGTAATTCTGTATTATTTACATCGGTTGGGATAATCGCCACTCGATGACAGTTGAAAGTTTGTAGCAATGGTTCAATTCCTGATAAGTCTATATACCAAGGAATTTCAATGTAAATTGTGGACTCTTGCCGATCTGATGCAGCTAATAGTTTTGCTTCTTCTCCTGTTTTGTAAATTTGCACTTGAGGAAATTCACTTTGAAGACAAATTGCGTCAATAGGAACCGAGTCTGTTTGTATACTGAAATAGCCTACAGATTTATTAGTTTCGGCAATTTGTTTAGCAATCCAGTAGGTTTTCCCCCCACCGGTCGGACTAGCTACGGCAATAATCATTTCTGGATAAAATAATAACGATAATCATTATAATTCAAATTATACGATTCTATAGAAGTGGTTTCAGCGAAGAGTTTTTCCGAACACCGTAGCCTGAGTAGTTTCTAATTTTATCTTTTCCAAGACTGTCTCTATAGCTCGTTCTTTATGCGGGTCATTTCCTTGAGCGTAAGGAATAGAAAAAGGCACTGCAAGATCGGGAACAACACCCTCGCCTTCTAAACGTTTTCCATCAACATAAACGTCAGCAACGGCTAGGTAAAGCAAACTGCCATCTTTCATCACAAAAGGACTACCTGCCACAACTGCTCCCGCAGTCTTACTACCGACAATTTGACCCACATTGTATTTGCGAAAACCATATGCCAAAATTTCTTTTCCGCTTCTCGAACCCTGATTGACTAACATTACTACTGGTTTTTGCCATTGAAAATTTCTTTGCCTTTTAACCCCGTCGCGGAATATGCTAGTTATCGTCGGTGTTGGCGCAGTAAAGATATTGAGATAAGTAGGAATTGCTCCTCCCCAGCCGTCGCGGAGATCCCAGACTAAACCATCGGTATCTTTAAGGCGATCATCTATTAATTCGGTTTCAAGCTGTTCTTGATAGATAGGGTCGGCATAAGACCAGATGTGAATATAACCAATTTTTTTGCCTTCTCGCTCGATAATCTCGACGCTATCTTTCATGGCATCTAGAAACATAGTGGCTGGATTGAAATTTTGCGGCACTACAGCGATCGCTTGGGGAGAAGCATCTTGCTGGCGGACAATCTGGACTTCTACTTCTTCCCCTGCTTTGCCTACAAAAGATTCAATTGGCTCAAAAGGTTTTCCATCTACACTTAAGATGCGATCGCCCACCTGTAATCCTGCCTTGGCTGCAGAAGAACCTTCTAAAATAGCCTTGATAAAGGTTTGACCATCAATCTCTTCGGTGTAGATGCCGATGCCAGTATATTCAAGCTTGCCATCGGGTAGATATTGTTTCAAGTCTTTCAAGATATACTCGCGGAAAATCCCAGCAATTTGATAGTAAGCAGGTTCGGCTTGGGTATAAAAATAGGTATGGGAGGTTTCTAATTCACTCAACATTTGATTGATGACGACGGCTAGTTCCTCAGTCGATCGGGTTTTTGCTGCCAGAGGAGCATATTTAGACCGCATTTGCTCCCAATCAACTCCGTTAAAGTTGGGGTCAAAAAAATTGTCGTTGACTGTTTCCCATACTTGCTCGAAGACTTCAACTTGTGGCGAAGAAGTTTGTGAGACACCAGGGTAGATAGAAACAGAGAAAAAAATCGTCAACATTGCCAGAAAAGTTACTACCCATTTATTCGCTCTAGCAATTTTTAGTGTTTTCATAATTAATTTTTAAAAAGTTTTGTCAATAGCTTGTTGTATTTTGGAATAAGAAACTCAAATCGATGCAACTACATTTAAGGTAAACGAAGATGATGCCAGATCTCAGCATCTGCGTCGCTTACGAAGCGATTCGCTATTAGTGCCACAAGTTTGGTCAAACCTTGGCTAACCAAATCCGTTGTCGCCGTCCCAAACCAGAGTGCAAGTGGCATCTAGACAAGATGCGCGTAGAGATTAAAGACTGGTTACATCATCATTGACACGACAAACTCAGAAGCGACAAAGCAGCCAGAAAAGAGCTGCTACCCACCATGGGACATCGGCAGCACAAAGGATTGAACAATCGAGCCGAAAACTCGCACCAACCGACACGCCTGAGGGAGAAGAAGATGCGGCGGTTCGAGTCTCCAGGTCAAGCGCAGCGATTCTTGGCAGCAGCGGAATTATAGCGGTTTTCAAGAAGATAGACTACAGTAGCAACAATGAGTAAACCAATGTCTCAAGGTTTTGGGAGCGAGCGAGCCAATGTGATGAGCAATAGCAGATTCGAGTTGCTCTCTGGTAGTGGCACTCTTGTTTCTAAGATCGGCTTTAAGAGATGACCACCATTGCTCAATCGGGTTAAATTGTGGAGAATAAGGTGATAAATA
>JADEWQ010000093.1 GCA_015207585.1 Pleurocapsales cyanobacterium LEGE 06147 | reverse complement strand
TAGATGAGTTGAGAAATTCTCTCAAGCTCATTCTAGATAATTTGATTGCACAAACAGTTACTTCCTTGACCAAATGGGAATTTATTACAGATGCTCTATTTGTAGCAAACATTTAGCTAATTCATATAATATCCAATAGCGATCGCTCGGCAACTCCAGTTCAATCTCTAACATTTCCAGAAAGATATCTCTGCCAGGATTAGCCACGGCAAAGCAGACGACTCTCACCCCAGCACTAATCGCGTCTTCTAACCAATAACGAATACTGGTAGTCAACCGTTTAGCTTCGGGGAGTATTAATAAGGTGTCCTCGCCACAGTTAACTAAAATCTCTTCTTTGAGAGCATCGACGGTTAGAGATTTATCATTCTCATCCTCGGTGGGGATTTGTAGTTGGAAAGCGATCGCGGTGAAGAACTTCTTGAGCGAACCCTTATAAGTAGCGATCGCCCTTGGCGCAGCGAAGCTGACCGCAACCGAAGGGAGCGAACCTCTCGCACATTGAAATTCCTCAGACAACTCCTCATAGAGAGCTTTGGCTAGTTCGCCCGTTCCCGTTCCCGCTTCACCGAGAACTAGGACTGAGTTACCAGCCCTAACCGCAGCACAAACCTTTTTGAATTCGGAGTTATGAATAGTAAAGATGGAAAGATTCAGGAAAGGACGCTTAGTTTTGCCATTAGAATCGTCAAACTTTGTAAGTTTTTAGATGAATTTGGTGGAGTAGCCAGAGTTCTAGGTAAACAACTAATTCGTTCAGGGACATCTTTAAGTAATGCAGTGAGCAATTATTAACTTACTGACCAAACTCAACTCAGCTAATAGTAAGGAATTTGGATTAACTCATCAGTTTCTTTGTTCATGAGAGCTTAAGGGGGCGATCGCTATGAATATTAGAGAAGCGCAAATTGAAGATATTAAAACGCTTTTTGATATAAGAACTAGCGTTATTGAGAATTACCAATCTCGTGAAGAGCTCGCTAGCTTAGGAGTCACTCCACAGGCAGTTACAAGTATGCTACGAAGCAGTTGCTATAATAGGCGCAGTAACAGAACAAGTCCTCAACCTACAATAACCCCTCACATATCACATTGATGAGTTTCAGTCAAGACAATATTCAATTTTTGCGATAAAATATTAATAATTAAACAGAAAAGACTTGATATGAATCAAGTGCAAGAGCTAGCGAAAACTCACCGAGATTTGCCAAATAGGGATTCATTATTTTCCCTCTTGACCGAAATCGAGAGACGTCAATTACTGGTGGGGTAAAACGATAGTCAGGCAGAGTATCCCTAAGATTAAGTATAGTAACCAGCTATTAGAGGCTTAGGCGTAACAGAGTTCGGAGGCGATTGCTGCTGTTTGTAGACGCGCTCTGCGCAGCTTCTCCTAGAGCCAGTAGAGCGAAAATTTACAGGTAAGTATTTGTAAGCTTACTCTGATTACCACGAATTTATTGAAGGGGCTCTGCGTTCTGCTCAGGGTGTTTTGGATTGGTTAGAGACTCAAAAATATCGAGAACCCTATTCTTCTGCTGTCCCAACTAGCAAATTAAAAGCGTGACAGCTTCTGATTACCTTCAAATTGTAAAAACGAATTGGAAGAAAAAAATGGCTATTCATCCTCCAGAACCTTTTCGGATCAAGATGGTTGAATCCATTAAACTCCTCGATCGCAAAGCCCGTGAAGCAGCGATCCGCCGCGCTGGTTACAACCTGTTCGGTTTGCGTTCAGAGGAAATCTTCATAGACTTGCTAACTGACTCTGGGACTAACGCCATGAGCCAAACCCAATGGGCAGCCATGCTCGAAGGTGATGAATCTTATGCTGGGGCGCGCTCGTATTTCCGGCTAGCAGAAGCAATCGAGGAGATTTTCGGCTTTTCCTACTTTTTGCCCTGTCACCAAGGACGAGCAGCCGAGCATATCTTAAGTACCTGTTTGGTTAAACCAGGTCAGTACATTCCCTCGAATACGCACTTTGATACCACCGATGCCAATATCCGCGCCCGAGGAGGACATCCCGTCAATTTAGTTATAGACGAGGCTTGCGATCCAAAGTTACGCCATCCTTTCAAAGGAAACATGGACATTCACAAGCTGCGAATATTCATCGAAAAGGTTGGAGTAAAGCGGATTCCCTTGGGCATGATTACAGTGACAAACAATGCTGGCGGTGGTCAACCTGTTTCCTTAGAAAACCTACGAGCTGTTTCTGAAACTTACAAAGAGTTTGGAATTCCTTTTTTCATTGATGCTTGTCGCTTTGCTGAAAATGCCTACTTCATCAAGTTACGGGAGTCAGGTTATGCCGCTAAAAGTCCACTGGAAATTAGTCGCGAAATGTTTGCCTTAGCTGATGGCGCGATCGTAAGTGCCAAAAAAGACGGCTTGGTAAATATTGGTGGCTTTATTGCTATGAACGATGAAGCTCTGTTTGAGCAGGCACGTAATGAGTTAATCTTGCAGGAAGGATTTCCCACCTACGGCGGATTGGCGGGTCGAGATTTAGAAGCGATCGCTATTGGATTGCGGGAAGTTCTTCAGGAAGACTATTTACGCTATCGCTTGGGACAAACTACTTATCTGGCTGAGTGCTTGCTACAGTTAAATATTCCTATTGTTGAGCCACCAGGAGCCCATGCGGTGTATATAGATGCCGAATTGCTATTACCCCACATACCTCAAGACCAATTTCCCGGTCAAGCTTTAGCAGTGCAAATTTACCTCGAAGGCGGAATTCGTACAGTAGAACTCGGCTCACTGGCATTTGCCTATCCTGACACAGAAACGGATCAGATAGTCTATCCTCAATTAGAGTTAGTTCGTCTGGCTTTGCCTCGGCGAGTTTACACCCAAAGCCACTTAAACTACGTAGCTGAGGTGATCGAAGAAACTGCTGCACGACGCGAACAAATTCCTGGCTATCGGCTAACATATGCTCCCAAACTATTGCGTCATTTCACCGCCCAGCTTAAGCCACTCAAACAAGCCAAATTCTTCTCAGAAACGACAAAACTCACAGCATTATCTTCAAGCGACCAGTGAAGCTATTGCTGCTCACGCACCGGGTTTTATCTGCTCCTGAAAGACGAACTTGGTTGTAAAATTATTTTATGAGCGATTCATCAGATAAAGAAGCGGTTTTAGCCGCCAATCAAGCCTTTTACGATGCTTTCTCCAGCAAAGATCTTAGAGGGATGAATCTTCTGTGGTGGCAAGGCTCGACTAGTTTATGCATTCATCCTGGTGGAAAGGTGCTTAAGGGCTGGGAGACGATTCGAGACACTTGGGAATCTATCTTTCGCCATAGTGATTCGGTAGAGATAGAGATAGAAGTTGTCAAGGTAGAAATTGACCAAAGCCTTGCCTATGTAGTCGTCCGAGAAATGGTGTTGCAGTCGAGCCGAGGCAGAAAGGTAAAAGCACCATCGATAGCAACGAATATTTTTCAGAAAATGGCACAAAAATGGTACTTGGTTCACCATCATGGCAGTCCAATTATGCGCTAGTTAACTGATATAATCTTAATTGGCAGTAATTTGAGAATTTCTTTGACTAATGCTTTCTCCACCTCTAATTTCTGCATCCGTGCTAATAATCGCTTGAAAATATATTTATTCTTTCAACGGTTTACAGTCCCTCTGAAGAACATGAGTTGAAATGTTTGCCAGTCGTAAATATATCTCTATGTCGATAAATCTTTTATCTTCCTTCGATTGATTAGATTTTATATAATTTAGTAGCTCATCTATTTCTGCTTTAACTGCTTGAAGTGAAAATTGAATCTCCGCATAATTCAAACTCATCACTTTTTCCTCCCTCTGTTTCTCAAAACTTTTAGTATTTCTTCAACTGGCACTTTTTCAGCCTCCAGCTTCTCAATCTGCGATCGCCAATGATTAGGAATATATTTACTCTTTTTAGTAACGCGATCGCCCTCCCGCCAAAACTCATAGTGATAGTAACCTCCACCGTAGCCAGAGGAACGTTTCTTTTTTCTGCTGGGGGACTGGTAATTTTGCTAGAACAATTAGCCGTAGTTTTTGTATTTTCATTTCCAGTTGGCACTTCTTCATCGAAAAAAGTGTCAAACTTTTTGCTAGAACAATTTATCCATCACTAGGGCGGCGTACCTGTCGATATTGACAGCCGAGATAGTACGGTTGAGTAACTGAGCAAGTTCTGCCGCTCCGCGCACTTTCTCCAACAAACCGCGATCTGCTAAAACCTACATTCCGCAGGTAACTCAGGTAATCAGATAATATTTTCGGCAAGGGGCACCAAGAAACTGGAGAATCCAACGCCGTTCATCGGTAAGATTAGTAATCTGTTTAACCTCGCAGAGCGTTACCAGATGTATCAGGGAATGTCTCCATCCCCGCTACACATTAAGTCCACAATAAATTGTTTGAGAGCCGGTCGATGGTCTCGTGAGTAACCGTAGGTAATTTCAATCGCTGTTTCCTCTCTTCTTGCCCCAGAAGCGGTTATGGCGTATTCTCCATGCACATGAAACGAACATTGAATCCAAGTGTAAACTTTCTGTTTTTACCCCGAACTTTTCTGCTGCTGCCAAGGCTACTGTGACGAATACTTGTGTTAGTCCCGCCTCATATAGCTGATCCAATACTCTCCCCAAACGGTCGTCGTTCAGGTGTTCTGGACTTATCCCCTCTCCTAATAAATGCTCTGTAGCTTTACCCACAAAAAACTTTTCAAATAGGTACAATGGGGCGCTGACTAAACCCAAACCATTCAAAATCATCGCTTTGACTGCTTGACCTGGGCTGACTATTTCTTGATGATGAGTTCCTAATATTTGGTTGATTTGCTCTACCAAACACATTTGGTCTATGATGCCTGCGACTATGCCACAGTGGTCAATATCTTGTACTCTAATTTGTGAGACTGATAGTGTCATGAATAAAAAATACCATTAATCTCCTCACTTACCTGCGGAATCTAGGCAGCAACTTCAGTAATGTAAATAACTGTTTCTCATGCCTCAATCTGGCAAAAAAATAATCGCCTTTCGCGTTCGGGATTTTTCCAGTATTCTAATAGCCGTCTCGTAATGGGAGTAATGTTGACAGTACCGCGATAATTCGCTTTTCTCCACCAAGAAACACGCTGGCGTATCTGATTGATAAATGGGTTTTCTTCAATGCGATCGCTCGTCCACAGTTCTAATTCGAGTTGTTGCTGCTTGTCTTTTTTCGACAATATCGCTAGTAATCCCGTCATCATCAAAGCGAAAGTGACGCTGTGGCTCAGAAAAAGGAGAGTTGATAATAGGATTTTCAATGACGACTTGTTTCATTCACTACCTTCTGATGCACAATGTTTCTTCAATAACTCCTCACCCTGCTTTCCTATAACTTGAGAGCCATTGGCGAAGGTTGAGCGTGTCCGTTCTCCCACCTATTGACACTGGGGTAAACGACTCCGACAGATGCAGCAAACTGTTCTTGAGTTAGCCCCATCTCTTGCCTGAGAGCGCGAATTAAGCAACCAATTTGTGGCTGCTTCATCGCTCTTATTTAAAGTTCTTTCAAAATTTTTAACTAAACTCTTGCATCTTTCCATCCAAGAATTACTTCTTTCTATGACCCATCTGGCTTTTACTGGTACAAATCCTGATTTTCCTTGTTTTTCTTTTTTTGCTTGGGAAGGCTTTGGAGACAATTCCCACTGAATTTTTGTCATTATTTCTGGATAAATCTTTTTTAATTGTTCCTCTATTTTTGTCGGGTGGTAACCATTATCTAAGAGAATTGTTGTCTTAGGTAGCTCTAATGGTTTTGATTTGAAATAGTTAATATAACTCCTCGCTCTCGCCACTGCTTGTCATGCCAAAATACAGTTGAATAAGGAGGTAAATCTTTAGGTAAGTCACCCCAGTTACAGCCATTTTTAAGTTGATAGAAAATACCGTCTAAGATTTGTCTCTTACTCCATTTTGGTGGACAAGTTAGCTTTTTCTTTGGGAGCAAAGGCTCAATGATTTCCCACTCTCTATCACTCAGACTACTTGAATATATCATTCTTCATTAAATATTTTCCTCCCGCATTATCAAAAACACTAAATGGATTCTATAGGCTACATTTGTTGCGCTGCTTATTTCCCTTTGGTTACCTACTCGGTACTGCGCCCATCCCGTCGGGGATGTTTTCATAAGGGTCTGGAGTCTAAATCCCAGAGCTAGAGACGACTCTAGCTTTTAACTGACCGTTTCAGGTCGCACCCCTGATACCAGCTTCACCTTGTAGAATTCCGAGTCTACTCAGTGTGGTCAGGTAGGGAGTCACTTATCTCCTAAAGGGTAGGACTTTCACCTAACATCTTCTGGATAGTTATTAGATATTGAGAGTGTCTAACTCTAACCCTAGTCATACCCCTCTAGTTTCTAGAGGCTCCTACTAAGAACGAGCCGCACGGTACATTTATATTACTAAATCGACCAACAGGCAACACTTTTGAGATAGAGAAGGAAAGATTTTTGATGGGGCGATTACCTAATTACATTGCCATTTTCATCTGTTTTAACAATATTGCCATTTTGGTCTACTTCAATCGTATTTCCATTCTCATCTTGCTTAACCTCAACCACGATGACGTTCTCAATCAGTTCCCATTCTTGAACCGTAAAACCAGCTTCAGTTTCTTCAGGATAGCGAATCGCCATCTTTTGCCAAGCTTCCTCGGCACTTTCGGTTTGAATGTAATATCCTTGTCTGGCAGTCGGAGCGTTATGCCCGAGCTTAGTTTTACCAAAAGCGTGCAATACCCCGGGTAGAATTTTTCAATAGACACGGTAAAGCGATTGATTTTAAATAAATAAAACAGAACAAATCCGAGGAGAGCGAATTTTAAATAAGCAATAATTTTTTAAAACTAAATTATCAAAATAAAGCAAAAACATAATTTATAATTTATGGAAGTAAAACTAAATTATTTTTCTAACTATATTACTAATTTTTCAATCAAATTTTTAGCCAACAGAAAAAAATCAAATAAACAACCAAAGAGCCATGATTATACCCAATATGATTGTAATCATGACTATATTTTTGAGGTTGTAGAACGAGAAAATTGCGCCTATATGACGGGTCAAGGAAAAAGTATTAACAAAGGAGATTATTTAATCTTATCTAGTGGCTCTAATACAATTAGATATCAAGTTGAAGAAATTGAATACTACTCCAATCCACCAGATATGTGGATAGCTTTAATCAATTAAAAACAAACTATTGTGGCAACTGGTTTAGCTCGACTTTATCCAATTAAATAGCATAAACAGCTATTTGTAACTGCTTGCAAAAATTAAAGCCTCGGCTCGCAACAACGTCTTTTTTCGATTAAAGATTAAAGGGTTGCAGTTGCTGCGTGACGAACTGCAATTGGCTGCTTCTAGCCAAACGAATATTCAAGTTTGTGGGGCAGATCTGAGCTTGCCAAGTGTGGTACAACTCTGGCTTACACTAACTGTGGCGATCTCGAAGAGAACGCGAAGCTGTCGCTACTTGATTACAGAAGAGTGTTAACCAAAAAAAATAGCTCCATTGAGGAGCTAGAGTTACCTGAAAGAGCAGTTACAAGAAAAAGCTAATTACCATAAGCGATACCGCGATACTTTCTCAAACCCAGTTGTGGCGAAGATGGGTTAAGAGGACGGCGAACAAAGTAAGTCTTACCTAGAAATCTAGCGGCAATATTTGAAGGGATGGTTTCAATTAGTGCTTCTTGAGGTTGATAAGAAATACCTCGATAGCGAAGTTCCATATTTTTATCTCTCCAATTTTTCACTCGTTTAATAGGTTTAAGTATTAGGAATATGCCTTCGATTGGATACAGTTTTTACTTCTTTGCTTAGTAACTTAAAAAGCAATCGGGAATAAGTAGGGAAACATAAAAAAAGATTTTTGAGCGACAACCTGCATAAAACCAAACTCCTCCCCATATTGATTAGTAACAACAACACAACACTAATTCAGTTCACCAATTCAATTCACTTAGAGGTCTAGAACAATGAAAAAATCTTTTGGAATTCTCGCTACTGTCGCTCTCGCTTTCTCTCCCGTAGCTGTTTTCGCTCAAGAAGTACAAACCAACATCCAAGGTGCTTCTAACTCCGCAGCAGCCATCGGTCATGGTAACTTCGTCAATCAAAACATCGACCAAACCAACTTCCAAGACCAACTGCAAGTAGACGGCTACTACTACGGCGCAGATCCTCAAAAGCAAATCTCCGTTCAAGATGCATCTAACGCTGGGGCTGCTGTCGGTACTGGTAACTATGTCAATCAAGATATAGACCAATACAACCAACAATTCCAAACCGATGTAGATGGTTACGGTCATTACCTGCCCTACTAACGAACGTTTCTAATTTAAGGATTGTGGTATCAATGAAGCGAGAGTGAGAGTAGATTGCCCCGCTGCTCGCTTATCTAAGAAGAAGTCACCGAGTCAGGAGTCATTAGCCAGGAGTAGGATCTATTCTCCTGAATTCCGACTCCTTCCATTGCTGTCTCCTTGTTCAACACCACAAAGTTTATTGGGAATGTAAGGTCATTTGAAGATGTTCATAATAGATTTCCATCCAATCTAGACCTTTGAAGATGACGGGCGACACAAGCCAAGGGGTCGTGGGCTGAATACGATTCAGCCCCTTGTGAACCCCGTCTGCCGTGCGACGACAGGGACGCACCCTTACCTTAGCCCAACTAAATTTAGCCATTATCGGGTTGAGGTCATTTTTTACTTGGCAATAACTAATCACAAATCTATTAAGGGAACTCCAGAAAATAAAATATCCAAGTTTATCCAGAAGCAGGCGGCGATCGCGGCTACGGCTTCAATTGCCCGCTCCGCCTTTTCTGGATCTAGGCTTCGAGCAGTCTCCAGGTCTTCCTGAGTTACTCGATTGAGAGTAGCCGCTCGAGAGAGCCGAATGAGTGCCCTTTCAAAGGGTGTAAATGGGAGCACTGAGTCGTCGGCACTGTTAGGTTCTCGATAGAACTCGTGAAGCTTCATCAGCTTTTCGGCACTGACACCAACATCAACAGAAAGTTGCGTAGCGTGGGCAGCACAGTATGAGCAATCTGCGGCGTTGCTGGTTGCAAACCCTGCCACAGTCAAGAAGTCCCCCAGAACAGGCAAGGCACTGTTCCATAGCGTGAGGTGAGCACAACTCCAAGCAGTGAAAGCCTCGGACCAGATTGCCCCATACTTAAATGTGTTGGGCATAAAGCCAAATTGCTGTTGAAATATTGGAATGATGGGCTCAAACTGTGGGTCCTGCGTAATGTCTACGGTAAACTTGTCTAACACCTTACCTAAAGGGAGTTCAATCTCTGCTAGAACCTGCTCAGGGATGTCCTGGGGAGGGAAGTTAGCAGGTGTGGGAACTGAAAAAACTTCTTTCAATCTCTGGTCGAGCACTTTCTTCTCCTCCAGTGCCAGCAATTCGCTAGCACCTCCGATGTGCTGCTCATTGAAGAAGATTTGGGGCACCGTCTGCCTGGCGCTGAGGTGAACCATCAATAGGCGCTGAGGCTCGTTGTTGGTAATATCAATACCCTCGTAGGCCACATGCTTGGCTGCAAGTAATTCTTTGGCGCGCTTGCAGTGGCCACAGTTCTCTTTGAAAAATATGGTTACTTTACCCATGTTGCTGTTCCTCCTAACTTCTGTTGATATGTAGCTGGGACTTTCTCAGGAGCTATTGACTTGTAGTGTTTCTTAAATCTGTCAGCACAAAGGTTTGAAAGAAGCTCACTTTTTTAGTTAGCTCAAGGTGAGTTTGGCACTCAGATGAACTGTGGTTCTTTGTTCTTGTCAGGTTCTTTTAGTGAGCTGGCTAACCCTGAGTTTTGTAGCTTTGGTTCTGTTACGATTGCAGCCCTTGCTGCGCAGCTTCATGAAATTACTTCAAAAACCTGCTGCTAAAGTTAGCAGCGTGCCAGAATCAGGAAAACGCTCTTATAAGTGTCAAAGCAGACTGAGGTTACGGTTTTGTTTTGATACTCACAGGTCCATTTATAACTATCTGGCAGGCTAGTCGATAGTTATCTGGCTTTTTCCGGAGTATGTGATTCTCTGTTTTAGTACGAGATGATAAGTTCTCCATTCCCTCTACTACTTCGACGATACAAGTGCCGCATTGTCCATAACCCGCACAATTTGTCATCTTGCCAATGAACTTATAGAGGTCGATTCCATCCTCTAAGGCTCTAAGCCTCAAATTCACACCTTTAGCTGCGGTAACTTCACGACCTTCTGTGATGAACTTGATATTTACCATTCTCAATCCTGCCTTTCAAATAATCCAGTTTGCACTGCACAAGTTTGTGCCAGACTCCATTCAGCATTGTTTTCAGCTTTTATTTAAAATTGCTGAGGCAGTTGCTATGAAACAACGAACTTGCCGACGGGTAGATTTTGGAAATAAAAACTTTAGGTCGAATGCTGTTGGCGCTTTCTCCACTTTTCGGCATTACTTAGAGTTGCGCGTGGTTGCAACATTCTAAAATCAAAGGCTTCGAGGGCTTCCCTTCTCGCCGTCTTTCTCGGCCAGTTAGGATTTGCCAGTGCCCCTTTGACAAGGGAAATCAGATCCGCTACTTTGGCTTTAAGGAGGGACTCAGCTTTCTGTGGATCTTCAAGCTGACCGTTTGCAATAACCGGAACACGGCCATACTGCTTGGCTAGAGCAGCAAGTGCTGGTCCTGTGCTGAATGCCGAAGCACAAGCATCATAACCAGCGATGTGAATAAAAGTTGCTCCGGCAGCAGCCAAGCTGCCAAAAATAATGGCTGCATCGGATTCACCTCTTGACCACTGGTATTCATAGTCATTAACCTTGTTTTGCGAAATACGTATGCCAACGGGATAATTTGGTCCTACTACATCTCGCACTGCTTGGAGTACTTCCACTGCAAACCGGATGCGGTTTTGAATTGAGCCACCATACTCATCTGTGCGGTGATTAGTGTAGTCAGTCAAGAACTGATCTAGCAGATAGCCATTGGCTGCGTGTACTTCGATTCCGTCAAATCCAGCCTCAACTGCACGGGCAGCAGCAGCAGTAAAACTAGCAATGACTTGTCTAATTTCTGCTCGCGCGATCTGTCTGGGCATGAAATACTTGCCGCTACCACCGTATACAGGGAGCTGTTCCCCACGGGGTTGAACTGCAGAGGGCGCGAGCGCTTCATTGCAGAAACGGTTAGCTTGGACCAAAGCTCCTGCATGCATTAGCTGAATGAATATGGGGCTTCCTTGAGCGTGGACCGCTCTGACTACCCGACGCCAGGCGTTGGCCTGCGTTTCGTTGGCAATTCCCGGTTGATTAGCATAGCCCTGGCTGTATGCTTCGTCAACATACGTGCCCTCAGTTTCAACTAAGCCAAAGCCACCACGAGTAAACTCTGCATAATAATCAGCCATTTGCTGTGTGGCAATACCTTTTTCTGTAGCGCTAACTCGGGTCATCGGTGCAACTACAATTCGATTTTCAAGTTCAAGTTGACCAAGCTGTAAAGGAGAAAAAAGATGTGGGAAATTAGCAACACAGTTGCTCGATTCTTGAGGAAAATTCATAGTTTTGTTGCTCCTTATTTATGTGGACACCGGAGTATAACAACGACTTTTGTAAAAAGATTCCATTTTGGCTAGAATCCCTTCCATTAAGAGTCCACTTCATGACGCTGTGCCGTACCCGGCATCGCCTCACAAGCACGAGCTATCGAATTTTGGCGCTCCATGTAGACTTGCGAGAGCTGCACGGTCGTAACCTTCACGCTTTCGCTTCCACCCATGACTTGCTTGGGGCTCCTGTGCACTGATGTAAACATAAGTAATCTCCATGTCTGGTGAATTAATAGAGCTAGCGGTAATACTCATTACCACACTTATAATGGTAAGGTACGTTACCGTATTATGCAAGAGGTATCTTTAGAGAGGAGCTAGTAATGAAAGATGTCTACATGAGTGTGTCACTGGGCAACCGTGAAAAGCGCCGAGAGGAGATCCTCCAGGCCGCAAGCGAAGTCTTTTTTGAGGCTGGCTACAAGGGGGCCAGTATCGATGCCGTGATCGAGAAGGTTGGCGGCTCAAAACGGGCGATTTATAGCTATTTCGGCAGCAAAAAGGAATTGTTCGCTGCTATCGTCACCGAACTCTCAAACCGCGCCCTTGCCGCGCTTGAGCCTGATGAACTGGGCGGTCATGATGTGCAAGCAGTGCTAACCGATTTTGGCCAACGTGTCCTAGAGGTGGTTATGTCTCCGACAACGCTCGCCCTTTACCGTGCGGTGGTCGCCGAAGGTACGCGCTTTCCTGAGCTGGCTGAGGTCTTCTTCAATAACGGTCCAGGGCGCGCGAGCGTACGTCTGACCGAGGTTCTTGAGCAGTTCAAGCACAAAGGGCAGATCGAGGTGCAAGACTGTCAACTGGCCGCAGAGTACTTCATCGGGATGCTCCGTAGCGACCGCCATCTCCGAACGACAATGGGGCTGCAGGAACCACCGGGCGAGATGGAGAGGAATCAGATGGTTCAGCAGGCAGTAAAAATCTTCCTCGATGGCTGCAAGACCCATCGCAATAAGGCTTGATTAATTGGAATGATAGTCAAAGCGGCATTGATGCTCCTATAGAACCCATTTGAGATCTTTAAGAAGCTGCAAGCCTTTTGATCATTAGCCTGACAAAGCAAAGATTGAGCTTCGTTGTCGCATTTGCTAGGGTTCTCTCATGGTTCTTGACGAGGATCTGACATCGCTCCATCCAAGCATTGGAGCGCTCAATTACCCACCGAGCGAGCGCTGGAACAAATCCCGACTTTCCTGTCGCTGCCTTCTCCTGTTTGGACGGTTTCGGTGACAGTTCACACTTGATTTTTTTGATCATCTGCGGATACACCTTCTCTAGCTCCTGCATTAGATGCTCTGGGTGATAGCCATGATCTCACAAGATTGTGAGCTTGGGAATGTTCACTGGTTTCGACCGGAAATAGTCCAGGTTTTGCGTCAACATCTCAATCAGCCCCGCATCATCAGAGAGATTCGCGTTCGTACAGTGCGTGAAGAAGGGAAACCCTAATGTATCGACTGCTAGATGCCGTTTAATCCCATTCGTGGCTTTGTAAAAGCAAAAGCCCTTGGACTCTACACTCGCATTACAGGTGTTTTGCACCGCTTGCGAGTCAATGACGATCAGCGTTGTCCACTTGGCTTTTTTTTGACTTGTTCCCGCACTTGTCCATGCAAGACGCTCATCAATTGTTCAATTGCTCCAGCTTCTCGCCACCGTCGAATAAGGCGGCAGGTCTTTGGGTAAGTCTTCCCCGTTGCAGCCATTTTTCAGTTGATAGAAGATGCCATCAATGAGGTCTCGTTTCGTCCAGTTCGAGCGTCTCGTCTGCTTCTTGTGCGGTAATATCTCAACCAGCAACGGTTCAAGAATTTCCCATTCTGAGTCGGTTAAGCTGCTGGAGTATGGCATTGTCACTGCACTAGAGGTCAACTTGACCTTACTTCATCCAAGTAAAAGATGTCAAATGGGTTCTATAGTTGTCTTGGCAGCTCAATTGTTCTCTGACTTGTCTTGGGCTCAACCTAGTGTAGAGGCGTTTGGTCTTAAAACTGGGGTCAGTTTGGCTATTGTCATCAACAATGGCTTTAAGATCCTTCAGTAAATTTGGTAAGTGCCATTCTGCTTTCTTGCGACCTCTGGCATGGAAGTTATCTGTTTGGGTCATGCCACTGATTACTTCAGAGATTCCTTTTCTAATCGTGCCACGATTCCAACCTAATTCTTTCTCCGCTTTCGATTGACCTCCATGACCTAGTTCGAGAACTATACTGTGTCATAAAACGCCTTCTGGATGCTCCTTTGAGTGTTTGAGCGGTTTCTTGAAGTACTTGTTTCAAAGATTCTGTCCATTCCATCTCAAGAGTAGCAATCCGATCTTGTTTATCTTTAACTTTACACCTTTATTGGATGTTTATTTAATTGGACTTCCCTAATGAGGTCTAGAGAAACATAATGATTAAGAAAGTTAATTTACTCTCTGCCGCTAGCTTATTATCCCTGTTGGCTCTAATTCCCTTCCTGACAACGCCTAAAGTTAATGCTTGTGCTACGACTGACGTGCTGACTCAAGTAGCGATTCGCGGTTCGCAACAACCTGCTACTCAATCGGGTAAATTCAACCAAAGTAGCGATGGCAATTGTCTGGGCAACAGCGTTACTGGCACTACGACTCAACTATATGTAGGAGCAGATCCTGTCGAGCAAACCTATGAGGGCAATCAATTTGTCGGTGGTGGTGAGTTTAATCAAACTGGCGTGAGTTCTCCCGTCATTCAAACCCCAGTCCACGTACCTGTCGATGTCTACAGTCCCGCTCACGACCCAAATTTTTTCGGTTTTTAGAAAGGGTGCATAAATTCCTCTTGACGCTCGTATTATCTGAGTGAACGGATAAACACTCAGAGGTAAGTAAGATGAAAGGAATTAATCAGAAACTAGTAACTCTATCGGTTATTGCTCTAAGCGTTAGCGTCAGTACCCTAGCTACACCCCAAAAAGCTGATGCACAAGTGTTGGAACTAGCCACATCTGCCATTAACGCCGTTTTCAATCGTCCTCGCAAACCAATTCCCAATCAAACCTATATTTTTGGTACAAATAATCTCCACAGCAATAGCTTCTGTTTGTTTCCCTGTGCCCCTATTCCTAATGTTGCCAGACCAGTAGCACCAACACCCTCAGGAGGGTTTTCTCCCCAAGGAATTAGTCCAAGCATGGGCGTACCTCCTCAAGCTATGGGGCAACCGACTCCTCCTCGTCCTACTTTGGTGGTTCCTCCGATCGGACTGCCGATTAACTTGCCTTTCTAAACAAGTTTTGACAGTGATAGACAAGAAGGTTAGGACACAACTAATTGTTGAAAACCTTATGGCTCAAGAACCCTACTTTTGATTTTTGATTTTTGCTTTACTTACCTCTGTCGCGCTGTTCGATCTATTCGGACAGTGCGTTTTTGTTTAGTCAGAGCAAGTCCATAAATTCTTTTTTGCCAACGTACTGTATTGGTGAAGAGACAAAACTATGAAATTGCTTTTTGGGATGGATCGCTGTATCAACCCAATGAGCTATATTACATAGCAGCCAAAGCTCTGGAGGTAGGAATAGAAAGCATTAAGATTGTTATTGGTTATCAATAGATGTTGTTATGCCCAAGATTCCTGAATGCGAGATCGCGTTTCTGCGGAAAAAATATCTATCCAAAGATTTATTTCCATCGAAGAATATTAGAAGCGATACGAATTTTGGCTAGCTATCGCGAGCCTTCGGCTTCAGGAACTGGAGCTACAGCCTACTGTCCAGATGTAAGACCTAAGAGTAGAGGACGTAAGAAATCTACTATTGGGCAGCCTGTTGGGTAGGAAGCTGAGGGGCTGTCCGATGAGGTCTCCTCATCGGTTTATACACCCCGTCACGCTTACCCGTTAGGGAAGCGATGAGTAGTTCACGAGCGCATTTTTTTAACCAATCGTTAAGAGATGGTTCACCACAGTCAAAATGATCGACAAAAGGTACTCAAACCCCATCAGTTTAAGCTCAGTTTAAGCGGATGATGGGACTCGAACCCACGACATTCAGCTTGGGAAGCTGACGTTCTACCACTGAACTACACCCGCAAACGATTCAGTAAATTGAATATAGCGACTCTTGCAAAAGATGGCAAGTTCATGGGTTAAACTATCCCGCCTGAATCAAAAATTGGGAAGGGACATCCTTGCCAGATTCTTTGGTGAATATAATAATATTCAAATTATATTCAAGCTGTTTAGAATGCTGTTAGATTATGGGGGTGAAGGGACTTGAACCCTTACGGTCTTTGTGGACCAACGGATTTTAAGTCCGTAGCGTCTACCGATTCCGCCACACCCCCTTGTTATAAAAAGAGTAGGGATGCTCTTTGATTAAGACTAATATATCATACAGTATATTTAGTATATTGCAACACTGAATGCTTCAGAAGGATAATAACATTCCCGATTGTTTAGCTTGAATCTTTCTAGAGTTAAAATAATTGAAGCTAGTTAAACTGTTTTTAATAATCCGATCGCAGTTTAAGTTTCTATTTTTCTCTTAACTGAACTTAAGAATTTACTGAGCTTTAAGCAAAATAGCAATTATGGCACTTACAGATACTACTTTAATAGCTCTACTATACCTCGCTCTAAGTGGTGCTTATTTATTAGTAATACCCGCACTAGTGTACTTCTACCTTAACAGTCGCTGGTACGTTGCTAGTTCCTTTGAACGAAGCTTCATGTACTTTCTCGTCTTCTTTTCCTTCCCTGGTATGTTGTTGCTCAGTCCTTTTCTCAACTTCCGTCCCAAACGTCGCGATCTAAAAGCTTAAAAAAACAATGCGCAGAATTGATGCGATTGGAATCGCTTTTGGGATTTTTCTTGCTGGAGGAGTTGTCTACTTTATTTTCCAAGCTGCTGGATTAGATTATTTATCTGCCGGAATTTGGACGCAAACTTTATTAGTTGGGGGATTGCTTGGTTGGTTATTAACCTATCTTTTCCGCGTATTTACCCAAAAGATGACCTACAATCAACAGCTTCAAGATTATGAAGAAGCGGTTTTGCAAAAACGTCTGGAAGAAATGACCCCAGAAGAGTTAGCCAAACTGCAGGCAGAAGTAGAGGAAGAAAAACAAAAACAAACAAAGAATAAATCTTAAAGCATTTTCTCCTGGGAAGTTAAAGCATGAGAAAATAATAAATTGGCTCTTTTTGAGTAAGCAACATGTTTGTTGCTTTTTTCGTCTTCTTCTACTGTTTAACTCTTACTATCTATCAATGAAAACAAAAGACGTGACTTCTGTTTCTGACTGCTTTAAATCCCTCAAAGAACGCCGTGAATGTGCCTTAATTCCTTTTATTACCGCTGGCGATCCCGATCTCGAAACCACGGCAAAAGCATTGCGAGTTTTAGCTAACAATGGAGCGGATCTGATCGAATTAGGCGTTCCCTACTCCGATCCCCTAGCTGACGGACCTACGATTCAAGCAGCGGCAACAAGAGCCTTACAGCGGGGAGTACGATTGGAGGATGTTTTGCAGGTAGTTACAGAAGTTAGAGAAGAAATCTCCTCCTCGATTATTTTGTTTTCTTATTACAATCCTATTTATCATCGAGGGATTGAATCTTTTTTAAAACAAATCAAAGCAGCAGGAGTACAGGGACTAGTCATTCCCGATCTTCCTTTAGAAGAAGCAGAAATAGTTTTGAAACCAGCGACGGAAATAGGGATAGAAGTAACTTTGTTAGTGGCACCCACCAGTCCAATAGAAAGAATTAAAGCGATCGCCACTAAATCCCAAGGCTTTATTTATCTTGTCTCTGTTACTGGTGTTACGGGAATGCGTTCTCAGGTGGCTACTAGAGTAGAAGAATTAATTTCTAGTTTACGCACTACAACTGATAAACCAATTGGTGTTGGTTTTGGTATTTCAAGTCCCGAACAAGCTAAACAAGTTAAAGACTGGGGTGCAGATGCCGTTATTGTTGGCAGTGCTTTTGTCAAACGTTTAGCCGATGTGACTCCGGAAGAAGGGTTAAAAGCCATTGGCGAATTTTGCCACAGTTTAAAACAAGCTATTTTGCAATAATTGGAAAGACAATCTCGGAGGCATAGTATCTTATCAATTTATCTCCATTACACCAAGGTCATTAGTATCTGAGTTGTAATCAAAGATAAACGTTAACTTTTTTCCCACAATAGCGCTTGCTTCCTTGAGTTATTTCAATAGTGGAGGAACAGCAACAATTTCTCCTTGTTGTTGCAAAGAAAGAGTTAAACAACTAAGGATCTGGACTAACTCTGAACCTACCCAGCCAGAAGAAAGAGAAGAACTATTACCAGTGTAAATATCCTCTAAAAAGCGATCGCAAACCTTAGCAAGTGGTTCGCTTGCTTCTACCTTTAATGCTTGGCGATACTGTCCCGCGGGAATAAAGTGTTCGGATTCTATCTCCAAATACCCCTGCTGAAGCGTTAGAGGGGCATCTGAAGATAACTCATCAAAAATCAGACTGCCTTGACTGCCAACCACACACAACCTGCGTTGTTTGTCGGGATTGAGCCAGCACAGGTGAATATCGGCTTGAAAACCATTGGGATAAAAGAGCGTCAGCCACACTAAATCCGCTAAACCAGGTTCGGCAGAGATCGTCATAGTTCGCTCCGGTTGCAGCCAAGTTCTACCCCTCGCTCTTACTTGGCTAGGTGTTTGTCCCAGCCAGTGATTAAAAATAGCAATGTCATGAATAGCTAAATCCCATAAAGCATCTACATCTTGACGTACGGGACCCAAGTGAGTTCGTGCGGCGTATCCGTAGCGCAGTTCTCCCAATTGTCCCGATTTGACTATTTCTCGCCCTTTATCTACGGTAGAGTTGAATAAGTAAGTATGATCGACCAGCAACTGTAACTTTTTTTGTGCTGCCAAACGGGTTAATTCGATAGACTCGGCAGGATTGAGAGTTAAAGGTTTTTCCGCCAAAACATGATAGCCACATTCTAGAGCATCGAGGATGAGAGGATAATGAGTAGAGGCAGGAGTAGCGATAACAACTGCATCGAGATTATCTAGTTCTCGCACGGCTTTCCAAGCTTTAGCCAAAGTGACGCGATCGCTATTTAAATCGAAATGAGCTTGACAATAAGCTAGTTTACCAGGATGAGGGTCAACTACTGCTACTAATTCAGCTTGGGGATGTCGAGCAAAATTACGCACGAAATGAACGCCCCAGCGTCCCACTCCCACAACAGCAATTCCTACTTTCATATATTGATGGGGATAGTTTTGAGCTATCTACCATTTAGTTATCAATTACCAATCGGTAGTTGTCAACGCTGTTATTACTTAGTAGGAGTATAAATTTATGGAGCGATCGCTTTTATGAAACTAGATGAATAGATGGTCTTTTAAATCCTAGTTTGAAATTTGCTCAATTCTTCTTAATGTACATTAGCGATCCTCGGTACGGATCGACGTTAAAACCCTAACATGAAGAAGTAGAGTTGACGAACATTGTCGAGAAGGCAAATCAAGCAGCTTGGCTGTAAGGAAAAATTAATCAACTATCAATAAAAAAACACAAATGAAAACCGCTATAAAAAAAATTTAAAATGGAAATTAAGCGCATTCCTGCCCTATCAGACAACTACATCTTTTTGCTTTACGATCTAGACAAGAAGGTTGCAGCAGTAGTCGATCCGGCGGAAGCTGAACCAGTCTTGCAGTATTTAAAGAAAATAAATGTTGAATTAATTGCCATCTTCAACACTCATCATCATTTCGATCACGTGGGTGGCAATCGCAAATTAATCGAGCATTTTCCTAACCTTTGCGTTTACGGTGGGGCGGAAGACAAAGGAAGAATTCCCGGACAACAAGTATTTTTACAAGAAGATGATACCGTCAAATTTGCCGATCGATTGGGTCAAGTTTTCTTTGTTCCCGGACACACGCGCGCCCATATTGCTTATTACTTTGCGCCGACAACAGAAGGAGAGACGGGAGAATTATTTTGTGGCGATACTTTGTTTGCTGGAGGTTGTGGTCGCTTATTTGAAGGCACTCCCGCTCAAATGGTCAATTCTTTAAGTAAGCTGAGAACTTTACCTGACAGTACAAGAGTTTGGTGCGCTCACGAATATACTCTCAAAAATCTCCAATTCGCCCTGACTGTAGATAAGGACAATACTGATTTACAAAACCGATATGCTCGAGTAAAAAAAGCTCGTACTCAAGGAATAGCAACCGTTCCTTCTCTGCTTGGAGTAGAAAAACTTACCAATCCTTTCTTACGTTGGGATACAGCATCTCTACAAGCAGCTACGGGTAACCAGGAACCTGCACGAGTGTTTGGACGCTTGCGACAAATGAAAGATCGGTTTTAGGTTATATAGCAATTTGCAGATAAGTGAAGTACAGTGACTGGAAATCAATTTCAATGTTAATGAAAGCTGATTCTAAGGTTAAAAACTAAATTAACCTAAAAAAAAGCTAATTTAGGTTAATTTCCCCATTACCCCAGTTCCCTATCCCTCTATCTTCTAAAATCATTAATTTATTGGACTTGGCAACAGCCCTACCCTTTGTAAGGGGGATTTAGGGGATCGAAAAACTTAAAACTGAGTTGAATCTACTTTTCAGACATCCTCTTATAACAATAACCAAAGATTTAGAAGCAAACTAACACTAAAATGATCGTATTTTATTAAAAGTGAAAAAAAAAGTGGAAATATCTTTACAGTCCTAAATCACTTCAGGAGGCTGCCGCACGATAACTCGATCGAGAATTACTTTGGTAGGAACTCGAATGAGTTGATAAGCTTGTTTGGTGTCTAACTGCTGGTAATCTTTGGGTTGAATGCCCAGTCTATTAATATGTTTGGCGCGACTGAGAATTAAAATCGTTGGTGATTTTATTTTAGTACCGCCATCTCGTGCTAAATAAGCTTCTAATTCCTTTTGATGTTTAAAAAAATGTACTCCACGCCGAGCATAAAAAACAACAGAAGGTTTTTTGAAGTCGATCATCCATAATTCTTCTGCAGGTTGCTGTACTCGAACAATTGTCTCGGAAATTTCTCTTAAAGGTAACTGGCGAGTCTGGTCGATAAAAAAGGAAGTGGGAATTAACAAAAAGCTGATAAAGGCAATATAGCCAATCAGATTAATACAAACTAGCCAACGCCATCCTTTTCTTTTAAATAAAACTAAAGCGATCGCTAAAGCCGTAAGTCCCCAGATCATTCCTCCTCGCCAGGGTAATCCAGATTGAGCCAGTAATTCATCTAGATTGGGAACGGCTGGATCTTTACCTATCAAATTGGGACTGAAAACAAACCCAAAAGCTAGAACGATGAGAAATAAAACATTAGCAATGATGCTAACCAGTAATGGGCGATCGAGCTTAAACTGCTGATTACGAGTTAAGGCTTCACTCCACGCTAAAGCAACCAAAATCGCCGCAGCCGGAATGAGCGGTAAAACATAACTGGGTAACTTAGTAACCGAAATAGTGAAGAAGATAAAAATACAGACAAACCAGAAAAAAGCAAATATACCTAGTTGAGCTTGACGGGGTTGCTTGCGCCAAAAAGACGGTTTCCAAAAGCGAAGACGAGCGATCGCATAAGGCAAGTACACCGACCAAGGAGCAAATAAACCAAGCACGACCGGAAAATAAAAGTACCAAGGTCCTTCATGACCGTTGACGACATCAGTAAAGCGTTGAAAGTTGTGGTAGCCAAAGAAAGAGTTAATGAAGGCAGAACCATGTTTTAAGGTTACTAAAATATACCAGGGTAAGGCGATCGCGAGGAAAATCAATCCTCCACTAATGATGCTCATCTCTTGTAAGACCGTCCAAAAATTGCCCGCATAGAGAAGAAAAGCAAAGATAATTAATCCTGGTAAAACAACACCTACAGGTCCCTTGGTCAATACTGCCAATCCAGTTAGGACATAAAAACTGATATACCAGCGGTTGGGAATTGAAAATAATTTTTTTGACTTTTGACTTTTATGGGGCTTATAAACGCCTGAAGTGAATTCAGGCGACAGCCCCTCAACTTTTGACTTTCTAGAGTATCCCCAAAAAAAACAGAATAATGCCATTCCGATACAGCTACTCAAAAGCATATCGGAAACTCCCGTACGCGCCCAGACTATGGTGTGGAGATTAAACGCAATTAGAGGGGCACCAATCCAAGCAGAAAGCCATAATTGACGTTGTAGACGCTCGCTTTGTTGAGTTGCTTTCGTACTCGCAGCAGTAGCAAAACCAAAATGCCTGAGAGTATAAAAGCCCAACACTACTAAAGCGATCGCGGCAATAGCTGACGGCAAACGTACCGCCCATTCATTGACCCCTATTGAATTATAGCCAATTGCCATTAGCCAGTAGATTAAAGGCGGTTTATCAAAGCGAGTGTTCCCATCGAAATAGGGAGTAATCCAGTCTCCCGTTACTGTCATCTGACGGGCAGCTTCGGCAAAAAGGGGTTCGGTTTCGTCGACTAACCCCGTACTGCCTAAATGCCAGATAAAAGCTAACCAGTTAATTAGTAATAGCCAAAGGATAGAGAATATCCAGCAACTCCGAGGGTCTTTCTCAAAAGATTGCCACCATTTTTTCACAAAAGCGATCGCCTGTAGTTTCATTCCTATCTAGTTAACAGACTTGCAAGTTTCTACAATAAACTATGTTGCAATCTGAAAGATATTTTTGTGAAACAATAATTTTGCGATCGCTTTCTCGAGCTTCTACATCTTGACTCCACCAGCGATCGAAACCATTTTCTAAGCAAGCTGACGACTTTATCTATGTCTAGTTAACTTATTATCAGCAGCATTATTGCTTGCGGGGAGATAGTCATTGTACTTATCCTGATTGTAAAAGTAGATGCTCCGAATCGGATAAGGAATACTAATATCTGCCTCATCAAACGCTTGCTTAATCGCCATAATTACTCTAGTGCGAGTGTGGCGTACTTCCCGTTTTTGCGGCAATGTCCAATAGCGGACGGCAAAGTTAATCGAGCTATCTCCAAACTCTACTAAATCTATTTCTGGTGCGGGTTCTTCTAAGACACCTTCTACCTTAGTAGTTACTTGTTCTAAAATTTTTGCTGCTTTTGGCAAAGACGTATTATAATCTACCCCTACCTCTAAATCAGTTCTTCGGCTACTAAAAGCTGTTCTAACTAATACTGCGCTGGTAAACACTGTCGAATTCGGCAGTAGCACTCGTTCTCCATTATAGGTACGGATGGTAGTAGTACGAATATCAATCTGTTCGACTGTGCCTTCATAATCATCCACAACAATCTGATCGTTAATGCAGAAAGGTTCCTGGATCAACAGTAAAATTCCTGCCAAAAAATTCTTAAAAATATCTTGGAAGGCAAAACCAATTGCTACAGAACCAAGACCAAGGGTAGCAACAATATCTCCCAGTCGCAAACCAGGAAAAGCCACTACAGAAGCTATGAGTACTCCTACTACCCAGGTAAGAACATAGCTACTTTTGCAAAATAATAGCTGTAAAGATCTACTTTTAAGAGTGTGCCTGCTAATTCGATCGCAAATTCTTTGAACAAACTCAGCGGCATAGCGAGTCAATAAAATAATAATTAGAGCTATTAATAATGCTGGTAAAATTTTGACTCCATTACCTATTAGCTCTTGTATACTTTGAAACACTGTTTCCAGCAATTGGTTCATAGATATAAAAATATTTTTTGACTCGACAAATCTACTCTGCTTCAATCAGTTAGGAACTATCTCCTAGCTATAATCCAAACTGCATGAATGATTCCAGGAATATATCCTAGTAAAGTCAAAAGAATATTTATCCAAAATTGAGGTCCAAGTCCTACCTGTAAAAATACACCCAGGGGTGGTAAAAATATAGCACAAATCAAACGAATTATATCCATAATTATTCTTCCTTTTAATTTAATACCAATTCTCAAAAGTAGCTAGAGAGATAAAGCATCTAAAATATATTGCCAACCCGTCAAAGAATGAATAACATCCTCTGATAAGGAGTTAAGAATATTAGCAACTTTATATTTGACATCATCAA
>JADEWQ010000242.1 GCA_015207585.1 Pleurocapsales cyanobacterium LEGE 06147 | reverse complement strand
CTTCTTGGGGATGTTGCTCTATATATTTCCAGGTGTAATTACTCATTTATTTTGGCTTGTTTGACCAATTTATGCTTGATTTACTTTTTTAATTTTATTTATAATTGTATTTTGGAGATGTCTAAAGCATTTTGGACTATCTCTAGAGGAAATCGCAACCTTGATTGAAATTAGGTCTGAAGGTATCCCTCCCTGTGCTAACCTCAAAGCTATGGTTAAGAAACATCTTGATAATTTAGAACAGCGAATTAAAGAAATGCTGACATTTCATCAAGAACTTTCTCATCGCTACGAGAAAATTGAAACAGCACTATCTGATTCATCGAATATTGCTATAGAGGAACTTTGTCAAGACAAAATTTGTGGACTAATTGAACGAGATGACAAAAACGAAACTGAAAACTACACTCATCACTAGCTATCCTTTGCTGTCGTACAAATAAGCATCTTAGAGTAAATGACTTCTAGTAAGAGCTTCGCTTTTGGTTGCTGGTAATTCATAAGTAGCCATCATGAACTGCGTACACCAGAACGAAGAAAAAGCTTCTTTCTCTTTGTGTCTTGGCTCTAGTGCAGCATTTGTGCCGGAACCTGCGTCCGGCACGTGCACTGGCTTTGTAGTTCGACTTTTTTACCACTAAGACACCAAATATTTTTAAGTCAGATAAAGATGTTTTAAACAGCGTTTCTACCTATCGGTTAACTAAACTAAGATCTCTAAGATCTCGCGCTTGACGCAAGAGATATTGTTCCCGATTAAACTCTTTTTGTTCTGCTGTTAATAAAGCATAATTTTTCATTGGCGGACGCATATCCCACTGGCTTTCGGCAAAGACTAATAGATTAGCAGCCATAATCAAACCTGTAGTCAAAAATTGCCAGCCCATAAAGTAGGGTAAAATAGCAATTCCCAGCAAATGAAAGATCCCAGCGACGATAAAAGCTCGCGATCGCAATCCCAATCCCGTACAGAAGTAACCAACGGCACTTAAACCCAGCCAAAGATGGGACAGGTGCATCAATACTTGTCCCCAGCCACAAAAAATGCCTAAGTCCGTGATAAGGACACCGCCCAACATTAATACCACCCAGGCATACAATACCCAGCGCAGGCGTTCTACTCTTACCCAAAAATGAGTCAGTACAATCATGGCTGTGGTACCAATTACGGTAAGCACAGACCAAAAGATTGCTTGAGTAATCCAGCTAATCGGTGTAAATTGAGCAGTAATGAAAATTAAGGCTGAAATCAGCCCCCAAACAACAAAAACTTGATCGATTCTGGTATATATAGTTGAAAATAAAGTTTTATTTTTGATGCGTAGTTTTAATTGCAGTAATCCTTGACGGTCTTGAAAATCTAGTGCTTCTTGTTTGCGGCGTAAAATAGGTTCGGCGGGATTAAAAAAACTCATCAGGTGTCTGAATAGTTGAAAATTTATTTTCAACTTAAAAATATTTAACAATTATTTACAATAATACAACATTATATTAAATTTTGACACGTAAGATAAAAAATCTGCTAATCAGAGCAGTCCTAAAATTATTTTTGTAAAAAACTACCACCTAATACCCATTGGTGACAAGTTAAGAAAATGTACAAATTGTCAAGTATATAGAAATAGAAGCATCAAGGGCATTTTAAACTAAAAAAGGAAACAGATTAAAGTGCGCTCGCGCTCTTGCGTCA
>JADEWQ010000092.1 GCA_015207585.1 Pleurocapsales cyanobacterium LEGE 06147 | reverse complement strand
TGATTGTGTGGTGTATTGCGGTCCATCTTTTAAAGGTAGGGGAACAATGCGATCGCTAAACTGGGCAAACTCGATATTTTTCAGTGTATCTGTACCATCAGTTTGAGTTCCTTTATTGTGAGCAAGGGTGATAATTTTTTGATCTGAAGAAATTGAATAGTCATAGTTTTCAAAATTATCAGAGAAAACAGCTACATCTCGATCATTAGCTGGCGTGCCGAAAGAATTACCAGAACCACCATTAAGCATATCGTTTCCTGCACCGCCGTCAAGAGTATCATTCCCTGCAAGCCAATCAACGTCAAAGTTATCTCCTGTTAATGTATCATTTCCTCCAAGTCCCTCAAGAATATCATTGCTTCTAGAACCTCGCAGATTATCGCGATCGTCATTTTCTCCCAATAAAAAGGCATTTGGGCTAGAAATATAGTTTAGGCTGGAAAGATCAATTGAGGAATCAGTTAAGTCAACAATAACTAAACTATCTCTTTCTATTTGGGAATAATAAGCTGAGTCAAAAACACGGTTAGTACCGTATATGTAATTCCTCATTTGATGATTGTAAGGAAAAGAACCTACCTGGTGTTCTCCTCCAACAGCAATATAGAAATCAGTTGTCGCATTGTTCGGATCGGCTCCTTTGGTAAGTCCTGCACTACGAGCCTGATAAACAATATCATTCTTATAACCAACATTGAGGATACGCGTATCTGTCCGATCATAACTTGCTGTAGGAGATGCGACAGGAACTGCTGAATACAAAGAGCCAGGATGTTCAGCCATATAGAATTCTGCCATAGCAGCACCTAAGCTATGACCAGTTACCATTATTTTTGATGGTGGATTAGCTTGAATATACCTATCAAGTGCTTGAAACAGTGGCTCAAATAAATCGTAATGTTGTTCTAACGCAAGCCAATATGTAAAGTCTCCTTGAGGTATTTCAGTGCCTCGAAAAGCGAGTATGAGAGTATCTCCAGATTTGAATACTGCTGCATTAGCATCACCATAGGTCTTGTTAGCAAAACTAAATCCTTTAGCCTTGAATGTATTACCTGTAATCAATTCTGGATCTAGTCCATAATTGGGGTTGGTTAAATCTGGCGTAATTACTTCCCATCCATCAAGAGAAGTTTGATTTTGATAGACTTTATCTGCCGCTAAAATTAGTAACTGGACTTCTTCTTTGGTTAGAGTTGGATGATTTAATATCATAGTAATTTGATTCCATTAAAGTTAGCAAAATAAAGTTAGTAAAAAGTTAGAATAACCCTAATTAAGTAATTCATAATAAATATAGTTTTGCTACGGAAATCTATATTTGTAAGCTAGATATATTTGAGGTAGATAAAACATTATCTCAATGGATTTTTGATTTTTACTATGTTCGCAAATGTTTTGTTGTAAAATAAACTAAGTGAAAAAGATAAGACTAACAAACCTTATTTATTTGTAATTATGAATTTTAATTTTGATGACGAAGCTCTTGAACTTTTAAAAGCTACGTTAAGAGATGGTTTTCTTTTTTTATTATGCTATGCAGGATTATGTCTGTTATTGAGTAAATTAATAAAAAACAAAAAAAACAAAAGCTATTACGATTGGTTTAATAACACCAATTTTTTTCTATTATTCTGTCGGAAATTTATTTTATCCTTTAACTTTATTGCTTTATATCGCAAGAATCGATCCTATTGGCTTAACGGGGGGTTTGATTTTTTTTCTGTTGAAGCCACTGTCTTTAATTTCGGGAATACTTGTCGCATTTTACTTACTTAAGAACAAATAGCGTAGCTATTCTTTTAATGTTTTTTGGTTTTCAAAGACCAAATCAAATTATTAGCTTTAAACCAATAACAAGTGTGATTAAAAGCAAAGCTGAATGCAATTTGAATCATAGACAAAAACAATTTAAACTATCAATCTGTATCTTTGATAATACTAATTTCTAATTAAAAAAGTGACAGGCAAGTAATTAATTGATATTTATGGTTGACAATTATCGATTATTTTTTTAACTTCAAACACTTGTGCATTATCAGCAAAAGTATTTCCTCCATCCAAAGTAGAAAAACCAATATAAGTTGATTTTCTCTTCACAACCGTTGAGTCTTCTGGTGAAGCGTCGGTATTCAAGAGCTTCTTTTTTCTAGTAAAAAAAAGGCGACAGCTATTCCTAAAAGAATAGATGCAGGTATTCCATAAACTGCAACTACTAAAGTCAATACACCGTGATAATCCTTATAAATACCTGTAATGTAAAGAAGATAATTCAAAGGTATTATGAAATTAACCAGAAACTTGTAACTAAAAAATGGAGTTATTACTCCGATAATAAGGGCTTTAACTACTTTATTAGGAATTTTGGTAAAAATCCAGTACAGTATTAGATAAATCAATAAGAATAACCCTGCACGACCAAAATATAATTACTTATTGTACTCACTTAATTCGCCTGATTATTACAAGTATTAACCTTAGTTGGTCGTAGATAAATTGTCGAGTCAAACTCTAATTGGAAAAAATTATTCCCTGTTGTAGTTTCTACTAAATTATAGAGATAGAAAGTTTTTCTTTGCCATTAAAACCAGTCCAGAAGTTTAATACAATATATCAGGTAGGGCAGAAACCGATTATTGCTGAATTTATGGAAACAGTTTTAGCTCTTGGTTTTGATGATCTTGAACCCAACTTAATTCGGCATGGTTACAATGTTAAATCCATTGCTCAGTTGTTGAATGTTAGACCTGCGGAGGTACGCTCATCGTTATATTCCTCAAGAACGTTTAAAAATTCCAGGTGCAACTTGGCATCCAGATACGATTAATCCGATGTTAGCGAAAAGAGTGATTCGAGCCAATAATTGGTGGAATGATTTTTGGCAAACCGTCTCTTTTTCCTCCAAGACTTGTTAGCCACTCCCTTCTGATTATCATTCTCGGATAGTTCCCTAAATAAGAGCGATCGCTGAATATGACCGTCAGCTCGAGCAATGTCTAGCTCAGTTAAAAAAAACGCAGAAAAAAACCGACTGCTAATCACCCTAATTTTGATTTGCGTAAATATCTTTACCGTATGGTTGGTGTCGATTTTACCTTGATTGATGGGCTTGATGCTGTAACTGTGCAAACTATTTTATCAGAAGTTGGGTTAGAGTCAGAACGCTTTCCCACTGTTAAGCAGTTTACCTCCTGGTTAGGTTTCTGCCCTGGTCAAAAAATTACTGGTGGTAAGGTCAAGAGTTCTAAAACCCGCCCAGTGGTTAATAGAGCTACAAATGCTTTCCGGATGGCTGCTTTTTCCCTTACTTATAGTCGTTCGGCGTTGGGGGCTTTTTACAGGCGCTTGCGAAGCCGATTGGATGCCCCGAAAGCGATTACTGCCACTGCACACAAGCTAGCACGGATGTTTTACCCCATGTGGACTACCACTGGACTTTATTCTGACCCTGGCATCTCTGGTATACTCCTTAGTCGTAGGTAAATAACTTTAAATGGATGGGCGATCGCCCGCTTCGATAATCATAAATTTGTTAACGCAGATGCGATCGCCTTGGTGTACCTTCAATTGTTAAAAAACATTATCTTATTTAACTAATAGCCGGACTGACAGGGATGGGATCGCCGCCAGCAAGAACGAGAGGAAAATGGTGAGCATTGGGAGAATGCATTGCTTGAATGCCCAAATTAGCTCGATTGAGAATATCGGCATCGGTGCGAATTACTCGTCCTTGACTATCGAGGATCGATTGGTTGAAGTTAAATCCATTAAGGTTAAAAGCCATCACCCCAACCCCAACAGTAGCAAACCAGATGCCGACTGTAGGAAGAGCAGCTAGTAAGAAGTGAAATGCACGATGGTTGCGACTTGCAAACCAGGGAATCAGTAACCGTCCCAAAAAACCATAGTGTCCTGCTAAATAGTTATAAGTAACCTTCGACTGACCCAATCGGTAACCTTTATTAGGAGATTCTTCTTCTGAAGTCTGCCGAATTAAAGTAGAAGCTACTAAAGAGCCATGTAAAGAAGCTAGCAACGCTCCACCAAATACCCCAGCTACTCCCAACATATGGAAGGGATGCATCAGGATGTTATGGTCAGCTTGGAATGCCAACATGAAGTGAAAAGTCCCTGCAATTCCTAGAGGCAAACCCTCAGAAAAGCTGCCCTGACCGATGGGATAAACGAGTAATACAGCTGTTGCTGCTGCAGCTGGTGCAGAAAAAGCAACAGCAATCCAAGATCGTAAACCCTGGCGATAGCTCAACTCCCATAATCTTCCCAAATAGCACCAAATGGCAATTAAGAAATGCAAGACGATTAACTGATAGGGTCCACCGTTATAAAACCATTCATCGAGAGATGCAGCTTCCCAGATAGGGTAAAAGTGAAGACCAATAGCAGCAGAGGTAGGGACAACGGCAGCAGTAATTAGATTATTACCGCCCATCAGAGAGCCGATAATTGGTTCTCGAATTCCATCCATATCTACAGGCGGTGCGGCGATAAATGCCAGAATAAAACAAATAGTCGCTGCTAAAAAGGTGGGAATCATCAACACGCCGAACCAGCCAATATAGATGGGATTTTTCGTGCTGGTAATCCATTGACAAAATCGATCCCATAAATCGAGAAAATCAAATTCGGGTCGCCGTTGAACAAAAGTATTCATAATCAGTTATTCCTCCTCTTAAACGCTCGTCGAGAGGAAAAAGTAGAAAATTTGTGGCTCCAACGAATAAATTTGTCTTTTGTAGTTTGTTTGAGTGAAGTAACTTAACTTCGTTTTGATACACCACTGATAATATCTATTTTAAGACTAGGCAAAGAACATGAGAAAGTTGTGAAGAGTTAGTTAGTCTTTAACTATCTTCAACTTCTACTTGACTACCTCACAAGTTCTTCAAATTGTTTTTTTATTTTTGAGGCATATAGTAGTCCTAAGTTATTGAGGATCTAATCATTAGTATTTTCTCTCTACCAGCAGTACGAACTTTTTGAATGCTGGTACTCACCTCGATCGTTCAAAACCTTAAATTTTAAGCTAACTGAGGAGGTCTCCAAACTATGAATACAGCACAAAGTAAAATTAAAAGTGGCTTTCCTCTCGGAGAATATTTAAACCAATTACTTTTTAATCCTACTCGTCAAAAAATTCTTCACCCTCTTAAATTTTGGCATTTACACAAGCTAGAGCAGCTAGAACACTGTTGGGAGCAAGATTGGACTAGGCTTTTGGAACGTTGTTGGAATTTAGAGTATAAGGCGGAAGAACCTCTTGTCAGAGTGAAGATGCCGCGGGGTACAACGAACAAGACAACATCGGAACGCGATGGCAATATACCAATTTAGTGGTTGATTTTAGTTTCGAGTTTTTCCTCACAAAGTCTTCAAATTGTTTTCCTAAATTGAAAAGTGAAATTGAATGAGCATCTTCAGATTTTTTTCTGAACTTACTTAAGGAGGGTTACTCTTAATGACTGTCAGTAACAAGATTTGGTGTCCGGCACTAGAATTGAATGAAACAGATATAGAGTTGATTCTGAAGGCAGAATTACCTGGAGTTGAACTAAGAGAACTCCAAGTTCATGCTGAAATTGAAACCATCTCGATTGCGGGAGCACATCGGAAAGAAGAACAGCCAAAAGCAAGAGAAATTATTCCCTCCCAGCTTCATTACGGACCGCTTCAATGCCACGTTCCTTTACCGGTACCTATTAATGTAGAAAAAGTAAGAGCAGAATTAGTAGATGGAATTTTAACAGTAACTATGCCTAAGCTCAAGCAAGCTTCGTCAACAAAGGCTATGGCTAGTACTGCTAATACATAAGGGATGATAAATAAAGTTCAAAATTCAAAAAATGTGAAGTAAACCTAAATCATAAATACATAGGGATTCTCGAATAGATGAGGTAAAGGAAACACCTGGTTTTGTGTTGATAGTCGACCGATTTTTTCCTGTTGCCTGTTGCCTGTTGCCGAGCTGTGTAGACTGGACGGTATTCATACAGCAATGGAGTTTCACGGGGCTTACAAGGTGAAGCTGCTTGCATCGGAATGGACGACTCGCGCAGGCGACGCGGAAGGCGCGGGGGTTTGCGTCTGCAAAGTGGCTACCGCAAAGTCTCTGGAATTCACCTGGCGCGTTCTTAAGAACGTCGGTGCAGAATTGAGTGCCGCACACAGCACCTCCCCAGGCGACAACTCTTCAGGTTTCTCAACGTCTTTAAACGCCGTTATTCTTTATCGACGATAAAAAGTTTACTTCACTCAACCGAAACTTGCTACATCTGACAATTCTTTTTAGATATATATTTCATGTCTTTATTTTGCTTGAAATAAGAGAAGAGGGGTAAATACGCTATTATCTGCTTCCTCAGTCAACTTGAGAAAAGTTTTGTTTCCGATTTTTAAAGTTTCTGGATAAATTAATAGCATTCTTGCTCGATTTAGTAAACACAATTCAGAATGTGCCAAATCAAAAGTCAAAAATAAAAAAGCTTTTAGAGCGAGGTTCGGTTCTTGAGAGTGCCATTAGAATATTTAATTCTATCTCTTTTGTTATTTCCCTCGACGACAAAAGCGAAAAATTGAACTATGTAAATAATAATCAACTCGGCAATAATGTAAACAAATAATTACATTACAATAAAAATGTAGGATAAGAAAAAATAGTCTTTTCTAAGTAGTAGTCAAACATTTTACATAAATTTTTAAAGGATGGAGGGAAAAATCATGGCAATTATCAAATGGATAAGAGAGACCATCCAATACCTTTGGAGAGGCACGGTTAGACTTTTTAGTCCAACTGATGATGACTATCCTAAAACTGGTGTTCAACCATTTGAAGGCGACTCTTATAAAGAAAATGAAGATTATTCATGATAATTTTAGGTAAAAAAAAATAAATATTCGCTTGATAGATGGCAGGAGTCGAATTTCTCCTGCTATTTTTTTAGATTTTAATGTTATTTAATTATTCAAATAATCAATCAAGGTAATTGCTATTTATAGCATTAGGAATTTGCTTGCAGGCGATCCTTTATTCCTTGATTAATGTATGATTTACCTTTCAATTGATCTTTGGGTATTATCGCGACTAATTTGAAGCAAAATTGTTAGATGGAAAAGAAAGAAAGTGCAAGTTGTTAGCCTACATCAAAAAAACGAAATTGAAGCTGTATTGCGACGTAATTCATTCCTTCATCTATATAGTCTTGGCGACTTAGATGACTTTTTTTGGTCCTACACTATCTGGTATGCACTCAAAGAAGAGGAACGGATAAAGACAATAGTTTTGCTATACATCGGAACTGGAATGCCAACTTTAATCGCTCTTACCGAAAGACCTTCCGATGCCATGCAAATATTACTCCAATCGGTGGCGCGCTTGCTACCTTCGCAATTTTATGCTCATCTCAATCGAGAATTTTTATTGACTTTAACCACAAATTATCATATTCGCTCTCATGGTTTGCACTACAAAATGGCTCTCAGGGAAACTTCCTCTATTGCCGCGATCGCTACCTCCGATGTTTTACCATTATCCATTACTGATGGAGAGGAATTAAAGCAGTTATATGCCGAAAGCTATCCCGAAAATTTTTTTGACAAAAGGATGTTAGCAACGGGCTATTACTATGGTATGCGGCTCGACGGTAAGTTAGTGAGCGTAGCAGGTATTCACGTCTACTCCCCAAGATACCGCGTGGCAGTTTTGGGCAACATCACGACGCATCCTCAGTTTCGAGGTAGAGGATTAGCCAAGACAGTTACTGCTAAAGTTTGTCAGGCATTAATCCCCACAGTAGAACACATTGGACTAAATGTGAAGGCGGACAATTATAACGCTATTGCCTGCTATGAAAAACTGGGATTTGAAAGAATTGCCACCTATTGTGAGAGTACTCTTTCTCTTAAAGCAAACACTGTTCGTCCTCGGGTTAGTTAACCGATTGGCGATCGCCAGATAAATGCTCGTCCAAAAGCACGAGAATCTCCCAGTATTTTTTGCCTTTTTCTTCATCAAAAAGCATAAAGTCTCTTAATTCATCTAGCTTGATATGGATTGCTTGTATCCTTTTAATTCTTGCGCCCATATCCCTACCGCGCCAGGATTTGTAAGTGAAATATTAGTCGTGACTTTTATAATCCAAAAAAACAGACAAAGAAACTGGATTATTACGAGTAAGAAAAAGCTTATTCTTGAAAATAAACCTAATGGCAATACAAATAACAAGTAGATCGTGAAGTAAGTGAAAAAATTATCGCTCACAAACAAAGACCACCAAAAGCACTCGCGATTGAGTGCGCTGGACTCGGGAGCTTTCCCCGTGAAGCGTAGTGTTTTCACAAGCGAGAATTCCTTCTTTGTAGTTCGTAAATTACTACTCATCTTTCTACTCTTTCCAGCTAAACTCGATGCTTTCTTCTAAACCTTCTGTCTCTAAGATTTCTTGGGCACTACCCGTTCTATTTGTCATCTTTTTTGTTTCGGGTTTTACTGCTCTTTTGTACCAAGTAGTATGGCAGAGAATGCTTGGCTTATTTTCTGGCTCTGATGTCCGCTCTGTAACTATCGTGGTAGCCTCCTATCTAGCAGGTTTGGGACTGGGAAGTCTTATTGGGGGTTGTTTAAGCAATGCTTTTAGCAATCGTACAGCCATACGTATTTACGGTTTTTGTAATCTGGGAATTGCTGCCTTTGCTGTCTGCAGTCGTTTTCTATTTTACGATCTGCTATTTTGTCACTTAAGTCCTCTGGCACGGTCATCTGTGTCGATTCTGGCGATCGTCTTCCTCAGCCTGTTAATCCCGACCATCTTCATGGGCTTATCTCTACCTTTATTGTCGAAAGCGATCGCTCGCAGTGCGGATAAAGCAGCCTCCCGCATTGGTCTACTCTACGGTGTTAATACTCTGGGGTCGGGATTGGGGACCCTAATCTCTGGCTGGTATCTTGTCGGAACCCTGGGGTACGAAGGGACACTCTATCTGGGAGCTGGTTTGAGTGCTTTAGTCGGTCTGGTAGCCTTAGTTAGTGCTTATCAATTTAAGAGCGATCGCCCCATTCGCAATGAATACAAATCAATGACCGTTCTGCTGCGACAGTCTAGAGAACGTCCCTTAAAAGAGTGGTGTCTGTTAGTCTTTTGCTCCGGTTTTGTGGCTATTTCCCTAGAAATTATCTGGTTTCGAGTCTTGGACATAGCACTGCAATCGAATGCCTATACTTACGCTCATCTGTTGGCGTTTGTTCTAGTGAGTAATGCTCTGGGAAGTATATTGGGAGCGAGGGCTGTTCGTTACATACGCCAACCGCGAAAGCTTTTTTTACTCATTCAGGGAATTGTCGCTGCTTATTCAACGCTCGCTATTTGGGCGATCGCTCTTTACTGGCAGTCTCATCCAGAGCTGCGTTCGGATATCGGGTACATCGATCCTAAAAACATCAGCACGGCAGTAGTGTTCAAGTATTTAGTTTTACCTGTCGTGATGATGGTACTGCCTAGTCTACTGCTGGGTTTTTATTTCCCATTGGTGCAAAAAGCAATTCAAACCGACGATCGCCGAATTGGCTGGCGAGTTGGTCTGATCCAGATCGCTAATATCCTCGGCAATACTACTGGCAGTCTCTTAACGGGTCTAGTGCTGCTGGAGCGATTGGGAACGGCTGGGTCATTGCGGTTGCTTGCCCTATTGGGTTTGGGATTTGTTCTCATGCTCCATCCTAATTGGCATAGAGTAAAGCTTACTAGTGCCTTAGCAGTAGTTTTGATAGTCCTGGTGTTATTTTTTCCCAATAATGCTCGCCTTTGGGCAGCCCTACAGGGGATAAAAGCCCAAGATTATTTTATCGTCGCTGAGGATTCGACAGGCGTTGCTGCGATAGCCGAGACCGAACGTCAGGGAATTTTATTAGCTAGCGGACAGGTTCAAGCACATTTTCCCTACATGCACGTCCATGCCCTCTTGGGTACTGTACCAGCACTGCTCCATCCCCATCCAGTTCGGGTGATGCTGATCGGTTTGGGTTCGGGAGGAACCCCTCATACTATTGGTGTTAATCCGTTAACTCAACAGGTTCGAGTAGTCGAAATTTTGGGTGCTGAGTTGCCCGTGCTGCGAGAATATGCAAAAACGCCTGTTGGTAAACCTCTGGGTTTTTTATTTAAAGACCCTCGCTACGAATTCATCGTTGGCGATGGACGCAGAGAATTAAGCGTGGCTGAGGGTAAGTTTGATCTTATTGAGGCAGATGCAATTCAGCCCTGGCGATCGCGCGCGGGAATGCTTTACTCGCAAGAATTTTTTCAAGAAGTCCAGTCCCATTTAGCACCTGGAGGCATCTCGGTACAGTGGAATGTCGGTCCCGAAACAGAGCAAACTTTTCGCAGTGTTTTTCCCTTCGTCACTCGGTTGGATATAGGCAGGAATTTGAGCGTTTTGCTAGGAAGCGATCGCCCTGTTGATTTTAATAGGGAGGAGTTATTAGCTAAACTGAATTCACCCGCCGTCTTAAGTTTTTTGGCACGAGCCGAAGTAAACATAGAGGCAATTCGTAAAGATGTAAAGAGTGCAAAGGTATATAGATACTCTCATGCAAAAGATGGTCGGTCTAAACCCGTCAACACCGATCTGTTTCCTCGCTCGGAATACTACTTGAATCGCTCCTTAAGTTAAATTTTGTCTAGCTCAACACTTTATTTGTAACCCGTTTAAGACTGAAATCTCTCACAGAAAGCGACTATTGCCCATTGCTTCTAGTAATTGTTATTTGTCCTTTGTCTTTTGTCATTTGTATCAATGACTAATGACCAATGACGCGAAATCCCTCGCTGTGGTTCGGGAGATGAGCTTAACTTTAGTATATCTTTTTTTCTACTCTTTCTAAGGCGTTAAGGGCTGCTTGCCAATTCGGTTTGAGGGAGATTGCTCTTTCATAGGAGTTGACTGCCGCTCGATAGTTTTGTGTTGCTTCTTCGACCAAGCCTTTACCATACCAAGCTTCATAGGAGTTAGGATTAATTTGAATCGCTCGTTTGTAAGATTCAAGTGCTGGTTCATACAGCCTTTGAGATATTTGAACATTACCTAGTCCGATCAGAGCTGGTAAATAATCTTCTTTTACTTTAATTGCCTGTTGATAAGCACTAATAGATTTGTCATATTCTTGTTGCTGATAGTAGAGTTTACCCAAGTTATTCCAGGGAACAAAACTTTTTTCTTCACTAATTTGGATAGCTCGTTCAAAGTCAGCGATCGCTTTTTCTGTCTTGTTTAATTTAGCGTATGCTTCCCCTCGATTATTAGTTGCTTCAAAAAAGTCTGGCATGCGTTTAATCGCTTCGTTGTATGCTGCTACTGCTCGCTCGTATTCTTCTAGTCCTTCTAAAGCTAAACCCTTGCAATTCCAAAAATAAAAACTTTGACGAACTTGAAGTCCTCTTTCACAAATCTGCAGCATTTCTTCATATTGTTTTAAGTGACTTAGAGCGGTTGCCTTACCCAACCAAGCTCGCTCAAAATGCCTAACTTTTCCTCTAACCTTAGTTAGACCAGCATCGTAATATTCAATTGCCTTTTCATATTGTTGTGACTGCAATTGAAGATCGGCTTGGGCAAACAATAAAATAGCTTCGTATTGTAACCACAGATAGCTGCCAAAAGACAAGACAATTAATCCGCCTAAAGACAAAACAATATATTTGTGCCAAGGCTTAAAGATAGCTTTACGTTGAATTTTCTTTAATGCTTTTAACACTTGAGCTGCTGAATGATAACGCTGTTGTTGCGCTAAACGTACCATCTTATTTAAGACATTAGTCAGTTCTGGACTTACCCTGGCTTTATGTTGCCAAATAACTTCTCCGGTACGTGGGTTTTTGTCTAAATTCTCTGGGGCAATTCCGGTTAAAGCATGAATTGCCGTCATTCCCAAAGCATAAATATCGCTACCGGGAGTAGGTGTTCCAGCAATTTGTTCTGGAGGTGTATAACCACTTTTACCATTAGAAACTAGATTAGTAATTGCCTGAATTGCACCCAAATTGACGAGGATAATTTTGCCATTAACACTGCGTTTGATTATGCTGGAGGGTTTGATATTAGCGTGAACGACTTGTTGTTTGTGAATCTGTACTAAAATTTCTGTGACTTCTTGCAGCAAGGCGATCGCTTCTGTTTCACTTAAGGTAAATTCGGTTTGAATTATTTGCCTTAGATTTTGTCCAGTAATATATTCTTGTACTAGATACAAGTTTTCTTCATCGGTAAAATAATCGAGGATTTGGGGAATACGATTGTAATTTTTTAATTTAGCTAATTTGGTTAATTCATTTTGCAGGCGATTAATGACTGCATCTCGGGTAGAAGCATTTATGCTCGGTAGTTTTAAAAGAAGGTAAGAACTCGTCCCCTGTATCGAATTCGGCACGAGACTGTTAGAGACTCCAAGTGAATTAGAGTCACAACCCCTTGGCTTGCGTGCTTCGTCAAAAGACTGCTGTTGTTGCTGGAGATCTTCGACAACATAAGAGCAAACTCCTTCTTCTCTACCCAAATAACTAATTATTTGGTAACGTTCCTCAATAGTGTCTCCGACTACCAACATTGGTTTTAAATCTTCTAGCACCTCGGAAGCACAATAATAGCGTTCTAAGGGTTTGGGGTTAGTCATTTTGCTAAGGATGGCAACTAACGGTTCGCTTACTTCTACTGCTTGCTGCCAGGTATTAGTCGTTTCTATTCCCGTATCTTCCCATTCAATAGGCGATCGCCCCGTCAAAGCATAAATAGCTGTTTTACCTAAAGCATAGATATCGCTACTGTAGACTGGTTTGCCATTATTTTGCTCTGGAGGCATGTAGCCTGGAGTGCCAATAATTTGTGTTTGAACGGTGTCTTGTTTGTCATCAAACACGAGGGTGCCGATTTCTTTGACTGCGCCAAAATCAATTAAGGCGATTTTGCCATCTTCTCTTCTTCTGATTAAATTAGAAGGTTTAATATCGCGATGAATTACTCCTTGCCGATGCACGAAATCTAAAACTTCAAGCACATCGCACAAAAAAGAAATGAGTCGAGTTTCATCTAAAACTTGTCGATGGACTTCCTGTTCAAATTCTTCTCCTTCAATAAATTCCTGAACGAGATAAAATTGCTGATTTTCCTCGAAATGAGCCAAAAGCTGAGGAATTTGAGAATGAATGCCCAGCCATTGCAGTACCATTGCCTCTTTAGCAAAGCGTTCTTTAGCATTTTCCCAAATCGAGTGATTATTAAATCTAGGCTGCAATTGTTTGACGACGCACTTGCCTTTTGCTTCTGATTCAATCTCTACTGCTAGGTAAGTCGTGGCAAAACCCCCACTACCTAATTCCTGGACAATACGATATTGGTTGCCAATGACGGCTCCAGGATTGAGAATTCTATAGCCGTACTCAATCCTTTCCTTATCCGGAAAAGATTCTTTGGCATTGAAGATTGGGATGGTGTAGTCTGGATCCGACATAGCGTATCTCTACACAAGATTTTTAAATTGTAGCGAAGGTTAGCCTTCAACTAATTATTAAATCGAATATTTAGGGTTCAAAGGTATTTTTTTTTACTTCTAAGACCAAACAAAAAGAAATTGTTTAATTATTTTTTTGGCAAAACTACCGTTTAATTAAGGACTAAAAGATAATTTAAATTAAGATAAGATTATGAGTATGATTTGATAAATATCTCAAAAATTCTCATTTTTAGAGCTGGTCAATCGAGCAATGAATTTTTTTCGCCAATACATCAGTCCTTTGCTAATAATGTTAATTTTCTTAGTTGCCCTTGCCGCAGTAAGCGCACGCATCTTTTTGCCGTCAGATATGGCAGCCCCCGCTCCTGTATTGACGGAAAATGCTGGCTGAGTGTTTCCAGGATTTAACAGGCTTTTTGCTGTCGATGTTAACCATTATTTTGCTCTATCAATCAAATTTGGGTCAAGCAGTCAATTCTAGTTTTTAGTTAAACGTTAGTAAAAATTATTACAATAATTAACGACAACAGTTAAATTGTAATCGGTTTGAACCAGCAGCAGACCAACGATTTACCAAAAGGCTATCGATTGCGTATGGGCTCGGGTAGAGATCGCGCTTTACTGGTTCGATTTATGCATCTTACTTACCAGGAGCTATTTCCCCAGCAGCAGAATTTCTCCCACCTAGCAAAAACTGTAGAAAGATATCTTTCTACTGCCACCCCTCTGTGGTGGGTGGAAACAGAATCGAGCTCTCAAAAAATAACAACAGTAGCTACTTTATGGTTGGGAACAGTTATAGATCAAGTTAGGGGAGAGCGTTATGCTCATATTTTCTTGATTTTTGTCCGTCCCGAACATCGACGGCAAGGTATCGGACGAGGATTAATGCAAATAGCAGAAGATTGGGCAAAAGCAAGAGGCGATCGCCAAATTGGTCTTCAAGTATTTATTAGTAATCAACCAGCTCTAAATCTTTATCAACGTCTGGGTTATGATTCTCAGTCTTTGTCTATGATTAAATCTCTGTCTAAAAAGTAAAAATATTTCCTTCTAAAAGACAATAAAACGCTTCTAGAAGAGTGCCAGTGGGATTAATATCTAGCTTCCAGAAGCGTTACTTAATTTAACAAAGTCCAAGCAGGAGAGAGTCTAGAGTTATTGGGCCGTATAAAGGAGAGCTCTGGGGGCGTTCCCGCAGGGTCCGTACTTGGTTCGCAAGGGACTGTCACCTGAATTTACTCCGAACCCTAGGGGAACAGGTGCTTGTAAGCCCTGTCCCTTCAAGAGCAGAGTCTCTCGAATCTTGAACTTTAGTAGCGGAAGTTTCTGCGACCGCCACCACCAAACGAGTCTCTTTTTTCGCGAGGCTTAGCCTTGTTAACCTTTAGCGCGCGATTCATCCATTCTGCACCATCGAGTGCAGAAATAGCGGCTTCTTCTTCTGTCTCTGTTTCCATTTCCACAAAGGCAAAACCGCGCACGCGACCGGTATCGCGGTCAGTCGGTAAATGAACTCGCTTAACGGTTCCATACTCAGTAAAGATTTCAGTGAGATCTTGTTGAGTTACCTCGTAAGATAAATTACCTACATAAATCGACATAGATTGATTGTCTCCTCAATCATTAAGGGTGTAGAGAGCCAAGATTTCGGAGAAAAGTCTATTTATACTGAATACAAACTTGCTCACCGATCTTTATTCTCAACAATTATCCTAACACTCGATCGAAAATAGGGAACTATTAGACAAATAAATTTCAGTTTTTAACTAATCTAAAATAAAAATGAATATAGAAGTTTTGAACAACTATCCGAACTTAACCATCCCTTAGCCTCCTATTGCTACCCTAGCATCATGCTAACCCATGGCAAAATCCTTGGTGTTTGGCTAACAAAAACATTACTAATATTGATTCTCCTGCTTAAAATCTTAAGACAAGATTATGACTACTACCAAAACTACTGCCGATGCAATCGAACTTAACGACCCCAAATATTATTTCAATCGAGAACTAAGTTGGTTGGAGTTTAATCGTCGGGTATTGCATGAAGCACTCGACGAACGCACGCCTTTATTAGAACGTCTCAAGTTTATGGCTATTTTTAGCTCCAACTTGGATGAATTTTTTATGGTGCGGGTAGCGGGGTTGAAACAACAATTAGAAGCAGGAGTTACTAGACTAACGCCAGATGGTCGTACTCCAGGGCAGCAATTAGCAGATATTAGCATTTGTCTCCGTCCTATGGTGGAGAAACAACATCAGTATTTTGAAAAAGACTTAAAAAAACAACTTAGCGATCGCACTATTCATATCATTGATTATTTAGACCTCAATCAGGAACAGAGAACTTACCTCAATCAATTTTTTGAAGAGCATATCTTTCCCGTGCTCACTCCTTTAGCTGTCGATCCCTCTCATCCTTTTCCTTATATTTCTAATCTCAGCCTTAATTTGGCAGTAGTAGTCAAAGATCCCGATACCAAAGAAGAACTATTTGCTCGGGTAAAAGTACCTAAAGTTTTACCTCGTTTTGTTCCATTACCCGAAGAATTGCGCCACAGACAAAAAGGAAAAGTAGCAGTATGGGCAGGCGTACCGTTAGAACAAATTATCACCCACAACCTCGAATATCTCTTCCCAGGCATGAATATTCTGGAGTGTTACGCTTTTCGAGTAACGCGCAATGCCGATTTATCAGTGGAAGAAGATGAAGCTGATGACCTCTTATTGGCTATCGAACAAGAATTGCACAAACGTCGCCTTGGCGGTTCGGCAGTAAGATTGGAAATTCAAGCTTCTACCCCAGAAAATCTGCGTTCTACTATCATGCGCGAGTTGGCTCTGACCGAAAATGATGTTTACGATCTAGACGGTTTACTGGGATTGGGGGATCTAATGTCTTTTATGACATTGTCCTTACCAGAACTAAAAGACGAACCTTGGTCGCCAGTAGTACCGCCTAGACTGCATCGATTGCAGGATCTTAAGATCAACAATCTCAATAGTGATGGGGAAGATTTTTTTGCTGTTATTCGCGATAAAGATTTACTCGTTCACCATCCCTATCATTCTTTTAGTGCTACGGTACAGCGTTTTATTATGGAAGCAGCTTACGATCCGCACGTTTTGGCAATTAAAATGACCCTTTACCGAACTTCTGGAGATTCTCCCATCGTCCAAGCTTTAATTGCAGCGGCGGAGAATGGTAAGCAGGTAGCAGTCTTGGTGGAATTAAAAGCTCGTTTTGATGAAGAAAATAATATTAACTGGGCAAAAACGTTAGAGAAGACAGGAGTCCATGTAGTTTACGGTTTGGTTGGTTTAAAAACTCACACTAAAGTAGTTTTGGTAGTACGTCAGAAAGATAATAAAATTCGCCGTTATGTTCATATAGGAACGGGCAACTACAATCCAAAAACAGCCAAACTCTATACCGATTTGGGATTATTGAGTTGTCGCGAAGATTTAGGAGCAGATTTAACCGATTTATTTAATTTCTTAACTGGCTATTCTCGCCAAAAGTCTTATCGAAAGTTATTGATAGCACCGGTTAATTTACGCGAGCGCATGACGGCGATGATCCGCCGAGAGATAGAACATTGTCGTAAAAATCGTACCGGTCGTATAGTAGCTAAGATGAACGCCTTAGTAGACCAGCAAATTATCGCTACTCTGTATGAAGCTTCGCAAGCAGGAGTGCAAATCGATCTGATCGTACGCGGTATCTGCTGTTTGCGTCCTGGTCTAAAAAAGGTCAGCGAAAATATCCGCGTTATTAGCATTATCGGTCGTTTTTTGGAACATTCCCGCATTTTTTACTTCCAGAATGGGGGTGAAGAAGAAGTTTACATTGGCAGTGCTGACTGGATGACGCGCAATCTCAGTCGACGGGTAGAAGCGGTAACCCCCATCGAAGATTCAGAAATTGCTAAGGATTTACAAGAAATTTTAGGAATTATGTTGGCAGATAATCGTCAAGCTTGGGAATTACAATCTGACGGAACATATATTCAAAGACAGCCAGAAGAAGGTAGTCAGCCTCAAAGTTCTCATCGTATTCTTATGGATATGGCATTACAATCTGCAAAGATAGGATAATCTAGTAGCAGCTCCCAAGACATCTTATTCAAATAAAGCGAGTTTCTCGCTCCGCCGATCTAACAGGTTTTGTTTCACCGTTTTAAGATTGAAATCTGAGAAAAAAGATTTGGTATGGGGTAAACCCGAGTTCGACCAGAATGATGATGAGTGCCGACCTGAGAGATTAGGGGTCAGGAGTTAGGAATAATTAAATTTCTGACCGCCAAGTCGGCACCTCTGACCTCATACCCCCTGACCTCTTTATTTATAAATTGCAGATTATAAGCTAGAGAGAACTTCTTTGGCTGCAGCTATGGTTTGGTCAATATCTTCCTCTGTATGGGCTAAAGAGGTAAATCCAGCTTCAAATTGGGAAGGAGCAAGATAAATACCTCTCTCTAACATGCCGCGATGAAAACGAGCAAATTTATTCAAGTCAGATTTTTTCGCATCATCATAATTGTGAACGGGTCCGGCAGTGAAAAACATACCGAACATGCCGCTAATTTGACCGCCATAGACTTCATGACCCGTTTCTTTGGCAATATTTAAGAGACCTTCCGTCAGCTTCTTGGTAATGCGGTCTAATTGTTCGTATGTTCCTGATTTTTGCAGCAATTCTAGAGTTTTCATTCCTGCGGTCATCGCCAGTGGATTGCCAGAAAGGGTTCCCGCTTGATACATCGGACCTGCTGGTGCCACTAAAGACATGATATCCCCCCGTCCGCCATAGGCTCCTACGGGCAAGCCACCACCAATAACTTTACCCAGAGTAGTGAGATCGGGGGTTACGCCAAATCTTTCTTGTGCCCCTCCGTAGGCGATTCGGAAACCAGTCATGACTTCATCAAACACTAGCAAGGCACCATATTCATGGGTGATTTCCCGCAAACCTTCCAAAAAACCAGCATCCGGAGGAATAAACCCAGAGTTACCAACTACTGGTTCTAAAATAACGCCAGCAATTTGATCGGGATTTTCAGAAAATAAGGCTTTAACCGCTTCTAAATCGTTGTAAGGAGCAGTCAGGGTATTATTAGTTGCCGACTTGGGTACGCCAGGAGAATCTGGCAAGCCGAGAGTAGCTACCCCAGAACCTGCTTTGACGAGAAACATGTCGGCATGACCGTGATAGCAGCCCTCAAATTTAATAATTTTGTCTCTCCCAATAAATGCCCGCATCAACCGCAGTACAGACATACAAGCTTCGGTCCCAGAATTGACAAAGCGGACAATCTCTATGCTGGGTACTGCCTCGATCACCATTTCCGCCAAAATATTTTCTAGTGCAGAAGGTGCGCCAAAGCTGGTACCTTTTTCTAAAGCTTGATGAAGGGCTTGGATCACGTCTGGATGGGCATGTCCGCAAATAGCCGGTCCCCACGTACCTACATAATCAATGTACTTGTTGTCATCTACATCCCAAATATAAGCTCCTTGGACGCGGTCAAAAACAATCGGTTGTCCGCCGACGGATTTAAATGCTCTTACGGGAGAACTAACACCCCCGGGCATTAGCTTTTGGGCAGCGGCAAAAATTTCTTCTGATTTGGTGGTATTAAAAGAAGTAGTTGTAACCAATAGAGTCTCCTTGGATTGAGAGTTTATCTTTTTGCTTATAAATCTAGTTTTAAAGCCACACACAAAGTTAATGACTTCTTATTATCTTACGAATCGCAGATTTTACTGAAGTTATATGTGAAGAATCCTCAATAAATAAAGATTTATCTAGAGCCTTCTCTAGTAGCTTCCAACGAATAGCCCAAATTAGCAAAACCGGCTTGGGCGATCGCCTGTTCGACTCGGTTAGTAAAAGTTTGGCATAAGCTTCTCCCGCCTGCTGTGACCGAGTTCCGTCTTCCTTAACGATTTCCGAGTTAGGGGATAACTACCATCTTCAAAGGCTTCTGTGTTAACTTCGTTACGCGATCTAGGGCACTGCTGTGGCGGTACTAGAGAATTGTGGTAAGGCGCAACGAAGCGATCGCTGCTTTGACCCAAGGGCAGAGGCTTTACGCTACACTGAGGCACTACTGTCCTGGCAGAAGCATAATATATACTGCCAGGAGTCTCGCTCACTCGGCGCAGTGCTTCTGTGGTTGAGTACGCATACTGGACGTTTTCGCCAAATAATTCTTGTTGTGAATCGGCCGCAAAAATTACTGGATCTACATCTTCTGCAGGAAGAGCAAAGGGAACAATTGGTATATCTGCTCCCCCTAGTTTACTCCAATTAGTAATTTCTCCCGTATAAATTTGCCGCAATTGGTCGACAGTTAAGCCTGGCAAATCTAGAGATGGATTGACTACCACTGCTACTCCATCTACGGTAACTGGATATTCTCTAAAGCTGAAGCCTTGTTGCCGAGCCCTAGCCTGTTCTTGTTCTGTGATAGGGCGTGTGGAATGAACAAAGTCTAACTGTCTGTCAAGCAACATGCGAATGCCCGAACTATCACCCGGACTGGCATTGGTAGGTTGTACGTAACACAATTGTAGCTCTGGACGAACGGCTTGAATTTGAGAATCTACTATCTGTCGGATCGGTGCCCAGGCAGGGCTGCCACCGTAATTAAAAGAGCCGACGGGAACATCAACTGTCTGAGATCTTAAAGAGGCAAAAGTATTATGGGAATTTTCAGCAGAAAAAACCTGTCTTTCAATGTCTACGAGACCACAGCCACCAAAGGAACCCACCAATTACTACCAGGGTCAATACTTTACCAACAATCAGACCCTTAAGAAGTAAAGTCGCGTCTTTGCTCAATTTAACCATTATTTATTTTTTAATTACGACAAAATATCTCAAAAGAAAACTGAATTTTTATTTAAATTTATTCTAAAAAATTTGGGTAAAAAATCTATCTCTTTCTCCAAGAGTTTTTGTTATTTTTTAAGCGAAAATTTCCAAAATAAAGTTATTAAATATTGTTTTATTATAAAATAAAAAACAATATTTGAATTTTATTTATACAAGAAAATAAAATGAGCGAAAGTTATATAGATAATAAAACAAGATTAGGAAAATTACTAGACGGACGTTATTGGATTATTCAAACGTGGACTGCTGGTGGATTTGAGAAAACTTATCTCGCAGAAGATACCCGTCGCCCCGGCAATCCTCCGTGCTTTGTTAAACATCTCAAACCGGCTAGGAATCATTTGCGGTTTCTCGCACAAGCAAGATCTATGTTTACTAGGGAAGGTGAAACTATAGAAAAGTTGGGGCAACACGACCAAATTCCCAGACTTTTAGCTTATTTTGAAGAAGAACAAGAATTTTACCTGGTGCAGGATTTTATTGAGGGACATACCCTTGGTGCAGAATTAGCAAAAGGCGATCGCTGGCAAGAAAGTCAGGTTATTCAAATCGACTTGAAGGGGGAAAAAATTCCAGTAAATCGGAAATTACACTCGGTACTCCTGGCTACATGCCTTACGAACAAGCTCAAGGAAAACCATGTTTTAACAGCGATCTATATGCCCTCGGCGCATCGCTATTCAAGCACTTACAGGAACTAAACCATCGAATTTAGATTTCGATCCTTCAATGGTTAGCAATTCTCAAAGTTCGGCTACGTTTTCAAAAAACAGCAGTTTCCCCAAAAAATTGCTTCTTCCGATGGGAGTTGCTATTAGTATTGCTACCACGTGGCCTATAGCCCTTGCAGTTTACTATCTTTTATGGCAATTAAACACTGCTCATAGCGTCCCAATTTTACCAGTTTTTTTGCCATTCCAAAATCAAGAAGCTGATATCGAGCAGATGAACTAAATTCTAAATCTAGAAATTAACAATTTTGAGAGTTTCTGCCAACTTATCAGCAATTCCTTCGATCCATTTTTCATCTTGTTTGGTGTAGCTGCGGGGAGCATTAGCTCCTAAGATCAAAACACCGCGATCGCCTATCGGTTGACAAATTACTCCTTGAGTATTTTCAGGTAAGTAGTCAAATTCAATCTTACCTGGGTAAAGATTCAAATTAACTAAATAAACAGGTTTTTGTTTGTCTAAAACTCGCTGAACGATCGCTCCTGGCTTGACTTGTGGTTGTTTGCTTAATATGCCTCGGCGCAGAAGAGTCTTACCGTCATAGTAAACCACTAGCGATCGCGTTACCGTGTTGGTGAGAAGTAAATGGGAAGCCCAAGCTAGCTCGATTTTCACCTCGTCGGGCAGATCGGGGGCTAATTCAAAGCCTTCTTCCCCAATCAGCACAACTGTATCTGGCGATCGCGGCTGGATCTGCTGCCAAAGCAAACCAACTAAAATCAAAACTGCTCCTTCAATGATGCCCAAAGCATCGGAACGCGCCTGAGAATCAGTAAGCTGTGTCGTCATCAGGCGATTAACCAGTAGCAGTATTCCTCCTAATCCTCCCGCTACAAATGGTAGCAGCCGCAATACTCGATTTGGATCTGATTTTGCCATTCCGATTTTTGTTTTCAGAATTTACAATTGATAATTCTGATTTTTTTAGTCTTCTCCTGGCTCTAAAATTCTTTGGAAGAGATAGCCCGTACCCCTAGCAGTAAGGATAAGTTCGGGGTTGCTGGGATCGTCTTCAAGTTTAGCTCTTAAGCGGGAGATATGGACATCGACGACGCGGGTATCGACGTGGCGTTCGGGAGTGTAACCCCAAACTTCCTGCAAAATTTCCGAACGGGAGAAAGGTTCGCCGGAACGACTAACCAACAACTCCAGCAGACTAAATTCCATTCCTGTTAGGCGAATGCGTTGGTCGCCTTTATATACCTGTCGCTTGTTGGTATCAATTTTAATCGAACCAACATGAATGACTCCGGAACTGGGGATGCCAGGCACGCCATTTTTATCGACTCGCCGCAGTACCGAACGAATTCTTGCTTCTAGTTCCTTGGGAGAAAAGGGTTTAACCACGTAGTCATCTGCGCCTAACTCCAAACCAGTAATGCGATCGGCTACATCTCCCAAAGCCGTTAACATAATAATAGGAATATCGGATTCTTTGCGTAGTTCTTGACAGACACCATAGCCGTCTAGTTTTGGCATCATCACGTCAAGAACTACTAAGTCTGGCTCTGCCGTGCGAAAAGTTTCTAGAGCTTCTTCGCCATCAGCCGCAGTCACGACATCATAGCCAATCATTGACAGACGAGTTTCTAAAATGCGACGAATACTAGCTTCGTCATCGACCACGAGAATTTTTTCTTTATGAGTTTCCAAATTACTCTACACTCCTTCTTTAAGTTAAATTATCGATTTTTAAGTTTAATCTCGATCGCCTTTGTTTCTAGAGTATATCTTTCGCGTTATCTAAATTAGTCTGAGCCTCTAATTTATCCCGCTTATTTTGGTTTTTTTTCAGATTTCCTTTATCTTTGAAGCTGTTTAGAATATTTTAGATACCTTAAGAGTTTTACACATTAATTGACTTATTAATTGGGCATTCTTAATATTATTTTAAAAAAATATGGCAAAATCTCGACAAATTTATGTATGTAGTGAGTGCGGTACCGAATATACTCAATGGTTTGGCTATTGCAAAGAATGTGATTCTTACGGGACTATTTCTGAAGAACCGATTAATCTCTCTAGTGGGAATTTCAATCGGGGAGGATGGCAATCCAATACCAGAGGAGCTGAAAGAGCAACCGGTCCTGCGCAACCGAGAATATCGCTCAAATTTTCCCAAATTACCAATGATGCTCAAGCGCGTTTTGCTTCTGGTTACGGAGAGCTAGACCGGGTACTGGGAGGAGGTATCGTTCCTGGTTCTTTGGTATTAATTGGTGGCGATCCAGGTATCGGTAAATCAACTTTGCTGCTGCAAGTAGCCAATCAACTATCTCAGCGATTGCCGCGCATTCTGTATGTATCGGCAGAAGAATCGGGACAGCAAGTAAAATTAAGAGCCTCTCGTCTCGGAGTAGGAGTAGCACCGGATCGGGACGAAGACATAGCTAACAGTAACGGCAAAAGAAAGAGCAGATCGACAAAAGTCAGCCAAGAAAAAGAAGAAAATTCAGAAAATAATCTTTATGTTCTACCAGAAACAGATTTAGAAGAAATTTTACGAGAATTAGAGTCTTTAAAACCCCAAGTAGGTATTATTGATAGTATTCAGACTTTGCATTTTGCTTCCCTGACTTCTGCACCAGGTTCGGTCGCTCAGGTAAGAGAATGTACTTCAGCCTTGATGCAAGTAGGAAAAAGAGAAAATATTACCTTATTAATCGTCGGTCACGTGACCAAAGAAGGTGCGATCGCAGGTCCTAGAGTTTTAGAACATTTAGTCGATACCGTGCTGTATTTCGAGGGCGATCGCTATGCGTCTCATCGCTTGTTGCGTTCTGTCAAAAATCGCTTTGGCGCAACCCACGAAATCGGTATTTTTGAAATGGCAGACAAGGGTTTGGTCGAAGTAGAAAATCCTTCCGAACTCTTTTTAGGTAATCGGGATGAATTAGCCCCCGGCACGGCTACCATCGTTGCTTGTGAAGGCACTCGTCCAATTGTCGTAGAATTGCAGGCATTAGTCAGTCCCACTAGCTACAGTTCTCCTCGCCGTTCTACGACAGGAGTAGACTACAATCGCTTGCAACAAATTCTTGCCGTACTGGAGAAAAGAGTAGGTATTCCCCTATCTAAATTAGATGCTTATGTTGCTTCTGCTGGAGGTTTAAATGTCGCCGAACCCGCAGCGGATTTGGGCATGGCGATCGCCATAGTCGCTAGTTTTCGCGATCGCATTGTCGATCCCCGTACCGTGTTGATTGGAGAGGTAGGTTTGGGAGGACAGGTACGCTTGGTTTCCCAGATGGAACTGCGACTGAAAGAAGCGGCTAAATTAGGTTTTAAGCGAGCGATCGTCCCTAAAGGTCAAAGCTTGCCCGACGATTTGGGGCTAGAAATTATTGCTGTTGCCAAAGTAATCGATGCAATTATTGCTGCTATTCCCACAGAACGGAATCGAGGAGGTATGCCCAGCTTCGGGAACGATGAAGATTTATAAGCCGCAGAGTAAAGTTGAATAATTGGGAGCTGACTAGTGAATCAAGAGGTTTTCGCTCTGAGGCGATCGCTATGAAAATTCAGACTGTGTCAACTACCCACCGCTAATGGCTAAGAGCAATTTAGCGGGGGCTTGCAAAGAACTAAATGCCAATTAGTTCCAGCAGGACAAAACAGTTGTCTAGCCTGTGCGGAAAACGTAACCTGAGCTAACT
>JADEWQ010000091.1 GCA_015207585.1 Pleurocapsales cyanobacterium LEGE 06147 | reverse complement strand
GTCCCGCAGGTCCTGTGAAAGCGTTCGTGCCATCCTTGCTGGCCTCCTGACCCCAGCAAGGAGCTTGAATCAGAACCGCGCCCGCAAAGGAATCCCCTCCGAGTCAGAACGTGGGGAAAACGCTCTAAAGCGGGAACCCGATGCGCCACTAATTGTCGGCGAGGCCGAACTGTCGCGACTGTCGCCATACCTGCAAGGTGCGGTCCGGCTGGCGCTGAAGAAGGGTTATATAAGCCGAGATGCCTGTGACTCCAGCCCAGTAAGAGAGGCCGAGATACGGGCCGCTTGGCATGATTTGTGGCCGGAAGTCACAATTACCAAAAACGCTGTTGAAGCCATTGCGAAGGTGATCGGCTTCCCCGACAACAAAGCGATCGAAACAGGTTTGCGGGCCAAACCTCAAAAACAGGGGGGCGCTCCAAAAGCCTAGCTTTTCCGCCGTTCTCAGCGGGGGGCTCCCCCCTAAGGTAGGCTAATGATGGCTTAAGCTGCCCCCCCAATCGCTTTGATATTTGGGGCATTTCGGCCCGATAATTGTCCGGTGCTGTTCAGGCAATCCCGCCTGTCTCACCAAGGACGTTACCGATGACCCCCAACGATACCCCCGAACCCTTGGCCTACAGCGTGGCGGATGCCTGCCGCGTTTCCAGCATTGGCCGCACCCGCCTTTATCAGCTGATTGGCGAGGGCCGCTTGCAGGCCCGCAAAATCGGCAAACGCACGCTGATCCCCGCTGCCAGCCTGCGCGCCCTGATTGAAGGGGAGGGCTGACAGATGGCCGCTTTCCGAACCCCGAAAAAGGAAACCCCGCTGGCTGCAACCGGCGGGGCTTCATGCGATAGCTTTGGAGGCCTTTCGCGCGATCTCTCTAGCCTTGCGCTCCGGCGGGCGCAATTCCTGATGATGGCCCATGCAATCCGTCCTGACATGGCGGTGATGCTGGCTGCGATGGTATTTGACGGGGGCGCGCAATGACCGGTGCCCGCGAAATGACGCTGGCGCTCGGCGGGCGCTGGCATGGCCGCTATGGGGCCGCGCCCTGTCCTGTGTGCCAGCCGGACCGGCGAAAGGACCAGAACGCCCTTACCCTGTCCGATGGCCGATCGGGGTTGTTGCTCCACTGCAAGCGCACCGCCTGCGACTTTTGCGACATTCTGGCGGCGGCTGGGGTGCTGGAGGATGACTATCGCGCGCCCGATCCAGAGGGCTTTGCCAAGCGGGCTGCCGAGGCCAAGGTGCAGGCAGCGCGGAGGGCAGAGGCAGCGCACCAACTGTGGAGCGAAACCCAGCCGATCATTGGCACCCCAGCCGAGGCTTATTTGCGAGGGCGGGGGATTTTGTGTCCCTTGCCTGATCGGCTGCGCTTTCATCCGCAATGCTGGCACGGCCCGAGCGGTGCCCGCTTCCCCGCGATGGTGGCGCTTGTCGAAGGCGGCGACGGCTTCGCGGTGCATCGCACGTTCTTGCGCCCCGATGGCAGCGGCAAGGCTGGCCTAACGGGCGGTGACAAGCTGATGCTGGGGGCAACCGCTGGGGGCGCTGTAAGGCTCTCTGGCGGCGCTTCGCGGCTGGCGGTGGCAGAGGGCATAGAAAGCGCCCTGTCGCTGCTGTGCGGGCTGCTGGCGGGGCCTGCGCAATTGTGGGCCTCTCTTTCCACCAGTGGCATGCGCGCGCTGCGCTTACCTGCACAAATCGGGCAGTTGGTGATTGCAGGCGATGGCGACCAGCCCGGGCGCGAAGCGGTGCATGCGCTGGCTAATCGGGCGCATGCGCTCGGCTGGCGCGTGTCGCTGATCGATCCGGGCGAGGGTGCCGATTTCAATGACATTCTGACTGGAAAGGCGGTGACAGCATGACCGCGCAACCTAACCTTGTCGAAACCCCCTTCGAAGCCGAGGGGCCGCAACCGCTGGTGCGAGAGATTGCCTCCGGTGCACCTTATCCTGTGGCGGCGCTTGGCCCGCTTCGCGCCGCTGTGGAGGCGGTGCAGGGCATGACACAGGCCCCGCTGGCAATACCGGCGCAGTCCGCCCTGGCAGTGGCTTCGCTGGCAGTGCAGGGCTTTGCCGATGTGGAAACGCTGGGGGGCGCTCGGCCCTGTGCGCTTTACGCCCTGACAATCGCAAAATCGGGCGAGCGCAAATCCGCCTGCGATGCGCCCTTTTTGCGAACATTACGCGCGCACGAAAGGGAACAGGCTACCGCTTACCGTGCCGAGCGGGAGGATTGGGCAAGGCGGTTGGCGATCTGGAAAGCGCAGTATGACGGCATAATTTCCGGAAGCCGTAAAAAGGGCGATAGGGCGGCATCCGAGGCCGAACTGCGGGCGCTTGGCCTCGAGCCGCAACCGCCTGCCCTGATCGATCGGACGGTTAGCGAACCCACCTTTGAAGGCCTGACAAAGCTGTTTGCCCTTGGCCAGCCGAGCCTAGGCCTGTTTTCGGACGAAGGCGGGCAGTTTCTCGGCGGGCATGCCATGAACAGCGAGAACCGGCAAAAGACGCTCGCTGCTTTCAATGACCTTTGGCAGGGAAATGCGATCAAGCGGACCCGCGCTGGCGACGGGCACCAATCGCTTTATGGGCGGCGGCTTGCCGTTCACCTGATGGTGCAGCCAACCGTAGCGCGGGGCTTTATGGCCGATCCGCTGGCTGCCGATACGGGCTTTCTGCCCCGCTTCCTGATGTGCGAGCCGCCTAGCGCAATCGGCACTCGCTTGCATGCCAATGCCAAGGAAAATCCGCCTGCGCTGGCCAGCTTCGAGAGACGGCTGGGGGATATACTGCGCACCCCCATGCCGATCGATCCCGAGGGGGGCGGGCTTGATCTGCGCTGCCTGCCCTTGAGTCACGAAGCGCGGGAATTACTGGTGGACTATGCTGACAAGGTGGAGCGCTCGCAATCCTACGGAGGTGACATGGCGCACCTCACGGGCACCGCGTCCAAATCTGCCGAACAGGCGGCGCGAATTGCAGGGGTGCTGACGCTGTGGCGCGATCTGGATGCGCTGGAAGTTGACGCTGCCGATATGGCCAACGCAATCGAACTGGCGCGCTATTATCTGCTGGAGGCATTGCGGCTGGCAGAAGTCGCTAACGTATCGGCAGAGATTGACCGCGCAAACCAGCTGCGCCGCTGGCTGATTGAACACTGGCCCGAACCTGAGGTGCTGGTGCGCGATGTGCAGAACCGGGGGCCTAACGCCTTGCGGGAAAGCCCCAAGGCGCGGGCGGCACTGTTCCAGCTGGAGGCGCACGGTTGGCTTGTCCGGCTGGATGCGGGAACCGTGGTGCGCGGCTCCAGCCGCAAAGAGGCTTGGCGCGTGATCCGATCTGGCAGCGTTGCCGGATGAAACCCGAACCCCTGCGACACCTGCGACTTCCGCGACAAACGGCAAGCCGAGCCGGTCAATGTCGCAATTGTCGCGACTGTCGCAGGGGTATAACTTGACGAAAGGTAATCTTGAAATGACCGCGAAGGCTAAACCCCCAAAGGCCCCTGCGATGGGGGGCAAAGACCAACTAACAATCAAATCCGAACCGGACAAGAGCGAAGCGCGCAATCTTGCCGATGTGGCGCTTAGTGCTGCTGCCAACGGGATGGCTTCAACGCGGCTGTTTGCCCGTGGCAGCTTTGGCGAACTGGGAACAACCGAACTATTCGAGTCGCACATCGATCGGTGCAAGGCGGCGAAAGCGGGCGATCTGGGAAACCAGAAAGCGATGCTCGCTGCCCAAGCGGACGCGCTCAATTCCATTTTCACGGAAATGGCGCGGCGGGCCGCTCTCAACATGGGCGAATATATCGGGGCGACCGAAACCTATTTGCGGCTCGGCTTGAAAGCGCAGGCGCAATGCCGTGCCACTATCGAGGCATTGGACAGCCTAACCAGCGGGCGGGTGCAGACCGTCAAGCATGTTCACGTCAATGAGGGCGGGCAAGCGATTGTCGCCGATCAATTCCACCAGCACACAGGGGGCCAGAAAAGTGGACAATCAGACGAACAACCCCATGCAACCGGAACGGCTGGCGAAAGCCCCGCGCTGCCTCGCCCGAACCCGCTCGGGGAAACCGTGCCAATCCCCAGCTGTGAAGGGGAAAGCGCGATGCCGGATGCACGGCGGAAAGGGCAGCGGCGCGCCGAAGGGCAACCGTAATGCTTGGCGGCACGGTGCCCGCTCGGCAGACGCTCAATTGATGCGGGAAACGATCCGGCAGCTTGGTCAAGACTTTGAGGTTTGACCCTTGTCCGCTCCCATATCGTTCGCATGGCATGTATCCGCATATTTGCGCCAAGAGCTGCCTTTCAGCAAACGACCCCATACCAGACATACCCAGCTGCACTTGAGTTAAGCTCAAATTTGGTGGCGCAAAGTAGGATGGGGTGCTTTACCGGATGTAAATTCGTCAGACATACATTCTATTCGTGAATTGGGGAGAATGGTATGAAATCTCATTATGAACGTTGGCAGGACGATCGTAGGAAGGTGCAGCTCCCCCTTGATGGTGAAGATCAGAAGCTTGCAGAGCGGAGGTCGGAAGTTGACCGACGTAGGCAAGAGCGAAGATCAACTGGACCTGCCGAATAGGGCAAGCCGCGAACAGTCATTCCCGGCCATCAAGCTTGATCTTGAAAGCGGCACGGCAGCTGCCGCGATGACTCCGCAAGGAGCGGAATTTCCCAAGACGACACTTTTGCAGTCGGTCGGCTAGACTGTCTCCCGAGTTTGGACGGCTCCTGATTGCTATCCCAATGACTTAAATGTATAAATCACCCAAAATCTACCGAGATAGCGTCATAAAATTCGACGCCTGCACATCCGACTCCGACCCAGCGGACTGTAGCAGGAATGAGAACGTTATCGAGAAAGGATAGAGAAATCCCGATTCCTACCATTTGGTCTGACAAATGACGATGCTCGAGGAGAGCTCCATTTTCGGATATATTTTTAATTACTACCGCTGTATCATTGTCGTTGATCCGAATTTTTGCGCTTTGGATAAAACGCGTCCTAGGGCGACGAGTTCGCTTAGGGCCAATCGGGCGCATTTTCCGTATCCCAGCTTTTAATTCTGGCAATATTTGATCAATATCCATAGCAGGTCCGAAAACAAAGCCTTGGATTTGACTGCAGCCGAGTTTTGTTATCAATTCGACTTCGTCTTGGTATTCAAGACCTTCCGCTGTCGTTTCCATACCGAGTGCATTTGAAAGGGCAACAATGGCTTGGATTATCGCTGAATTGCGACTTCGAGGATCAACCGCGTTTTTCACAAAACTTTGGTCAATCTTAATTTTGTCAAACGGTGCATCCTTCAAGTAGGCTAAGCTCGAATAGCCAGTGCCAAAGTCATCCAAGGCGAGTCGAACCCCAATCGACTTAAGCGATTTGAAGGTTTTTTGCGATTTTCGCTCATCGTCGAGAAAGACACTTTCAGTTATTTCTAACTCAAGTCGAGAAGGGTCGATCTGACCATCTGCGATTGCATTTGTGACAGTAGAAAGCAGAGCTGGGTTTGAAAATTGAATAGCAGATACATTGACAGCGACTCTTAAATCGTCAGGCAGTATTTTTAAGGTTTGCACAGCAGTTCTGATAACCCAGTCACCGATCGACAAAATCAGACCACTTTCCTCAGCTATCGGTATGAAAACAGATGGGGATATATTCCCCTCTATAGGGTGATGCCACCTCAGAAGTGCCTCAAATCCTCGGATAGTTTTCGATTTTGTATCGACAATCGGCTGAAACATCAGCTTCAGTTGATTTTCGGTGATCGCGATTCGCAGTTGATCTTCTAGTTGTTTGCGCCAAATCGCCTTCCGAAGCATTTCATCTTCAAAGAATACAAAGGTTCCGCGGCCATGTGTCTTAGCAGAGTATAAGGCAAGGTCGGCATTTCTCATGAGAAATTCTGGGTCGCTTTGCCCATTGGCAAGGCAGATGCCGATTGAGCATGAGATGTTGATAGTGGACCCGTTCAGGATATATGGTTCCGAAATCTTCTCGATGATGCGGCGTGCCAATTCTGACAGCCCCTTTTCAGTCCGATCACCGGGAAACAAAATTTGAAACTCATCGCCGCCTAGGCGGCCCACAAACCCGCTGTCCCCTACTGTGATAGCCAATCTTTCCGCAACTTTGATCAAAAGAGCGTCACCGACTGGATGGCCGAGGGTGTCGTTAACCCCTTTAAATCCATCAAGGTCGAGTATCATGAGAGCGCACGTCAAAGATGTGGCGCTATCGGAGCGAAGCAGACCCTCAAGAATATCCTGTATCTTCTGTCTGTTCGCAAGACCCGTCAGACTATCGGTGATTGCAAGCCTTTTAATCGTTGCTAACTGGTTTCGGGTTTTCGTGAGATCAGTCCCCGAGCCGACAAAACCTTTGTAATTTCCTTCAGGATCGAACCATGGTCGCCCAGACATTGACCAACAGCTTTCGTGAAGGCCTTTCACGGCACGAACGGCATGGTCTGAGAACGATGTCCGCGACACAATGTGAAATTTGAATGATCGCGAATGCCCGACATCGCTTTCGTCAACACGAAAGACTTTTTCAATCGGATTTCCGATGGGGTTGATCCCAAAGGCATCAAATTGATCGGCTACGGTTTTTGAAAGATAGGTAAGGCAGCCATCGGGATCTGCTTCCCAAAACCATCGGTCTTCAAACTTTTCAGCATAACTCATCAGCCGGTGAGCACGCTCGATCTCACCTGTGGGGATTTCAGTTGAGCTATTGGCTCTGAACCCAAGTCGAGTGCGATTGATTTTCACCCGCTTGAGCTAACAGTAGCAAGTTAGCAGACTCTTAAATTCATGGCTGGTTTCCACCCACTTCCGGTCATTCCCGCAATCGTGACCGCTTCCCAAAACCGGACTGGCAGCTTTCGCAACAAATTTGCCGATAGCGGAAATTCAGCAAACGACCCCATAACCGACTCTATTGTCCATCATGGTCTCGCCGCCAGGGGTTTCTAGCATTGCATGCTCGGGGCTGGCACCCGCCAGGATAAATTGCTTGCTGAGTGCGGCTGGGTTAAGCTTGGCTTTGGAGGAGGCAAATGAATCGAATCGATCCGAACATCGTAAAAACTGCGCCAACACTTGAGGAAGCTCTTTCGATACTGGTGAAGTTTTCGCGGATGGTCGGTGAAGCCTACTTCCCGGCCCTCGTCGAAGGATTAGCGAAGGCCCTGAACGTCAGGTGGGCGTTCGTTTGCCGCTTCGATTCAGCCACTCTCGACGAAGCCACCACGATTTCTTTCTGGGACAACGGTCCAGCGGACAATTTCGTTTATAAATTGCGCGACACCCCTTGCGCCGATGTCGCGTCGCAAGGCGCTTGCTGCTTCGCCGATGATATCACGCAGTTGTATCCGCTTGATGATATGCTCGCCGATATCGGAGCGAAGAGCTATGCCGGTGCAGCCCTAAGATCCCTTGATGGCCGTGTGCTGGGTCTGGTTGCAGTTATGGACGACACGCCGTTCATTGCTCCCCGAATGGTGGAAAAGGTGGTTGATCTCTTTTCTGCGAGGGCTGGTGCCGAACTTGAGCGCCTTGCAACGGCATCATTGAATGAACGCCTTGGAAAGATTGTCGAAGCTTCTGTCAGCGAAGCTTATGTTTTTGCGAGTGAATCTTGCCGCTTCGAACTTGTGAATTGCGGAGCTCGGGAAAATCTCGGCTACACGATGGAGGAACTTCGGCTTCTGACGCCGTGGGATCTTAAACCTGAATATTCGAAGAAGGATTTTTTAGATGCCTTGAAGCCATTGAGAAACGGCAAGGTTAAGGTCGTCCAATTTGAGACTCTGCATTTGCGGAAGGACGGCTCAACCTATCCTGTATCTGTAAATGTTCAATTTTTCCCGGCTGATGGCGGTGTATTCTTTGCATCAATAACCGATATTACAGAGCGGAGAGCAAAAGAAGCACACGAGAAACTATTGCTCAATGAGATGAATCACCGGGTAAAAAATGTGCTGACTATTGTTCAAATATTGGCGCGACAGACGGCTGAAACTAATCCTGAATTTTACCTAGATCGCCTCAGCGCAAGAATTTCTGGATTGGCTGCGAGCCATGATGTCTTGGTTGAAAATTCTTGGCAAGATTTACCATTCCAAGACATTATATATTCACAATTAGGGCACTTCCGCCATCTCATAGGCAGAAGAATCATAATTCGCGGGCCTTCTATCAAGGTCAAGGCAGAAGCTGCTCAAGGGTTCGGTCTAGCTTTGCACGAACTCGCAACAAACGCATCTAAATACGGCGCGCTTTCAGTGAGTGATGGATGCATAACAATCACGTGGAAAGAAATAGATACCGATAATGGCCAGCACCTTCATATGTCTTGGGTTGAGTCCGGAGGGCCTCTGGTAATCGCGCCGTCTCGCGCTGGGTTCGGCTCTTTAATGCTTAAAGAGATGCTAGCTTACCAACTTGGCTGTAATGTAAAAATAGATTATCACCCATCGGGACTGCAATGCAGTTTTACGGTGCCTAAGGATCGCATTTTTTCAGCTTGAGGTTCCGAATTTTATTCGGACAGCCAAATTGATGTTGCTGACCGCTAAAGCGTCGCCATTCAACTACAACGTCAACATGCTTTGATCGTATTTCGATCATGCCATGCGACTGGCTCAGTCTACGAGCGGCAAATCGCTTGAAGTTTCAAACACCCCCTGCGATCTGGAAGGCCTAGCGAGCAGTTTGCGTTATAACTCGGCTAATAATGTCAACTCCCCACCCACTTCCCGCCATTTCGATAGGTTCGCGCTTTTCCCAAAAGCTGCCGTTCGCGCACCAGTGCAAACCCGCGCTGCGACATCATAATCGCAACGCGTTCTAACCTGATGTGGGGAACAATGTGGGGAAGCTTTAGGCCAGCTAGGCCTAAAGTCTTGAAAAACATTATTATTTTAAGGGTAAATGGCTCCCCGAGTAGGATTCGAACCTACGGCCAAGTGATTAACAGTCACCTACTCTACCGCTGAGCTATCGGGGAGCAACTCTTCCAAGCGGTCTAAGGAAGAGCGGAAGCGCGCCTATATGGGGCGGCAAAAGGGAATGCAAGGGGCTTTTGCGCGAAGTCGCGCTGCAATCACTCCGTAATGAACTGCTCGGCAACGATACGTTCTTCCAGCGATTGCCCGGGATCGAACAGCAGCGTCAATTCGCGGTCGCGCGCGATTTCCAGCCGCACTTCGGCGATGTCGCGCAGTTCCTTCTGGTCAGCCACTGCCGCCACAGGACGCTTGGCCGGGTCGAGCACCCGCAGAATGATCTTCATCCGGTCAGGCAGGATCGCTCCGCGCCAGCGGCGCGGCCGGAACGGGCTGATCGGTGTCAGCGCCAGCATCCGGCTATCCAATGGCAGGATCGGGCCGTTGGCTGAAAGGTTATAGGCTGTGGACCCCGCCGGTGTTGCAACCAGCACGCCGTCACAAACCAGTTCCTTGATCCTTACCCGATCACCGACGGTAACTTCGATTTTGGCGGTCTGGCGGGTTTCGCGCAGCAGCGATATTTCATTGATCGCGCACATTTCGTGCGTTTCTCCGTCCTGCGTGATCGCTTCCACCCGGAGCGGGGAAATCGTCCAGCGCCGCGCGCGCGCCACCCTTGCGGCAATCGCGGCGCGCTTATCATAGCGGTTCATCAGGAAACCGACTGTGCCCAGATTCATGCCGAAAGCCGGTAAAACCCGCCCTGCATCGATCATGGCATGAAGCGTCTGCAACATGAACCCGTCGCCGCCCAGCACCACGACGGCATCGGCATCTTCGACCGCCACCCATTCGCGCTGGTCCAGCAGCGTTGCCAATGCTTCTTGCGCGCGCGGCGTATCCGAAGCCAGCAGCGCAAGCCGCTGTGGGGATGTCCCGTTGCTCGCCATTTGTTTCTCTCCCCAGGGCAAAAGCTGCCTTGCGCCACTTATCCCCGGTGCATCGCTTTATGTTCGCCTTGATGTGCCAGATTCGGGCGGATTGCAATTGATGCGAGTCAGGGCCAGTTTCAATGGCTAAGGCAGCGGGGCCAAGGGGAGTGCGATGGAGCAGGGGCGGGCATCTTTACGTGACAAATCCCGCGGGCGCTTTCCCGGCGTCAGCCCCGGTGTGCTTGAAGCAGATCTGCTGAGCGCGCTTGACCGGCGCGAAATCGAGGTTCTTTTCCAGCCCCAGTTTTCTTGCGCGACAGGCGCGGTGGTCGGGGCCGAGGCGCTGGCCCGCTGGCGGCACCCGACGCTGGGCGAGATCGGCGCGCGCGATCTGTTTTCTGTGGCAGAGCGGGCCGCGCTGGTCGCACCGCTATCGCGCCACGTGGTTGCCCGCGCGCTGGAGGACGCAGCGACTTGGCCCGAGGGCCTGACGCTATCACTTAACATTACGCCTGAAGAACTGGGGGACCCCCGCTTCGCCGCCGATTTTGCGGCGCTGATCGGCCGTTCGGACATTGCGCCCCAGAGACTGATGCTGGAGATTACCGAGGATCTGCTGCTGAGAAATCTGCCGCAGGCGGGATCTGCGCTCAAGGCATTGCGAGGGCTGGGATTTCGTACCGCGCTCGACGATTTCGGGGCTGGGTTCTGCAATTTCCGCTACTTGCGCGAACTGCCACTGGATGCGCTGAAACTTGACAAGGCGATGGTCGAAGGGGTGCCAGCCGATGGCACCGCGCTCGCCGTGCTGCGGGCGATTGTGGCCTTGGCGAAGGCTCTGGGCCTTGCGGTCTATGCGGAAGGGATCGAGGACGAAATCCAGCGTGCAGCCATTACCGCTGAAGGTTGCGATTTTTGGCAAGGTTTCCTGCGGGCGCAGCCAATGCCCAGCGAAAGCGTGCTGGCACTGGCGCGCACGGCGCGGGGGATGGGGCACGGGTAAGCGCCCCGTTGCCGGATCACACGGCATCTTACCGCACGAGCAGCACCGGCGCCTTGACTGTGCGGATCATCGCGGTGGTGGTGCTTCCTATGAACATGCGGCGCAGCGGCGAATGTCCGTAGGCACCCATCAGCAGCAAAGGGTTGGGCTTGCTTGCCACCACGGCGGGGATCACGTCTTCCGCCTTGTTGGGGTCGAGCACGCTTGAAACGGCATGTCCGGCGCCGAAAGCGGCTTCAGCTTCGGTCAGCAGGTTGGTCTTCGCTTCGCCCTTCGCTTCGGCCATGACGATAGTGACGGGCAGGCCATCGAACAGCGGTGAATTGGCAAGGCGTTCGAGCGCCCGGTTGGCCGCCGGGCTGCCGTCATAGGCGAACACCACGTGTTCGGGTGCGGTGTAGGTACGTGATGCAATCAGAACCGGCTTTTCGCTGGCACGTACGACCCGTTCGATGATCGAGCCGATCTGTTCGGGCGAGAATTCATGGTCGGTGCCGCGCTTGCCCATGACCAGCAGCCGCGCCTGCGCTTCACGTTCGAGGATTTCCTCGACCGCACCTCCGTGCCGGTGGAGCGCGGTAATGTCTGTTACCCCGGCCTCGCGCAGGATCTGCTCGCCCGCGGCAAGCAATGCCCGGCCCTTGGCGATTTCGGCGCGGCTGCTTTCTTCCGAAAGCCGCACAAGTTCTTCCATCAGATCGGTTTTCACGCCAAGCCCGATCGCGCCCGAAAGGTCGCGCCGCGTGGTGACCGGATCTTGCTTGGGAACGACGTGGAGCAGTTCTACCGGCAATCCAAGCCGCCGTGCTGCCCAACCGGCATAACCGCAGACGCTGGGTGCATAAGCCGAGGCATCGATCGCTGCGAGTACCTGTTCCATCATTCTCTCTCCTGTCAATGCGTCCCTGTCTGCGCCTCGGCGCGGGGCTTGTCATGTGTGGCGAAGCGTTCGATCAGCGCCGCGCTGGCATCATTGAGACCCACGATCTCGACCGCAGTGCCTTCGCGCCGGAACTTCAACATCGCCTTGTCGAGCGTTCCGACCGCCGAGATGTCCCAGAACTGCGCTCCGGAAACATCGATCACAACCCGGTCAACCACCTCCTTGAAATCGAAAGCTTCGACGAAGCTTTCGGAGGAGGCAAAGAAAACCTGTCCCGAAACGCGGTAGCGCCTGATCAGACCATCGCCCGACAGTTCTGAATCCACGCTGAAGCTGCGTTTGACCTTGCTGGCGAAGAACAGGCCAGACAGGATCACACCGGACAACACGCCCTGCGCAAGATCGTGGGTCCATACGGTGACCACGACCGTGACAACCATCACCACGGATGATTGCCATGGGTGATAGCGAATGTCCTTGATCGAGCTCCACGAAAACGTGCCGATCGACACCATGATCATCACCGCAACCAGCGCCGCCATCGGGATGATCGCCACCAGCCCGCCAAGCACCATCAGCAGGAACAGCAGAAAAGTGCCGGATACGAATGTGGAAAGCCGCGTCAAACCGCCGGACTTCACGTTGATGACCGATTGCCCGATCATCGCGCAGCCGCCCATGCCGCCGAGGAAGCCGGTGAAGAGGTTGGCGATGCCCTGACCCTTCATCTCGCGCTGCTTGTCGGACGGCGTATCGGTCAGATCATCGACGATCTGCGCAGTCATCATCGATTCCAGCAGGCCTACCGCTGCCATCGTTACCGAAAAGGGCAGGATGATCCTGAGCGTTTCCAGCGTGAATGGCACGTCTGGGATCAGCCACATCGGCAATGATGTGGGCAATTCGCCCATATCGCCCACGCTGCGCACATCGAAGCCGGTGTAGTAAACCAGCGCCGTCAGAACCAGAATGGCAATCAGCGGCGATGGCACAGCCTTGGTAAGGTAGGGGAACAGATAGATGATCGCCAGCGCGCCCGCGACCAGTGCATAGGTCAGCACCGGCACGCCGATCAGCTCGGGCAATTGCGCCATGAAGATCAGGATCGCCAGCGCATTCACGAATCCCGTGATCACCGACCGCGAGACATATTGCATCAACAGATTGAGCCGCAGGAACCCTGCGATCATCTGGATCACGCCCATCAGGATCGTGGCGGCGAACAGATAATCCACGCCGTATGTCTGCACCAGCGGCAAAACCAGCACCGCGATGGCAGCGGTCGCAGCCGAGATCATCCCCGGCCTGCCGCCCACCAGCGAGATGATCACCGCAATCGAGAACGAGGCATATAGTCCCACCCGCGGATCGACCCCGGCAATGATGGAAAAGCCGATGGCTTCCGGAATCAGCGCGAGCGCAACGACGATCCCGGCCAGAATGTCACCGCGCGGATTGGACAACCACTCGCGCTTGATGGTTTCGATATATGTCATGTGTGACCTTGCTTGCGATCTGATGCTCCGCGAAATCCCGGCGCGCTGGCCGTGAAGGCCGCGATGCAGGAAAGCGGATCGGACAAGACGTGAAGGTTATCCCGGGGATAGGCGCCGGGCCGAGCCACCCGGAATGATCCGGGTCCGGCGAAGATGGCAGCCCGATAAGCCAGATTATCCGTTGCTGCAAGTGCGAGGGCTGGCACCCGTCATGCCTGGTCGAAAGCCCGCTATCAGGCCGCCTTGCTGGCTCTTTCTGCCTTCTTGACGATCCCTGACAGGCCCTTGGTGAGCTGGAACAGGCCGTTCAACCGGCTTTGCGGATCGCCCCAGGCGCGGTTGATCACCAGCTTCATGTCCGGACGCAGCTTGGCCGTGTCCTTGCCGCTTTCATTCAGCCTTTCGACATAGGCGATCAGCCCCATGGGATCGGGGAAATCGTCCTTGTGGAAGGTGACCAGCGTGCCGCGCGCGCCGACATCAATTTTGGCGATGTTGGCACCGATGGCCTGATGCTTGATCTCGATCAGGCGGATCAGGTTTTTGGTCGGCTGCGGCAGATCGCCGAAGCGGTCGATCATTTCGGCGGCCATGCTTTCGATCTCGTGCTGTCCCTCGGCCTGATTGAGGCGGCGATAGAGCGCCATGCGTACCGCAAGATCGGGCACGTATTCCTCAGGGATCATGATCGGGGCATCGACGGTAATCTGGGGTGTGACCTTGTCGCGCGCGGGGGAGAGGCCCATCTCGCCAGCCTTCGCGGCAAGGATCGCCTCTTCCAGCATCGCCTGATAAAGTTCGAAGCCGACTTCGCGGATATGGCCCGATTGTTCATCGCCCAGCAAATTGCCCGCGCCGCGAATGTCGAGATCGTGGCTGGCCAGCTGGAAGCCTGCACCGAGGCTGTCGAGATCGCCCAGCACCTTCAGCCGCTTCTGCGCGACTTCCGACAGGGCAACGCCCGCCTCGTGTGTCAGATAGGCATAGGCGCGCAGTTTTGCCCGCCCAACGCGTCCGCGCAGCTGATAAAGCTGGGCGAGACCGAAGCGGTCAGCGCGATGGATGATGATCGTGTTGGCCGAAGGAATATCGAGCCCGCTTTCGACGATGGTGGTCGATAGCAGCACGTCATATTTGCGATCATAGAACGCGCCCATCCGCTCCTCGACCTCGCTCGGTGACATCTGGCCGTGGGCGGAGACCGATTTGATTTCGGGTACATGTTCGCGCAGCCATTCTTCGACATCGGCCATATCGGAAATGCGCGGCACGACGATGAAGCTCTGCCCGCCGCGATGATGTTCGCGCAGCAAAGCCTCGCGCATCACCATATCGTCCCACTCCATCACATAGGTGCGCACTGCCAGCCGGTCGACCGGCGGAGTCTGGATGGTGGACAGTTCGCGCAGGCCGCTCATCGCCATTTGCAGCGTGCGCGGGATCGGGGTGGCGGTGAGAGTGAGCACGTGAACATCGGCACGCAGCTGTTTCAGTTTCTCCTTGTGGGTCACGCCAAACCGCTGTTCCTCGTCGACGATGACAAGGCCCAGGTTCTTGAACTTGGTGTTCTTTGACAGGATCGCATGGGTGCCCACCACGAGATCGATCTGGCCGTTCTCCAGCCCTTCACGGGTTTCGGTTGCTTCTTTCGCCGTAACCAGGCGCGACAGGCGGCCGACTTGCAACGGGAAGCCTGCAAAACGTTCGGCAAAGTTCTGGAAGTGCTGCCGGGCAAGCAGCGTAGTCGGCGCAACAATCGCCACCTGCTGCCCCGCCATCGCCGCGACGAATGCGGCGCGCAAAGCCACTTCGGTCTTGCCGAAGCCGACATCGCCGCACACCAGCCGGTCCATCGGACGCCCGCTTTCGAGGTCTGACAGGACATCGGCAATGGCGCGGTCCTGATCCTCGGTTTCGGACCAGGGGAAACGGTCGGTGAACTGGCCGAGTGTTGCAGGATCGGTTGCCAGCACCGTCGCCTGCCGCAGCGCACGGGCGGCGGCGACCTGCATCAACTCGCCTGCGATGGCGGTGATCCGCTCCTTCAGCTTTGCTCGGCGGCGCTGCCATGTTTCCCCGCCCAGCCGATCAAGCGGCACCGTCTGTTCGGATGAACCATAACGGCTGAGCACGTCGATATTTTCGACCGGGATGAACAGCTTGTCCCCGCCGGCATATTCCAGCGCGACGCAATCATGCTGGCTCTTGCCGACCGGGATCGGTTCGAGCCCGAGATAGCGCCCGATCCCGTGTTCGATGTGAACCACCAGATCGCCTTTGCCCAGCGCCTGAAGTTCGGCGAGGAAGGCGTCGGAATCCTTGCGCTTCTTCTTGCGCCGCACCAGTCGGTCGCCAAGCATGTCCTGTTCGGTGAACAGTTCCAGCGTGTCACTCGCAAAACCGGTTTCGAGCGGCAGAACGACCACCGCGGCCCTGCCCTTGGCAGCCAGACCCAGCGCCTGTTGCCAATTATCAGCGAGGGCAGTGGGCGCGCCCGCTTCTTCAAGGATCGAAGCGATGCGCCTTGCGCTACCGTTCGAATAGGCCGCAACCACCGGCTTGCGCCCCGCCTTGGCTACGGACTTCAGGTGCTTTGCCGCAACCTCGTAAACATTCTCGCCGCGGCCGCGTTCGGGAGAGAAATCGCGGGCGGAGCGGAAGCCGAAATCGAGCACCTGCGCAGCGCCTTCGCTGACAAATCCGGTCGCGCGGTGGGCGGGCATGGCGGCAAGGCCGGCGTCAAACTCAGCCCGCGTGAGGTAAAGTGAATCAGCGGCAAGAGGACGGTAAGAACCCTTGCGTTCGCCTGCGATCCGCCCGCGCTGGTCATGATAATCCGCAATGTCGGTCAGGCGTTCTTCCGCCGCACCCAGCGCGCCCTGATCAATGACCACCACGTCATCCTTGGCGATATGATCGAACAACGTCGCCAGCTTGGTTTCGAACAGCGGCAGCCAGTGCTCCATCCCCGCCAGCCGCCGCCCTTCGGACACGGCTTCGTAAAGCGGATCCTGCGTGGCGTTCGCGCCAAACAATTCGCGGTAACGGCTGCGGAAGCGTTTGATACTGTCTTCGTCGAGCAGCGTTTCCGACGCTGGCAGCAGCAGGTGGGAATCGACCCGTTCCACGGTGCGCTGCGTAGCAGGATCGAACAGGCGCAGGCTTTCCAGTTCGTCGCCGAAGAAATCAAGCCTCAGGCCTGCATCCAGGCTGGAAGGGAAGATATCGACAATCGACCCGCGCACAGCAAATTCGCCGTGGTCGATCACCGTATCGGTGCGGCTGTAACCCTGCCGGATCAACAGCGCGGCAAGGCTTTCGTGACCGATGCTCGCGCCGACCCGGAACTCGCGCACGCTTTCGCGCACCCGGAACGGGGTTAGCAACCTTTGGAGCACGGCGTTGACTGTGGTCACCAGCAATTGCTGCGCGCTGCCGGGCTGTTGCAGGCGGTGGAGCGCGGCAAGGCGTTCGGCGCTGATCGAGAGCGCGGGGCTGGCCCGGTCATAAGGCAGGCAATCCCAGGCGGGGAAGGCAAACACCTCCACCTCGGGCGCGAAGAACTGCGCGGCTTCCACGCTTGCACGCATGGCGGCATCATCGGGCGCGATGAACACGGCCCGGCGCTTTGCCGCTCGCGCCAGATCGGACAGTACCAATGGCAAGCTGCCGCGCGGCAACGAGGACAGGGTCAGCGGGCTTTGGGCCGCGAGAATGCGGGTAAGATCGGGCATAGGTTTCCAGTCAAGCCGCGCGGGCCCAAAGCGTTCCCGCGCAGCGCCAGCGCTCAGCGCGGAATATCGACGTAATCGAGTTTTTGCATCGTCGTCAGCAGATCACCCGCCAGATGGTCTGGTGCAGGCTGCGATCCCAGGGCCCAGGCCATCACATCGACATCGTCTTCGTCAAGCAGGGCTTCGAACCATGCCAGTTCCGCTTCGCCCCAGCTCGCATGATAGCGATCATAGTAACCGCCGATCATGTAATCGGCCTCGCGCGTGCCGCGATGCCAAGCGCGGAACTTCGCGCGGGCGAGACGTTGGTCAAAGCTGGGGTTTTCGGTCATACGCTCCACCTAGCCACAGGTCTGCGCGTCTTCAACTCGCAATGATGCCTGAGTGATGTTAGCGAACCGCCATGCGCCCCGAGGCTCTCAACCCGTTGTTCGCTGAAGCCGAGTCGCTGGAAGGCGTCGGGCCGAAGGTGATGAAGCCGCTGGAGAAGCTTGGCCTGACGCGGGTCAAGGATCTGGCCTATCACCTGCCCGAACGTTTCGTCAGCCGCCATGCCATCGCCGATCTGGATGCAGGCAGCGAAGGCGAACAGGTGATTATCGCGCTTACCCCGATTGAACACCGCGCGCCAAGAGCGGGAAGCCGCGGGCCGTACCGCGTGCTGGCACAGGATGCGGCGGGCAATATCTGCGCGCTGACGTGGTTCGGCAAGGCAGCCTATGCCGCAAAAAAGCTGCTCCCCGTGGGCGAGCAGCGCTGGATCGCCGGACGGCTCGACCGTTATGGCGACATGCTGCAGATCGTCCATCCCGATCATATCGAGGTGGACAGCGCAGCCAATATGGGGCGGCTGAGCGAGCCGGTCTATCGCCTGTCCGAAGGGCTGACACAGCCCAAGGTGGCGGGCCTGACCGAACAGGCCCTGGCGCGATTGCCCGAGCTTCCCGAATGGATCGAGCCGGGGCAATTGGCCAAGGCAGGATGGCCCGCATGGCGCGATGCGCTGCGGTTGGGGCATGAAACAACCGATGAAAAAGTGCGTGACCGGCTCGCTTATGATGAACTGCTGGCCAACAGCCTTGCGCTGCTGCTGGTCAAGGCTGAGGGGCGGCGGCGCAAGGGGCAGGCTCTGGCAGGCGACGGCGTGTTGTGCGCAAAGCTGCAAATGCCGTTTGCCCTGACCGGCGCACAGACCCGCTCCATCGCCGAGATCGAAGGCGACATGGCGCAGGAAGCGCCCATGCTGCGGCTGCTGCAAGGCGATGTCGGCGCGGGCAAGACAGTGGTGGCATTGAACGCGATGCTGATCGCGGTCGAGGCGGGCAAGCAGGCGGCAATGCTGGCGCCCACCGAGATACTGGCGCGGCAGCACTTCGAAACGCTGCGCAAGATGCTCGCCCCCACAGGGGTGGAGGTCGCATTGCTGACCGGCCGGGCGAAGGGGCGTGAACGCGAGAGCATTCTGATGGGGCTGATGGATGGCTCTATCCAGATACTCGTGGGCACCCATGCGATCTTTCAGGACACCGTGAATTACCGCGATCTGGGGCTGGTGGTGATCGATGAACAGCACCGGTTCGGCGTTGCGCAGCGCCTGTCGCTGGCGGCGAAAGGGCGCCGCGCGCCGCATACTTTGGCGATGACTGCCACTCCCATCCCGCGCTCGCTCACGCTGGCGCAATATGGCGAGATGGACGTCAGCCGCCTTGATGAATTGCCGCCCGGACGGCAGGCAATCGACACCCGCGTGGTCGGGCAGGACCGGATGGAAGAAGTGGTCGCAGGCGTCGAACGCCACCTTGCCAGCGGGCAGCAAGCCTATTGGGTGTGCCCGATGGTGCGCGAGATCGACGGCGTGCCCGATCTTGCCGACATTGCCGCCGCCGAAGCCCGCTATGCTGCGCTGAAGGAGCGGTTTGGCGATGCGGTGGTACTGGTCCACGGACAATTGCGCCCGGAAATCAAGGACGCAGGGATGGAGCGCTTTGCCAGCGGGCAGGCGCGATTGCTGGTGGCAACGACGGTGATCGAGGTCGGGGTTGATGTACCTGCGGCCACGCTGATGGTGATCGAACAGGCCGAACGCTTCGGCCTTGCCCAGCTCCACCAGTTGCGCGGGCGGGTGGGGCGAGGCGCGGAAAAGTCCACCTGCCTGCTGCTGCGGGGGTCTGGATTGTCGGAAACGGGGCGGGCTCGGCTGGCGCTGATGCGCGAAACGCAGGACGGGTTCCGGATCGCCGAAGAGGATCTGGAATTGCGCGGCGGGGGCGAATTGCTCGGCACGCGGCAATCGGGGGAGGCCGCTTTCCGGATCGCCAGTCTTGAACAGATGCAGAAGCTTTTGCCGGTCGCGCACGGCGATGCGCGGTTGCTGATGGAGCGCGACGGCGGCCTTACCAGCCCTCGCGGAGAGGCGGCGCGGTTGCTGCTTTATCTGTTCGAACGGGATTGGGGCGTGCAGCTTTTGCGGGGCGGCTAAACCTCTAGATTATGCCCGCTGAGCATCAGGTGCCGCACCCAGGCAGTGACGCCGAGGCTGATGTCGTCCCACGTGGCAGCGAAGGTTTCGGCATCGCCATGATAGGGATCGACCACCCCGTCGCCCCGTCGCCCATCCACCACATCCATCAACAGCGCCAACTGCGCTGTCCCATCGCGCGGCGCGCGGGCGCGCAGGCCTTCAAGGTTTGCGCGGTCCATGGCGATGATGTGGGAGAAGCGGTAAAAATCATCCCGATCCACCTGCCGGGCCGTTTGCCCTGCGATGTCGATGCCGTGGGCTGCCGCGACCGCAATTGCGCGCGGATCGGGCGGACTGCCGAGATGATAGGAGGCGGTCCCCGCTGAATCGACCGGGCATTCCAGCCCGCGCAGATGCGCCGAGGCGGAGAAAGCGCCTACAGCCATCGGTGACCGGCAAATATTGCCAAGGCACACGAAAAGCACCGATGTGTTGTGATTGACCCCCCCGAGCATTTCGCGCCTTTATGACAAGCCTTCGCAATTGTCCATTCTGGACTGCAAATGTTTCACGTGAAACATGCCGCAAGGGCACTGAAAATCAGACCAGCACTGGGCTGGAGGGGGTCTAAAGAGGGCCTAGAAGGCGTCTGGAGCAAGCTGGCGCCGGGCTGGAACCATACCTGATCAGGCCTGTCACGCGACTTGAGCAGGCGCGGGCGATGTGCTGGCCAGAACCTCTTCGGTGATCCGCCGGATATTCACTTGCGCTTTAAGCCGCGCTCCCAGCAAGGCTGTGCCCGAGACCTTGCGCTGCACGAACAGGGTTTCTATTGGCGGGAAGGCCCACGTATCCTTGTCTTGCGCGATGGCATAGCCTTCGTCGCGCAGCAGCGGGATAAAGGCGCGGTCCCCGAAATCGAACGGTGCATCCTCGCGCATTTCGTTGACGACGATTTCAATCATCCGGTTTACCCGTTGGGGATGCTTTTCAGCAACGATCGGCATCATGAAACCGGCTTCGATTGTTGCGGCGAGTACTTCGGCAGCATCGCCCTGCAATCCCGCCTGCAACATCTTGCGATAGCCGTTTGCCACTGCCGGATCGACCGGGCGGCACGCGCCGAAATCAAGCAGGATGATCTCGCCCGTATCGCGCCGGTAACGGAAATTGGCGAAGTTGGGGTCGGTCTGCATCACGCCGAAATCGAACAATTCGCGCGCCACCAGCCGGATCAGCCGGGCGAATACCTCGTCGCGGCGATCAGGTGGTTCATTGCCGAGTTCCTCGATGCTGACACCGTCTTCGAAACTCATCGCCAGGATCGATCCGCGCGTCAGCCCTTCATGCAGGCGCGGCACGACAAAGCCGGGGGTGCCCGCCAGCTTTTCGCGGTACAGCGCCATTTGTTCGCCTTCGCGGGTGTAATCGGCCTCTTCATGCAACTGCTGCTTGGCCGCTGCCATCAGCTTTTCCATTTCCAGTTCGGGCGGGGCGAACCCTGCGACCTTCAGCAGGGTCATCACATTATCGACATCGCTGTCGATGCTGGTGGCAACGCCGGGATATTGCACCTTGATCGCCAGTTCCTCGCCATCGCGGGTCAGGGCCTTGTGCACCTGCCCGATGGAGGCAGCGGCGATGGGGCGGGGGTTGAACCAGCGAAACTGCTTGCGCCAATCCGGCCCCCATTCGGCGCGCAGCACGGCATCGAGCTGCTTGGTCGGCATGAAGTTGGCCTGATCGCGCAAGGTTGCGAGGATTTTTGACAGCTCCTCGGGTAGGAAATCGCCTGCATCCAGACTGATCATCTGCCCCATCTTCATTGCCGCGCCGCGCAAGTGCGACAGGCGATCGGTCATGCGCTGAACATTGCCGGGGGTCAGGATCAGATCGCGAGCGTTGATGCCTTCGCCGCTCGCCAGCCGCCGGGCGCCTTCGGCCACCATGCCGCCCGCCACCCCGCCGACCAGGCGCCCGAACGTGCCGAAACGCGCAATCCGCCCCGATGGCACAGCCCGCTGGCGGTTGCGGTCTTCCGGCAGCTTGTCGAAGTCAGGAATGTCGTCATCGGCCACGGGGAGGGAGTTCCATTTGCGAGAGGCTTTGTGCGGCAACGGGTCTGACGCTGCTGCGTTCCTTGGAAAATGGTGCTGGCCAACCAAAGCGCAATCAGGAAATGCTCAAGCCCCCGTCCACCGGCAGGCATTGCCCGGTGATGTAATCGGAATGCGGCGAGGCGAAGAACACCGCCAGCCCTTCCAGCCCATTGTGATCGCCGGGGCGGCGCAGCGGGATGCGCTTGGCCATCCATTCACCGAACCGGGGATCTGCTTTCGCGGTAATGTCGGTTTCATAATAACCGAACAGCAGCGCGTTGGCGGTAATCTGGTGGCGCGCGAGTTCAAACGCGGCGGCACGGGTGAGCCCGTTCAGCGCTGCTTTCGACGCGGCATAGTCCGACGACCGGTTGACCCCCATGATCGACTGGTCCGATGATGTCGCTATCAGCTTTCCGCCCGCATCGCCATCTTTTGCGCGGGCGATCATGTGGCGGGTGACATGCTTGTAAACCAGCGCCGCGCCGCGGGTGTTGACCGCCATGGTGTGATCCCACCCATCGGCAGCGATGTCGGGGATCGCAGTGCCTGCGCCTGAAATCCCGGCATTGGCAAAACAAATATCGACCCGGCCCAGCGCCTCCAGCGTGGCGGCCATGGCGGCTTCGATCCCGGCTTCATCGGCGATATCGCAGGCCAGGGTGATGATCTGGCCTTTGCCAAGGCCGCGCAGTTCCTCGCACGCGGCGGCGTTCTTTTCCGCGTTGCGCGCCCAGATGGCGATGTTGGCTCCGGCCTTGGCCAGTCCGCGTGCCATGGCAAGGCCCAAGCCGCCATTGCCGCCGGTGATGATGGCCGTGCGGCCCGCTAGATCGAACAGTTCCATGATGCAGCAAGTGGCGCAATCGGCGGCAGCCTGCAAGAGAGGCGGGAACCACGGCGCTCCGCAAGGTTTAAGCCGGGATGACCGATCAATCATCGCTTCCCCCGCCTTCGCTTTCGAACACGGCCCGAGTGCTGGGTTATGCCGGGCTGCTGCCGCAGATATTCTGCGTGGCGATGGTTGTGACCGGGCATGAATGGCGCTTTTCCGCGTTGGCGGGCGGATATGCCTATGCGGCCGCAATCTTCAGCTTTCTGGGCGGGGTATGGTGGGGGCAGGCTGTGCAGAGCGCCGGATCGGGCAGACCTGCTACAGCAGGGGCTTATGGGTTGGCTGTGATGCCGAGCCTGCTGGCGGTCGCGCTGTTCCTGCCGTGGACCTTCGGTTGGGAATGGCCCGGCCCTGCATTGATGTATCTGGGCGCGCTGATCCTCGGATCGCCGCTGATCGACCGCGCTTTGGGCTTTGCCGCGCCCGATTTCATGCGCTTGCGCTGGCACCTTTCGCTGGGGCTGGGGCTGCTGACAATCCCGCTTGGAGTTGCTGCTGCCGGGGCGATGTAAAAGCGCTCCGGGCTCCAATCCGGGCTTCTTTGCGATGCGTTAACCAAAGCGGCCTAGGGTTAACCCGAGGTTTCCCTTGGGACACAACGCGGTTCATGCTCGGATCTAGTACGTCACTGATGCAAAAATTGCGCCGCGGCTTTGGCCCTGCGGCGGATGCGGCTGCCGGTATCCCGCAGCTTCTTGCGCGCAACCCGGGCGGCGTCGGCAGCCTGCTGCGCCGCAAACGTGCCAAAGTGGCCGCGCTGGCGGTTTTGTTCGGGCTGGTGTCCGCTGCGATTGAATTGCCGCTTCCGGCAGAGGATTTCTACCGTGCAGTGCGTGCCGAAATCAGGAGCCGCCCCGCACCGCAAGACATCGTGATGATTGCGATTGACGACAAGACGCTCAACGCATTTGACCGCAACAATCCTTCGCGAGTGCAGGATAGCCAGCTGATCGAAAGGCTCGTCGCTTCGGGTGTGGAGCGTATCACCTTTGACCGCGCCCACGCCGATCCCGAAAGCTCGCAAGCCGACGCGCTGTTTGCGCGCACGCTGGAACGGCACAAGGGCAGGGTGTGGCTGGGGATCGCGCCGCAGCGCGAAGTGGGCTTTCAGGTCGTCGAAGAAATTGCCCCGCGCGCCGAGTTCCGTGACAAGGCCAACCTTGCTGGGATGAGCGCAGTCGGCTCGCCATTCGGTCTTTCGATCACCTTCCACACAAAGGTTGAGATGGATGGTGCAACGCATCCTTCTTTGTCGGCTGCGTTGGCCGAATATGAGGGACCCGACCGGACTTTTCGTCCGGATTATGCGTTCGATCCAGCCACTCTCCCGTCTTTCAGCTATGTCGATGTGTTGAACGGCAAAGTTGCGCAATCCGCACTTGCGGGCAAGAATGTCATCATTGGCAAAAGTTATTTCGAATCATCTGATTATTATACGTTGCCGCTCCGCGATGGGCGGATTGCCGGAGCCTATTTCCACATCATGGGTGCGCACACCCTCAAACGCGGGGTGCCAGCAGATCTCCAGTGGTATCCGGCGATGCTTCTCGCCACGATCGCTATTTTTGCGCTGATGCTCGGTCGCACGAAATCGACGCGCAGTCTGCTCGGGGTTGGGGTGGGCCTGCTTTTCATCCCGTTATTGTTCGACGAATTCGGGGTCAATATCGATATCATGCCAGCCCTGCTGGCACTGTTATGGGCCGGGATTGGATTTAAGCGGATCGCCCGCAAGTATTACAGCAGCGAAGTCGATGCAATGACGACTTCGGCAATCAGTTCTGACAAAGCGAACAGCGAAAGCGATGTGTACGCTCTCAAGATCGCCAGCCTTTCCGAAATGTCCGATGACTGGAGCGCGCGTGAACTGGGCGAATTCGTCAACACGCTGATTGCCTATGTCAAAGGGCCGGGCGATGCGGGCGACGTCGCGTTCGAACGGGACATTCTGGTGTGGCTCGCCCCGCGCATGACAACCGAAGAGCTGGAACGTCATGCTGACGGGCTGGCGCTGATGCTCAAGACCGCAATCAGCCATGATTGGCGTTCAGCCAGCACGGGGCCAGCACTGGGGATCGATACGAACCATTCGCTGCCCCTGGGCCAGCGCATCCGCAAGGCGATGCAGGCCGCTGAAGAGGCTGCATCACGCGGTGCGCGCTTTATCATCAATGATGCGGCGCATCTTGAGGCACGCAATCACCGGCTGGAAATTCTGCGCTTGCTCGAAAAAGGTCTGCGCGATCGCAGCATTACGGTTGCCTATCAGCCCAAGGTCGATCTCGCGTCAGGACGGATTGTCGGAGCGGAAACGCTGATCCGCTGGCAGCCCGATGGCGGCGATTACGTCAATCCGCAGGAGCTGGTGCAGGCAGCCGAGACCGGCGACCGCATCAATGAGCTGACCCTCGTGGTCATGGAAGCCGCGCTGGCAGACGGCAAACAGGCGATTGCGTTGGATCCCACTTTCAAACTGGCGGTTAACATGTCTGCCAAAAGCCTAGGCTCAGGACCCATTAAATTGCTTGCGCAGGAGGCAATCGGTTGATTCACTGGCGGCACCAAGGAGGTGCTGCTGTTGTCTGAAGTCTGGTTGTTGAGCGAGGCGCAGATGCGCCGGATCGA
>JADEWQ010000090.1 GCA_015207585.1 Pleurocapsales cyanobacterium LEGE 06147 | reverse complement strand
AAAGCAAAATTCCAAAACCATCTAACATTACCCATGTGTTGGGCAAGAAGTTCTTTTTGTTCTTGTGTTGGATAGATTCTGTATTTGTATGCTTTGTACATTAGTTGCGACCTTTATCACTAACTATACATTCTGATAACACATATGCTTCTAAACTGTCCAGCTTAGGCGCGAAGTTCGCTCTCTCACGCCGGGCGTGCCCGGAGCGACCCCGTCGACAGAGTCGAGGGACTTCCCGCTCACGGAGTTAAAAGTAGTGGTTTCTTTGGCTGCAATCTTGTTCGAGCACGAGGGAGGCGCGAAGCGAACAGTTCGCTTCTTGTAGTCGCGGTGCGACAGCACTCGCTGCGCGAGATCGCACAACAACTTTAGTGACAATATTATATTTTGATTTAACCTAACAAAATTAGGATTAAATTTGACGAAGGAAACAGGAGTCAGCCTACTGACTCCTGATTAGATTAAATATAAAGTTATGCAAAGAAACTTATCAAGTTTAATCATTTAGCTATCCCGTTTACGGTTTTGTCAATCGAGCTAAGTTAAATTAGTTAGTATAAGGGGTTAAGCTCCACTAATTCAATTTTTTTAACTCATCGTTTGATAACTAACCCAAAGGTGATAGTCATGATGCTCCCCATTCTCCTTCTTTTTTTGGTAACTGCTCTAGGGAGTGTTATTTTGTACCTGCGTACAGGTCACGATATTTTCGGTATATTAGCTGTCGGAAATGCTATTGTCTGCTTAATTTGGGGATTAGTAATTTCTCACTGGTCGGTCCATTTATTAGTTTTGATTGCACTGTTATTCCTAGGATCGTCATCTTCGTTAGTGAGCGGGGCTTCTAATAACAAGCGGACTGTATGAATTTAAGCTCGAGAATTAACCTAAATCTTAAATCGAAGAAGATTGATTGACAAGCTAATAAGATAAAGATACAATAAGAACTGCCGCGAAAATTGGGACTGTAGTTCAGTTGGTTAGAATGCCTGCCTGTCACGCAGGAGGTCGCGGGTTCGAGCCCCGTCAGTCCCGTTTTTTAGATTATGGTAATACAGATAAAGTAAGGATTCTATAGATTCAACCTGAAAAGCCTCTAGTCAGATTCTAGTTATTAGTGACTAAAAAACCGATTAATTGACTTCTTTTAACTAAAATCTAAGTTCTAAAAATATAGTCAGGTTCTAGTCATTGAATAAAGCGATCGCTCGTTAAGTTAAATTGTTTTCCGCCTGCTGCGGAGTAAGCGAACCTCTCCCATCGCAACATTCAAAACCCAACTAAGGTATCAAGATTTAATCAAACTCCTGTCAGTGCGATCGAGTACATGAATTTAAATATTCGCGTATGAGTTGGATGCGCCATCTGTCTTTCATTGACTGATGTTTGTCCTATTCTCCGATGGGACTGGATGCGACGGGGAGTATCGCTCACGGTATTCGCTTTTGGCACAGGATGAAGCAGAAAATCCAATTCGCGAGAGTTGGAATCCCCCAATACAGCGACGTAAGGAGCTTACTGGAGGAGGATGTCAACAAAATTCAAAATAGTCCCTCGAACAAACAAAAAAGCTATAGACATAGTAGTAAAATTGACAGTTGTATTCTGGAACGCAGACTGTGATCGAACGCTATACTTTGCCCGAAATGGGCGAAATTTGGACTGATACCTATAAGCTAAAAACCTGGCTGGAAGTGGAGATAGCAGTCTGCGAAGCTCAAGCCGAACTAGGCTATATACCCAAAGCAGCAGTAGAAGAAATCAAGACAAAAGCTAATTTCGATCCTCAACGAGTCCTAGAAATTGAAGCAGAAGTCCGCCACGATGTTATTGCTTTTCTAACCAATGTTAACGAGTATGTTGGGGATGCGGGAAGATATATTCATCTTGGACTTACTAGCTCAGATGTACTAGATACTGGTTTAGCTTTACAATTAGTTGCCAGTCTCAATCTTATTTTGGAAAAAGTAGAAGAATTGATTCAAGCGATTCGCTATCAGGCACAACAACATCGCTACACTGTGATGGTTGGTCGTTCCCACGGAATTCATGCAGAACCAATTACCTTTGGCTTTAAACTAGCAGGTTGGTTAGCAGAAGTGTTGCGCAATCGCGATCGCCTGGTCCGGCTGCGTAAAGATATTGCCGTAGGTAAAATATCTGGCGCAGTAGGAACTTATGCCAATATAGACCCCAAAGTAGAAGCGATCGCCACTCAAAAATTAGGGCTAGAACCAGATACAGCTTCTACTCAAGTAATCTCGCGCGATCGCCACGCCGAATTTGTCCAACAATTAGCCCTCTTGGCTGCTTCGATCGAACGTTTTGCAGTGGAAATTCGCAATCTTCAACGTACCGATGTTCTGGAGGTAGAAGAATATTTTTCTAAAGGACAAAAAGGTTCTTCTGCTATGCCCCACAAGCGCAACCCTATCCGTTCGGAACGATTAACGGGGATGGCGAGAATTATTCGTGCTAATGCAGTGGCTGCCTTAGAAAATGTTGCTCTCTGGCACGAACGCGATATTTCTCATAGTTCTGTAGAAAGAGTAATCCTGCCCGATAGTTGTATCTTAGTTCACTTCATGCTTAAGGAAATTACCAGTTTGGTGAAAAATCTGCTGGTTTATCCAGAAAACATGAAGCGAAATATGAACGTTTATGGAGGTGTAATTTTTAGCCAAAGAGTTCTACTTGCCCTTGTGGAAAAAGGCATGAGTCGGGAAAAAGCTTATCGAGTCGTTCAAGCCTGCGCCCACACAGCCTGGAATCAGCCAGACGGCAACTTCCGGGAGTTAATCAGTCAAGATCCTGCGGTGACACAACTGCTATCTGCAGAAGAAATAGAAGCCTGCTTCGATCCTCAAAACCATCTCAAACATTTAGACGAGATTTATCAACGTCTGTCTATTTAGCTTGGGAACAAGGAACAGTTAATAATTGATAATTATTAACTGTTCCCCTACGAGCGGCGCGATCGAGAAATTTCCCTGCAATAGGTAAGCCCAAACCACTGTTCCCAGACCTAAAATCAAGCCGAGTAAAGCTCCCCCGCCAATGCCTCCCGTTTGACCAGCCAAAAGACTCCCCGACGGCGAATTGCTCGGGTATTTAAACCCCGAATTACCACTACATCCGAATCGGTTGTAGCACCAGAGGCTCTCATCTCCCCAAGCGGAAACAGCTTGTGCAAGCTGTTTCCGGCTGCCCGACGGTACATTTTCCTGAAACTGGAAAATTCTCTTTACCTCTGGTTTTTTCCGGAAAGATTTTATCTATCGGAGGATTTCCCCATAGAACCTCCTATCTTTAGTTTTCTATGGTACAGACCCTATCGATTAGATAGCTAGGTTTTTAAAGAGGTTGATTACCTTTTCCTCTCAAACAAGAATACAGGAGTTCAAACACTTGAGCTTTGAAGAAGGTAGAAGTTTTAGGGCAGAGGGCCGAAGTAAGCCTTCGACTCCTCCTCCTGCCTTCTGCCTTGCCCTTCGGGCAGATAAAGATTTGGGCTCTATTTTGTCTAAAGTCGCCGTTCTACGGCGAGGCTTTAAACCCATTTTTTCGGTAAAATCCTTGAGTAAATCTTTATTCTTCTGAATTGAGAAGTTCTTGTTTAGATTGCTGTAATTGCTTCCAGAGTTGTTTGATTTGCTCATAGGCTTCCTCAGAAGAAATTTTGCCATTAGTTTCGAGGGCGCAGATATAATCTAGTCGTTGAGCAAACTCCTGAAGATTGGCATTGAAGAGTAAATTCTGAGGGGTAAATCTTCCCCAATATTTACTCCTGGGAGATAAAAAATCTTCTTTATCTTTATCTTGATTAAGATTGTCGTTCATCCTCGCTCCTCTTAAGCGATCGAGCGTGCTCTGCCTTATTGTCAATGTCAAAAGGCAACTCTCCACTTCCCTTGGCTGACAACTTACACCTAATACTATCAGGAATCTCTGCGGGGAAAACAACAATCAAAATTATATATCCTGAAATAATGACAAGTCCGGTCAAACGAGCACAGCTACTGGGTATAGAGATACTGTGGGAAGCACTCACTAGTACAGTATGGCGGAAATAAAGCTATTATTCCAAAGTGATGAAAGACCTATATTAACTAAAAGAAGTCAGGAGTCAGAAGTCAGTAGATAAGAATAATTTTACTACAAATTGCAAAGGAACAACCAAGATTGCCTTCTGTGCAACTCTAAAATGTAAATGGAGCATAGCAGGTTCCCCAATTACTAATAAATTTAAACAAGGGAACAAATGAAAGAACCCGGTAACATCTCCATACAAAAGAAAAATTACCCGATTCAACCGCTACATACAGCAGTCAAGGGAAGAGCAAGATACAAAGTTCGTTCCTTGCGTTATGACCAAACCTTAAAACAATATTTGGAATACAGATTATCTAGCGAGCCAGGAATTAAACAAGTTCGTGCCAGCTCGGTAACGGGCAATTTACTGGTTTTATTTGACGCCAAACAACAAGATACTAAAGCGATCGCCTCGCAACTAGAAACCATCGTTAGAGAATATAATAAAAATCCCAAAGGGGCTAGAGAACTGGTTGTCAGTCGGTCGTCTGCCGACAAGCCATCTCACCTCCTACCTTCAGAACCTTGGCATCTTAAAGAAACGGGGGCAATTGTTGCCCAGTTGGGCACTTCAACTGACAAGGGCTTATCGGCAAAAGCAGTAGAGTATAATCTCCAAAAATATGGTCCAAATGCTATCGTTGAAGCTCAACCTCGCTCCGGATTGAGCATCTTTATCGACTACTTCAAATCGGTGCCCGTAGTTCTGTTAACCCTAGCCGCAGGGCTTTCGGTGATTACTGGAGGTATAGTAGACGCTTTGGTCATCTTGGGAGTAGTCACTATTAATGCCATCCTGGGCTACGCCACAGAAAGCCAATCCGAGCGCATTATTCATTCTTTAAAAGGTCTAGTCAATCCCTCTGCTTGGGTAATCAGAGAAGGCCAACTAAGGGAAATTAACTCCCACCAAATCGTCATCGGCGATCTGATCGTACTCAAACCGGGTAGTTATATCCCTGCCGATGCCAGATTAATTGAAGCAGAACACCTCAACGTCGATGAATCTGCCCTGACGGGAGAAAGCATTCCCGTATTCAAAACCGCCCAAACCCTTACAGGGGAAAAAGTGCCTCTCGCTGAGAGAATTAACATGGTCTATCGGGGAACTTTCGTTACTGGAGGACAGGGACTAGCCATAGTCGTGGCGACGGGAAAAGCCACTGAAATGGGTCGCATTCAAACCCTAGTGGGGGAAACCGTCGTTCCCCAAACCCCTATGGAAAGACAACTCGATCGAGTAGGGGGACAACTAGTGTTGATATCGGGAGCCGTATGCGGTTTAGTTTTTACCCTCGGAGCGATCAGGGGTTATGGCATTCTCCAAATGCTCAAAACTTCTGTATCTCTAGCCGTGGCAGCAGTACCGGAAGGATTGCCCACCGTTGCTACAACCAGCCTCGCTCTGGGCATTGGCAGGATGAGGCAGCATAACGTTCTCGTGCGTCGTCTAGAAGCAGTAGAAGCCCTCGGTTCGGTCCAAACGATCTGTCTGGATAAAACGGGAACTCTCACTGCTAACCGAATGTCTGTAGTGGAAATACATACCGATACTCAACGGGTTGAAATAGCTGACGGAAAATTTTGGGTGGCAGCCAAGCCACTCGATCCCTATAGTTGCGACGAACTGTTGAAATTAATTCACGTAGCCGTTCTCTGTAATGATAGTAAAGTTGACGGCGATCGCAATGGCAGGTATCTGATCGACGGCTCTTCGACAGAAAATGCCCTCATCGAAATGGCGATCGCAGCTGGAGTAGACGTACCGACACTGCAAGCTAAATATCCGCGCCTCAATACCACTCACCGCTCCCAAAATCGCAATTTCATGACTACCCTTCACGCCGTGCATGAATCACAGCAACTAGTGGCGGTCAAAGGAAGTCCTACCGAAGTACTCGAACTGTGTCGCTGGAAGCTCAAAGACGGTCAAAAAATTCCCCTCGCCGAAGTAGACAGACAGGCGATCGAAGAAGAAAACGAGAATATGGCAGGTAAAGCCCTGCGCGTGTTGGCAGCCGCCTACGTCCAGCGGGAGGCTTCCGAGGAAGAGCTAAATGGTTTAGACAATTTAATTTGGTTGGGACTGATCGGCATGACTGACCCCCTTCGACGGGGTGTCAAAGAGTTGATGACCTCTTTCCATCAGGCGGGAATTAAGACGGTCATGATTACTGGAGATCAGACCCCTACCGCCTATGCCATCGGTAAGGCATTAAACCTCTCCGAAGGCGAACAACTAGAAATTTTAGACTCGACTCACTTTACCGACATCGACCCCGAAGTGATGCGAGGGCTGTGCGAGCGAGTTCACGTCTTTGCCCGGATTAGTCCGGCTCATAAACTGCAAATCGTTCAAGCACTCCAGGAAGCGGGGAAAACAGTAGCGATGACGGGAGATGGTATTAATGATGCTCCCGCTCTCAAAGCCGCAGAAGTGGGCATTGCTATGGGAAAGGGCGGAACCGATGCAGCCAGGGAAGTGGCTGATGTGGTACTAGAAGATGACAACCTTGAAACGATGATTATTGCCGTCAGCCAGGGTCGGACTATTTATAACAACATCAGAAAATCGGTTCACTTTCTCCTCTCTACCAACTTGAGTGAGATTATGGTGATGTTGTTGGCAAACTTAGGCGGATTGGGTCAACCCCTCAATGCCATGCAACTGCTTTGGTTGAATCTGGTAACAGATATCTTCCCCGGTTTGGCATTGGCCCTAGAGCCTCCCGAACCGGATGTGCTGCAAGTCCCGCCTCGTCCTGCTGACGAACCAATCGTTAAGCCGGAAGACTTGAGGCGAATTACCTTCGAGTCGAGTATGCTGTCGGCTAGTACTTTGGGAGCATATAGCTACGGTATCGCCCGTTATGGCATGGGACTTCGCGCTAGCACCCTCGCCTTTATGAGTTTAGTCACCGGACAGCTATTGCACTCCCTTAGCTGTCGCTCCCCTAAACCGCTCCGCAGCAGCCAACTACCATCGAACCGTTATTTATCCCTTGCCTTAACAGGATCGTTAGGACTCCAACTGATGTCTCTTGCTGTCCCTGGCATGCGGAATCTGTTAAAACTTACTCCTCTCAATCCTTTAGATGGAGCTGTCATTACTAGTAGTGCCTTACTCCCACTGCTTGTCAATGAAGAAACCAAGCTAATGAGAACTGAAAAACAGCCATGAAACGAAACTTCATGTTTACTTCCGAATCGGTTACCGAAGGACATCCCGATAAACTGTGCGATCGCATTAGCGATGCCATTGTCGATCGTTTCCTGCGGCACGACCCCTATACTCGCGTGATTACCGAATGTGCGGTTTCGACTGCCATCGTCTTTATTGCGGCACGCTTCGAGTCCGATGCACTGGTAGACTTTACCAAAATTGCCCGACAGACAATCGAGCAGGTGGGTTACGAGCAACCATCCTTTAGTGCCAAGACTTGTAGTATCGTTACTAGTCTCAAAGAGTTACCGCCAACCGAAAATCGCTATCTCGACGAAACCAATATGTCGGCAGAAGAGATAGAACAGATAACGGTTAAAAATCAAGCAACCGTCTTTGGTTTTGCTTGCAACCAAACTCCAGTTTTGATGCCCTTGCCGATTTGGTTGGCTCATGAGTTAGTCAAAAGATTAACCCAAGTTAGAGTTGACAAGATCCTGCCTTATCTGACTCCCGATGGTAAAACCCAGGTAGGAGTAGAATATCGCGATCGCCAACCACAGCGCATTCACAGCATTACTGTCATTGCCAGCCAAAACCCTTTATCTCACTCTCACAGTCCAGATCTCAAACAACTAGAGCAAGATCTTCGTGAAACAGTCATCGACCCCGTATTTGAGAACCAAACCATTAAACCGGACGAGAACACCAAAATATTTATTAATCCAGATGGTCCCCTGATTATAGGCGGTCCTGCTGCCCATTCGGGTATGACTGGTCGAAAAAATGCGATCGACACCTACGGCGAATATTCTCGCCATAGCGGTGCGGCTCTCAGTGGTAAAGACCCCACCAGAATTGACCGGGTAGGGGCTTATGCGGCTCGTTATGCGGCGAAAAACGTAGTTGCCGCTGGTTTGGCAGATGAATGCGAGGTACAACTGAGCTACTCTTTAGGGCTTTCCCGTCCGGTCAGCATTGAGGTGGAAACTTTCGGGACGGGTAAAATTGGTGAAGAAGAAATTAAAGTTCTTTTAGAGAAGCATTTTGATTTCCGTCTGGCAGGAATCATCAAACAGTTCAATCTGAGGTTTTTGCCTTCCTTGCTTAAAGGAGGATTTTATAAGAAGCTGGCAGCTTACGGTCATGTAGGCAGGACGGATATCGGTTTGGTACCTTGGGAAGAAACTGATAAGGTTGCACTTTTAGAGGATCTGGTTAGTTCTGCGGTTTAGAATTGAAAGTTAAGAGTCAAAAGTTTAATTTTCATCCTTGATTGTTAGAGCACTAATTTCCTTGCTACCTGCTCTCGGCAGTCAAAACCTAGAGTAAACTTTTTAGAGTTGCTACCGATTAGACTCGATCGCATTTCTTAACTGCGAAAAAGCGAGACCGGACCTCGACCACTGTCGATCGCTAGGACTTTGAGATCGAACCGATTGTCTTTAGTTGCTTTAAACTTCTTGGACTATTGCCTGAGTGATGGGATAGGACGTACTGAGCTATCAATGATAAAGGAATATTTGATAAAGCCAAGATTAAGAAAATTTTAAATTAAATTAAACAAAAAAATATTGAGATTTGCCGCAAGAGGAATAAATAAAGTGCTCTCCTGATAAACAGGACGAGGATATATTTTGTAGAAAAATTTTATTCTTTGCTCTGGGTCTCCCCTTTCTGTGGCGATCGTAAAAACTTATCAAAATAAGCAAGCTAATAGTTTTTCTCTTAAAGACTCAAAAGTATTAAAGCCATAACTCTGTCGAATAATTAACTTAATTTTATGATTAATTCCTGCCATGATACCGCTAGTAGTTCTCTTGGCAAAATAGTTACAAACTCCTTGAATGCGTTTTTAGAATTTTAATTATGCCATCACTTTTATGAGAACTCACATCTTGCACCATTCTCAATAACCACCAGGAAAGCAATTTTATGGCAGATAACAAAAGTCTTCGTGCATAAGACTAGATAAGCATTTTAGTCCATTAAAATGGACTAGATTTTTTAGCCCAGAACTTTAGTTACGGGCGTTCTAGATATATTCTTCATACCTAATTGTGTAATTTCTTCTTTTCTCCACAAAGTTTAATGGTTCGGGACGAAAGACCCTTTGCTATTTATTAATCACTCAATATTCGTTTCTTAATCTAAAAATATAAAAATTTTATTAATAACATTGTTGTTGCCCGAGCTAGGAAAGAGAGAACGGTAATAACAGTTGCTGCTTGCTGAATTAATGGTAGAAAAATCATGTCAAAAGGGAATAGTGTAATCTTCATCCATCCCGATGGAACGAGTCCTTCTCACTATGCAGCCGGACGCTTTGCCTCCGTCGGTCCGGATGGTCGCCTCAATTGGGACGAGATGACCAACGCGGGAGTTTACTTGGGACACATGGACGACCAACTCGTGGGTACTTCCAATGCGGGGGCTGTTACCCACGCCTATGGGGTGAAGGTGCAAGCTGACTCTTACGGTTTCGATGAAGAGGGAAATCCCGTAGTCTCCCTCTCGGCAAAACAAGGACTGGCACAGCCAGGGACGAGCATTATGGAAGAGGCGATCGCCGCTGGTAAAGCTACGGCGATTATCAACTCTGGTATTATTGCCGAACCCGGAACGGGAGCTTTTTTGGCAAAGGTCGAGAATCGCAACCAAACCCAAGATATTACTGCCGAGATTCTCGCATCGGGAGTCAATGTCATCATGGGCGGTGGTGAAGTTGACTATTTGCCCGAAGGAACTGTTGGCTTTTTTGGTGAAGAAGGTCGTCGCGAAGATGGTCGCAACCTAATTGAAGAAGCCAAAGCCATGGGCTATACCGTGGTTTACACGCTGGAAGAATTGCAAAACCTGTCTTCCGATACAGAAAAAGTGCTGGGAATTTTTGCCGCCGAAGATACTTACAACGATACGACAGAAGGAGCATTAAAAGAAGAGGGCTTGGTCGATGAGAATGGGGAGTTAATTCTCTACGGTCAGCCGCCGGAAAATCCCAACCCGCCGACAGCTGCTCAAATGCTGAAAGCAACTCTTTCTCTCGATGTTTTCCGTGACAACGAGAACGGCATCTTCGTCGTAACCGAAGAAGAAGGTACAGATAATTTTGCTAATAACAACAATGCGGCTGGAACGATTGAGGCGGTGTTGCGGGCTGATGAAGCGATCGGCGTAGCCCAGGACTATATCGATAATGTTAATCCCGATACGCTATTACTTACTGCAGCCGATAGCGATGCAGGGGGTTTAGAAGTCGATGATGTCGATCCCGATAGCGATACCGTTGGTACGGTAGAGGTGCAACCTCCCTTCGATACGGAAATTCCCTACGACGGGCAAACAGGTAATAATACAGAACCTTTCGTAACGGGCGCGCCAGATACTAATGGGGATATTTTTCAATATGGAGTCGGTTGGGTCGGCCTCCCAGATGTAGCAGGCAGTATTGTCTCGAAAACCTACGGTCTCAATGCCGATAAGTTACCTTCAACGGTAGACAACACCGGCATGTACCGCCTGATGTACGAAACCCTGTTCGATGTAGAATTGCCCGCACCGGAAGGCATTCCCGAACCGCCCAAACCAGCCCCGACTCCAACGAAAGACACGGGCAACGTCATATTTATTCACCCAGACGGAACGAGTCCCTCTCACTACGCCGCTGCCAGGTTTAACTCCGTCGGTCCCGACGGTCGCCTCAATTGGGACGAGATGACCAACGCGGGAGTTTACTTGGGACATATGGAAGACCAACTCGTGGGTACTTCCAATGCCGGGGCTGTTACCCATGCCTATGGAGTAAAAGTACAAGCAGACTCCTATGGTTTGGATGAAGAGGGAAATCCCGTAGTTTCCTTGTCTGGTAAACAAGGGACAAGCATTATGGAAGAAGCGATCGCGGCTGGCAAACCCACTGCCGTAATTAACTCTGGTTTCATCGCCGAACCAGGTACGGGTGCTTTTCTTGCTAATGTAGAAAGTCGCGATGATGTTGCTCAAATTACTGCCGAAGTCCTCGAATCGGGAACGAACGTCATCCTTGGTGGGGGTGAAATTCACTACCTGCCCGAGGGTACGGTGGGACGCTTCGGTGAAGAAGGAATTCGCGAGGACGGGCGCAACCTGATCGAAGAAGCCGAAGCTATGGGCTACACCGTGGTCTATACCAAGGAGGAATTGCAACAACTTTCTCCCGACACCGAAAAAGTGCTGGGGATTTTTGCCGCCGAAGATACTTACAACGACACGTCAGAAGCGGAGTTACAAGAACAAGGTCTGGTGGATGAGAACGGGGAGTTAATTCTCTACGGTCAGCCCTCAGAAAATCCCGACCCGCCAACGGTAGCAGAAATGTTAGATGCGACCCTCTCTCTCAATAGCTTCCGCGAGGCAGAGGACGGTTTTATGATCGTTTTGGAAGAAGAAGGTACCGATAACTTTGGCAATAACAATAATGCGGCAGGAGTCATCGAAGCAGCTTTGCGGGCTGATGAAGCGATCGGAGTGGCGCAGGATTTTGTCAATAACGTCGATCCCAATACCCTAATTCTTACTGCTGCCGATAGCGATGCAGGCGGTCTGGAAGTTAATGACGTTGCTGCAGACGACGAGACGGTCGGGACAATTCCCGTTCAACTAGAATTAGTTGCTTATGGCGATGACTCTGACGCGATCGCAGTTCCTCTCGACGGACAAACGGGCAACGATACAGAAGCTTTTGTAACGGGCGCGCCGGATGCTAACGACGATCTGTTTCAATACGGAGTTGGCTGGGTTGGTACGCCGGATTTTGCTGGCAGTATCGTCTCCAAAGCTTACGGTCTCAATGCCGACGAATTGTCTTCGACAGTTGATAATACTGATATGTACCGTTTAATGTACGAAACCCTGTTTGGTGTTGCTCCAGAAGAGGTAGCCAATGAGGACTTGGAAACAGTCTTCGGCAGTCTCGACGTTGATCCTGCTAGCTTAAGTGCTGACAATTTGGTCTTTGTCTGAAGATTGAGGATTGTCAGAAATACTGGTTAATCTATCTGAAAAGTCGGAATTCATCTCCCGTTAAACCGCTTGCGGTTAACGGCGAGAGTATGTCAATTATTTGCTTGACCTGTCGACCCGAAGAGGCGAGCGGTCAAGCTATTTTTTAAATTTTCATAGTTCGGATACACCGAAGAGTTTTTTTCATCAAAACCGATAGCTAAAAACCAATACTGAGAACATCAACGCCTAATTCCAAGTTGGTAATAATATCAGCTGAGTCTGGCAGTTCGGCACCAGCAAGCCAGAATTGGTCGGTAGCTTCGCCTCCGGCGATCGCGTTTTCGCTGCCATCGAGAGTAAAGAACTTATCTTCTTCTCCACCAGAAAGGCGATCTTTTGTGCCCAAGATAAAAGTATCACTGCCATTGCTACCGAAGACGCGATTACCCCCTTGACTGTTAGATAGGTGAGGGGCTGACCCTGCCCTCGAAGGGCAGGGCTTGTACGCCCCGTCAACAAGGTCGTCTCCCGCACCGGCAAAAACGAGGTCATTGCTACCATCAAAGTTGGTAGTCAGACCTGCTTCTAAGATATCCTCTTCTAAACTGCTGAAAACTAGACCTTGTCCTTTTCCCTCTTCCGTAGGAGTAATCGCCGTACCGCCCAAGCGCGGATCGAGATTGAGAGGTTGGTCTAATTTTAAGAGAATAATTTCATTGTTATCGATATCCCCTTCCCGTCCCATAGAAAAGGGATAGTTATTATCATTGGCAACGAGAATCGTATTTTCGTCAACGACGACTATATTTTCAATCGTCTGAAACGGGAAGTCAAAAGTAGTGTTGCCATCATCATTGAGATCTTTAGGGTCTTGAATATTCAGTAGATCGCTAACTAATTGCTTATCGACATAGCCTTCGGGATTGACTTTCGAGATATCGATCTTGTAGATTTTTTTGAATTCGGCTTCCTCCCCTTCATTGTTATCCCGTTCGATAACTAGGAATTCACGGTCGTTGATGGGAGTAAAGTCTCCGAGCGCATTACTGTCAATTTCAGTACGATAGTAACCAACTAGACCATTGTATTCGCCCTTGGTCACATCGTACTCGTAGATGCGCAGCGCATCATCGGGGTCGCCCAAGACTGCACCTTCGAGTAAGGGATATAGTTTGGTGCGATCGGGGCTAAACGCCATACCCTCAAAACCGCGAGAACGATCGAGATTGGCTAACTCATCTTCACCTAAGTAAGGATTCTGGGGAGAACGGACTTCCTCGGCTACAACTGCATCTCGTACTCGATCTCCAGTTTCGGGAAAGTCGGTAAAGAATCCATCCGCACCCAGTTGAATTAGCTGTTCAAATTCTGCTTCCGGCGTTTGCGGCGTACCGTCGGCGTTTAAAGTGAGAAACTGTTCTTCATTCCGAAGAGTGTAGGGATGAACTTGCAAATCCGCATCGTGAGCATATTGAATTAGAGGGAAGATTTCTCCCGTCAGTTGAGTGGTAATTTCGGCGTTACCGTCGCCATCACCATCGACTGGTTCTTCTAGTTTTTCCCGCAGTAGAATACTATTTTTCCAAGGACCGAGACCATCGGCATAATTATTAATATATTCAATTACTTCGGGAGTAGCTAAATCGCCGTAGGTAATGGCTGCACCCCGATCGCGATCGTAGTTTCCTCGTTCGTCGATAATGCCAAGTAGATTCAGTAATTCTTCGCCATAAACTGCGGTAGCTTGGGTAACATCAAAGTCTGGGTTGCTAAAATTGGCAAGGAAATCATAGGGAATAGAAAAGCTATCTTCTGGCGGTAAAAATTCTCCTTCTAGGTCGCCAAATAGCTGAACGAGAGGAATCTCCTCGATACCTGCTGCTGGTAGCAGGATGTTTTTCAGTTCGATGAGATTGCTAACTTCAAACGACTGGATGAAGATGCGATCGGGGTCGGTAAAATCTTTCTCTAGTAAAGTTTGTACTAGGGGTTCTTCCAGAGACAGTCCCCGTTCGTCGAAGTAGGTGGGATGCTTAGTTTCCGGATAGATGCCAACCTTCTTGCCCGTTTCTGCTTCAACTTGCTTAACCAAGTCGATGACTTCGGCAAAAGTAGGAATCTTCCACTTTCCGTTAAAAGACTGGTCGCGGAAATCACGGGGTTGAATTGCCCGTAAAGTCTTAATTTCTTCTAAAGTAAAGTCTTCGGCAAAAAAGCCTTCTACTTCTACTCCGTCGACGATTTTAGTTGTTTTGCGATCGCTAAATTCGGGGCGATCGGCAACATCGGTGGTATCGATTAAGTTGGGTTCGTGACGGGCAATCAGAACGCCATCTTTAGTAGCGACCAAATCGGGTTCGATAAAGTCCGCACCTTGTTCGATCGCCAGTTTATAAGCCTCGAGAGTATGTTCGGGTAGTTTGCCAGACGCGCCGCGATGACCAATAACTAGGGGTTCTTGTCCGTTAAGAGTATTGAGATTAGGAACATTAGGAGTAGCAATTGGGGCTTCGAGTAGCTTACCAGTTTGGTCAAAGTGTAATAGATAAGGACCGAATTCGTCCCCTACCCAAACATCACCATTGGCATCAAACACAAAAGATTCAATATCGAAATCTGCGCCAGTTAGTAGTCGTTCCTCAGTATCTTGGTTAACAATATCAAAAGGAATTAAATTATCGGGGTCGGCAAGTTGAACGAATCCTTGTATTTCAACACTGCCGTCTCCATTTTCTGCCCCAGCAAAGTTGGGGTCTACTTGGTAAATGCGTAGCAGGTAATCGGCACTATTTTCTTTTGCCCCAAAACCGTTGTCCGAGAGAAACCAGAAATTCCCATTCCCATCGGGGGCAAATTGTACGCCACTGAAACCCTGCACTGGCTGTCCGTCAAAAGGTCCTGTGCGTCCGTTAGCGGAGATGGGTTCGCCTTCACCATTATCTACTCCTGCGGGCGGTCCTTCGGCAAAAGTATCCGCAGGCAAAAAAGCAAAACCTTTCAGTTCATTACTCATATGTAGTTTGCTCGGTCAAATATTGATATTTTCTTGAATTGAAATTAAAGAAAAATTATTTTGGGGTTTATTTTCGGTTAATGAGACTTAAACTTCTTTGTTTTTAAATTTTGGGGAATAAATTTAAAATTTTCTGCCATTGCGCGGATATCAGCTCACTATAATTTTCTTATTGCCGCAGGTCATAACTGTAAACTGTTGCCATTGATAGAGCGGGCTTCTAGTACTGGTGGCGACTCTAATCTATGCCCTAAATATCTTGGTGATAACTATAAATTTTGATAGAAAAAATCAAAATGACCGATCTCAAATTTAAGTAAACTTATGTATCATTTAGTGAGCCTTAAAACAGAAAGTGCTAAATTAATAATTAAAGCTGCAAAGCTTTAATTGATAAAAGTTACAGCTCTTGTCCGCATTTAATTTAGGAGGTCAAAAAAGCTGTTTCAACTTATATCTGCCTCGTTAAATAACAACAGTAACACTCAACTAAAAAGCTGATATTTCCTCAAGTAAATAAAAGGGAGTTAATTTACTGAGTCAGGTTGACTGGTAAAACTCCAAATCTGATTAATTAAGAGAGGAGATCCCTCAGTGAGTCTAGCTTGAGTGTTATTGTGCGTAAAAATAAAAAAATGATGGTGCAGCAACCCGCAACGGCTAAACCCCCACATCATTTGAGTTTAGAGCTTGGGATAATTATCTTTACTCGCATTGCCAGCCACATTTACGATCTATCGCTACAAAGTCGTGAGGGTAAATTTTACTTTTTGGGTCGCATCGAACAAAAAAGCGGTACTCTTTGGGCAGTTACTTATATTGGTTGTCAACCCTGTATGCCTGATTATTTCGATGATTGGCAGCAGGCTGCTTTATTCTTAATCGAGTTTGAAGTGAGTGCGTTCTTACCTTTTGACTTTCCTTGAATCTAGTTATTGGTCATTAATCATTGGTCATTGGTTATTAGTCATTGGTGATTGGGAATTGATATAAATGACAAAAGACAAAGGACACGCCGATAGCGCAATACAAAGGACTAATGACTATTTCTAAAATGAATTGGCTTCCCCTCGCTTTTGGAGAATAGTGACTAGACTAGGGCGTGTTTGCAAACTATAACTAAAGGAGAATCGCTGCGATCGTTAGCATTGCTAAATAGTTCTCGGCTCGCTTCTCATAGCGGGTTGCCACTCGTCGAAACTGTTTCAATACCCCTATGCAGCATTTGAGGGACATCGTCAAGGATCGCTGAAACAGCAAATTGCACAAGTGTTACCGTTGACAGAGGCATGGATTGCCCATATAATTATTTTTTACTTTCAGGCTCTATCATCTTCGGTAGAGTATATTTCAATTTGTAATTCGTCATCTACGGAAATGCCGCCTAACAATTCGACAGGAGTGGACTGACAAAATATATCGGTGTGGATGCAAAAGTTACTGGCAGCTGCTCAACCGCACCATTAGGCGGTATGTGGACTCGAAGGAGCACATCATGAGCAAAATCGCACTCGTCACCGGCAGCAGCCGCGGCATCGGTCGCGCCATCGCCATCCGCCTCGCCAAGGACGACATCGTGGTCGCTGTGCACTACGGCAGCAACAAAGCCGCGGCTGAGGAAACGGTAAAAATGATCGAAGACGGCGGCGGTCAGGCTTTTGCCCTCAGGGCCGATCTTTCCAGCGTTTCCGCCATCCACTCGTTATTCGATGAACTCGACGTCGAACTCAAGCGCCGGACAGGCGAAACCCGCTTCGACATCTTGGTCAACAATGCCGCCGCACCAGGCTTCGGCCGCATCGAGATGACCTCGCCCGAGGACTTCGATCGGCAGTTCGCTGTTGACGTGCGCGCGCCATTCCTCGTGACCCAACTCGCGCTCGAACGGCTCAGGGACGATGGGCGAATCATCAACATCTCGTCCGGACTTGCCGTCCGGCCATCACCGCAGGCTGCCGCTTACTCGATGGCCAAGGCCGCGATTAATGCCTTCACCGTGTTGCTCGCTATGCAGCTCGGTCCGCGCCGTATCACCGGTGAGCTTTAGACGCTATCTCAAAACGAATAAACAAACGTTGTTGTTAAATTTTCTCAGGCGCAGTCGGTCGTAGTTTCACGGTATGGGGATTAATTTCCTGATTGTAGCGCGAACAAATGAGTATTGCGCGACGACCTGATCACAGTTGTTATGGACAAACTCAATTGAACCGTGTTTTTAAGTAGTAACTAAAAAAAGCCCATTTTTCCTTGCCAAATGGTATTACTATTATTTAGGTTAAAGTTTGTACCATGAAAGGGGAATATTGTCCCATCAAATTATTGTCAATTTATCGTTTCTTTTAGCTCAACCGACTGGAATTAGTACTTATGCGGCTAATCTAATACCGCAGCTTCAATCCCTCGCTCCAGTCTTACTGATAGCTAAGCCAGTTGCTGGTTTTAACTGCTATAAAATACCCCCTAATCTAACACCCGCTCGAGGAACTAAAGGTCATTTGCAGCGACTGCTGTGGACACAACTACAATTACCCAAAATATATCGACGGTTAAATGCTTCCTTGCTGTTTTCGCCTGTCACTGAAGCACCGATATATCAAGATCTTCGCTATATAGTAATGTGTCATGACTTAATTCCTTTACGTTTTCCGAGACCTTATTCACCTCTAACTAATTATTTTCGCTTCGTTGTACCGCAAGTCCTTCAGCAAGCAGAACATATTATTTGCAATTCTGATGCTACAGCCAAGGATATTACTAATTTTTACGGTATTAGTCCGCAGAAAATTACCTCAATTCTACTTGCTTACGACGACAAACACTTTCTTCCTGTCCCACAAGTAGCAAAAGCAAATTCTTCTCCTTACTTTCTCTACATTGGTCGTCATGACCCTTACAAAAATCTCCATCGCTTGATTGCAGCTTTTGCCACGCTACCCAATCGAGACTATCAACTATGGCTGGCTGGTTCGCCAGATCCACGCTATACTCCTAAATTGCAACAACAAGCAGCAGAATTAGGCATCCAAAACCGAGTGAAATTTCTAGATTACGTTTCTTACGAAGAACTACCAGCTATTATCAGTAAAGCGATCGCTCTGGTTTTTCCTACCCTCTGGGAAGGTTTGGGTCTACCTGTTTTAGAAGCAATGGCTTGTGGTACGCCCGTAATTACTTCTAATTTGGCTTCTTTACCAGAAATAACTGGCGAGGCAGCTATTTTAATTAATCCCTATAATAGCGCAGAGATTGCGGCAGCTATGGAAAACATAGCCACCGATTCCACTCTGCGATCGCGCTTGAGTGTTCTTAGTTGCCAACAAGCCAGTAAATTTAGTTGGGCAAAAACCGGAGAAAAGACTAGGGAAATTTTGAAGCAATATGCTTAAATTTCTAGTTGAGAATAGCTCGTTCGACATAGGCGCGATCGAGTTCCCGTCCGATCAAAACTAAGCGAGTTTGTCGGGGTTCATCTTTTGACCAAAGGCGATCGTAAAAAGAATCAAAACGATTGCCCACTCCTTGCAGAACCAATCGCATTGGCTTATGGGGAACGGAAACGAAACCTTTAATGCGATAGATTTCTTGTTGTTGGACTAATTTTTGTAGTTTCTCGGTCAGGATTTTAGGCTCGAATGCCCGGTCGACAATCAATTGCACCGAGTTAATACCGTCGTCGTGTTCGTGTTCTTCTTCATCGTCGTGATGAGAGGGACGACTGTCGAGGTTATCTTCTACCGCCGCATTAAAACCTAGCAATAAATCGGGATCGATCTTTGCGCGATCGCAGGAAACAATTTTGACTCCGACCGAAACTTGTTGCTGTAACCATTGCTGCACTTTAGAAAGGTTTGCTTTATCTACCAAGTCAGTTTTTGTCAGTAAAATTAGATCGGCACAGGCTAACTGATCTTCAAACAGTTCCTCAATGGGAGTTTCGTGTTCGAGATTGGGATCGGCTTGTCGCTGCGCCTCTAAAGCCGTTAGATCCCCTACCAGAGTTCCTGTGGCTAGAGCTTGACAGTCTACAACCGCAATTACTCCATCAACGGTGGCACTGTTACGTATTTCGTGCCAACGAAACGCTTTCACTAAGGGTTTGGGTAAAGCCAGTCCCGAAGTTTCCACCAGAATGCAGTCAATTTTGTCCCGTCGCTGAAGAAGTTTTTGCATGGTAGGATAAAACTCTTCTTGAACCGTACAACAGAGACAGCCATTGGTAAGTTCGACAATATTATCTTGCGGGTTTTCTTCTTCCTCACATATTTGACAGGAGCGCAACAATTCCCCATCAATACCTACTTCCCCAAATTCATTAACTACAACAGCAATTTTGCGTCCTTGATTATTTTGCAAAAGATGACGTACGAGAGTGGTTTTACCAGCACCGAGAAAGCCAGTAACTACAGTAACGGGAATTTTATGCATAGCAGTAAGGTGTTCGATTGATAGTAGTAGAGTTAACCAAGGATGGCTGAAGCTAGAAGCACTATCCCAGCACCACAAATAGTAAATCCGGCAAAGCGCAAAGACAGCGAGGGTAGATCCGTAACTTGTTTGAGAGTCAATTTGCCGACTCTGAAGGCGATAAGAGTAATAACTAGTTGGATAATGGCAAAACCAGCAAGATAAGAAATTACAGGAGTCATTTCTGCCCCGACAATCGATTCCCCATAGGCATAGCCGTGAAAAATCCCTGCTACGGCTGCTGAAGCGATTAACCAGAGAAGATTGAGACTATTTTTCTGGGTTAATAAAATACCGAAAGCTAGCACGGATACCGAAATAACAATTTCTGGAAAGGGTAAGTCAATCTCGAGTAAGTGAATTCCCGTTCCTACTAGGGTGGTTAAAATAAAGGCAATGGGAATCGACATGCCTTGCTTATTTTTTAGAGCAGCGAGTAATCCTACTGCTACAACAAAGGCAAAGTGATCTAAGCCAATAATTGGGTGAGCCAAACCCGACATAAACCCTTCTAAAAAATTATTAGGGGTTTTTCCTGCCAAAGCATGGTGGGCGGTAGCAGGTTCGGTAGCTATTAATAAAACTAAGGCGATCCCTAATCCAAAAAAAAGAGAAATTCGTGACAGAAAAGACCCGGAATTGAGATGTAATAATTTCATTTTTTTCTATATAAAAAATTTGATAGGCTTAATCGTTTCTTTGGGATATTTAATTGGTCAGTAGGGGCGATTCGCGAATCGCCCGTACATAAGTAATAGGGCGTTTTGAACTTTGTACGGACCTAGCATGCTACGTCCCTACTGCGAATTATTTTTTTGTGTAATTAATTTTGTCTAGATATTTATAACTGCGCGCACCTCACCAAGGGCGAGACCGCCGAAGAACTTTGCCGAATGTTTCAGTCCAAAACTTTATTATGTTGTCAGACAGCAAATATACCTTCTTCCGCAAGCATTACTGGTACTCTGTCCTAGCAGTGAGCAATAGTATTTAGATTAATTGCAAACCTTGCCAAATTAAAAAACCAACATCGTAGCGGTAGCGGCAATTTTAACTTACTTAACCGTGGTGAAATGCTTTCAAATCTCATCTGTACCTCGCAGACATGCTTACTTAACTACTTCTGGTTGGCGGGCATTCTGACTCAGAAACTTAAGATATTGTTTCATCACAGTTGCGGGACAGTGTCGGATTTCCACCGAACTTTCCCCCTTACGTCTAATGGCTGCTCCCCATTAAAACCAAAACCATTTTTTGAGCCTACCATATTATTGGTTCGGTATTTATTATTTTTTAAAAGGTTAAAACTAATTGCATTTGTGGAGGTATAGAAATAGTTGAAAGCAAGCTATTCCCTTATGGCAATCGGTCATAATATACTATCAGGATGACTAGAATAGTATTAAATAACTATTAGGCGATCTCGCAGACGCGGACTCGGAGAGCGGCGAAGCCTAGCGCGTCGAAGAAAGCGCGAGTGCTGCCGCACCGCCAAGCCTAGTAACTAAACTGTAACGAAGCGGTTTTTACTCTATCTGAAGCCAGATCTTATAAAAATAACAAACATAGCAGTATTAAACTAGCAGCTTCTTTAGTCGCTCAAGTCAAGACCGCAGTCAGTCAGCAAATTTGCTACTAGTCCCCAAATCTATCTCAGAGCAGAAAAGCAACAGGAGCAAGAGTTAGAATCAATGATGAATGCAACTATCGAAAAACCAGAGTTAGATTTAGAAGCAGCCAATCGCCAACTCGACAAAGAAAAAGCAACCGAATTGGTTAAATGGGCTGCAGACACCTTTGGCGATGGCTTAGTCATGAGTACCAGTTTTGGTATTCAGGCGGCGGTAATGCTGCATTTAGTTACGCAGATTGTTCCTGATATTCCGGTAATTTGGATCGATACTGGCTACCTACCCGCAGAAACTTATAGATTTGCCGAAAAATTAACTCAAAAATTAGAACTGAATCTTAAAGTATATCAATCTCCTCTAAGTCCCGCCCGGATGGAGGCGTTGCACGGGAGACTTTGGGAAGAAAACGATGTTGAAGCTCTCAATCGCTACGATTATATACGCAAAGTCGAACCGATGCAGCGAGCACTAGAAGAATTAAGGGCAACAGCTTGGCTAGCCGGACTCCGCAGCGATCAAACCGACTACCGTCAGACTTTAAACCGGATTTCTAAACAAGGAGAAATATATAAGATATATCCCATTTTGTACTGGAATTCCCGAGATATATATCAATATTTAACCGCTCACGACCTTCCCTATCATCCCTATTTCGATCTGGGTTATGTGACTGTAGGTGATTGGCATTCAAGCCGTCCTCTTAGTGCTGAAGACGATCGCGAACGAGATACCCGTTTTGGCGGCTTGAAACAAGAATGCGGTTTACATCTACCTCAAACTCCAGAAGAAGCTCAAAGTCTCGACTCTAGTTATTTGTAATCATGGTTTTGAAAAATCGATCTCAACTATTGATAAATTGCAAAGCTTTACCCCGTACCTCTGAATAAATTTTTCCCCGTTCGTAAACTACTTGACCGCCGACAATCGTAATTGTCGGCCAACCCGTCAGATTCCAGCCTTCAAAAGGACTCCAGCCGCACTTGGTTTGTAATTCTTCCCTCAATACAGGACGATAAGTGTTTAGATCGACTAACACTAAATCCGCATCGTAGCCAGGAGCGATCGCTCCTTTATTGGGAATACCATAAGCTTTTGCTACCGCCGCAGACATCCAATTGGCAACTTGAGCTATAGTACATCTGCCCTGCTTTGCTTGAGTGAGCATCAACGGCAAAGAAGTCTCTACCCCAGGCATCCCTGAAGGACTGTGGGGATATTCCCGAGCTTTTTCCTCCAGAGTATGGGGAGCATGATCCGTAGCAATAAAGTCAATTACCCCATCTAGCAAAGCTCGCCAGAGGATCTTATTATTTTCAGGCGATCGCAAAGGCGGATTCATCTGTGCTAAGGTGCCAATTTTGGCATAAGCTTCTGTATTCAAAAGTAAATGTTGCGGCGTAACTTCTGCTGTCACCCAACTAGGCTTATCTTCTCGTAATAGTTCGGCTTCTGCCCCAGTCGACAGATGTAAAATATGCAGGCGACGCTGATATTTTTTCGATAATTTCAGAGCTAATTTTGTCGCATTTAAAGCAGCCTGTTCATCTTGAATTTGAGAATGAATGGCGGGATCGCTAGTGCCAGCAAACTGTTTACGTCGTTCGACGATACGTGCTTGATCTTCGGCGTGAACGGCGATAAGGCGGCTTCCTGTTGCAAAAATCGGCTCTAATTCCGCCTCACGACTTACCAACAAAGCTCCGTGAGACGAACCCATAAAAATTTTAATGCCGCAGGCAGGTTTAGCAGTAAGAAGATCGGGCAAATTTTCTGCTGTTGCGCCGATAAAAAAGCCATAATTGACTAGGGACTTTTGAGCTGCCCGTTGTAGTTTATCATTTAAAGTTGCTTGAGTAGTGGTTAGGGGTCGAGTATTAGGCATTTCTAAAAAAGAGGTGACCCCTCCTCTAGCACAAGCACGACTAGCAGTAAACAAATCTTCCTTGTGTTCTAAACCTGGTTCGCGAAAATGTACTTGTGGATCGATTATCCCCGGCAACAAAGTCAATCCAGTTGCGTCAATTACTTTATCCGTATCAGTAGGAGTAATTTCTGGCGCAATTTGAGCAATTTGCCCTTGTTGAATGCGTAAGTCTCCTTGTAGCATTTCACCATCGGGCAAAAGAATTAAAGCTTGGCAAATTAATAATGAAGGAGTAGAGGACATTTGCTTATGACCAAAAAACAAGAAAATACTTGGGTTGAGATTATCAAAACGTTGGCTACTGCTGGTATTTTAGCTATAGGAATTCGCCATTTTGTAGCTGAAGCGCGCTACATTCCCTCTTCTTCCATGGAACCTACCTTAGAAATCAACGATCGCCTGATTATTGAAAAAATTAGTTATCGTTTTCGTACGCCAGAAAGAGGAGATGTAGTCGTTTTTTCCCCTACCGATACCCTGAGAGAACAAAACTTTAAAGATGCTTTTATTAAAAGAGTTATTGGACTTCCAGGAGAAAAAGTAGAAGTTAAAGGCGGAACAGTTTATATAAACGATCTTCCCCTACGGGAAAAGTACATAGAAGAAGCTCCTGAATACCAATACGGTCCCGTAGTCGTACCCGAGGATCGCTACTTAGTCTTAGGAGATAATCGCAACAATAGTTACGATTCTCACTATTGGGGTTTTGTTCCTCGTAACAATTTAATTGGCAGAGCATTCATTCGTTTTTGGCCTTTTAGTCGTCTTGGTTCTCTTGACGAACAACCAATTTATCCAAACAGTGAAAATGAACAGTCAACAGTGACCAATTATCAATTCCTAATTGCCAAAATCTGATAACTATTTCACTTAGCGGAACATGCTACTAACGGAACTGTCTTCGTGAATTCGCCAAATTGCTTCACCTAGCAAGTTAGCTACCGACAGCACGGTTAACTGTTTAAATTGTTTTGATTCGGGAACGGGAATAGTATTAGTAACAATAACTTCTTCAAATAAACCGCTCGATAATCGACTAACTGCAGAGTTGGAAAAAACTGCATGGGTAGCGCAAGCATAAATGTGTCTTGCTCCTTCTTGGCGTAGTAGTCGCGCTCCTTCTAACAGCGTTCCAGCAGTATCGATCATATCATCTACCAGCACTGCAGTTTTATCTTTTACATCACCAATCAAATTCATTACTTCTGCTACATTATGAGCTTGGCGACGTTTATCGATAATAGCTAGAGGAGCATCATCCAGTTTTTTGGCAAATGCCCTTGCTCTAGCAACGCCCCCTACATCGGGAGAAACAACTACTAGATCGGAAAGTCTTTTACTGGCTAAGTAATCTAAAATAACAGGAGAACCGTAAACGTGATCGAAAGGAATATCAAAATATCCTTGTATTTGGGCTGAGTGTAAGTCCATCGCCAGGATGCGATTAGCTCCTGCTTCAGTAATTAAATTAGCAACGAGTTTAGCAGTAATTGATTCTCGTCCTGCAGTTTTCCGGTCTGCTCTAGCATAACCATAATAGGGAATTACGGCAGTAATTTGCCGTGCTGAAGCTCGACGACAAGCATCTATCATGATCATCAACTCCATTAAATGATCGTTGACGGGATTGCAACAGGGCTGAATTAAATAAACATCGGCTCCGCGAATCGATTCTTGTATTTGAATGTAAAGTTCTCCATCGGCAAACTGTTGCCGGATCATCGGCCCTAAATCCATACCCAAATAGCGGGCTAATTCTTGAGCGAGGGGAATATTAGCAGAACCGGAAAATAATCGAAGGCGGTTAGTGTCTGACAACACCGGCTCTTGCGGTAGAGAACTTAGCGTTAGGGTAGTAGGATGGATCACGGCAAAATCTTGTTAACTCGGTCCATGGCAATATTATCATTTCAAGTCTATTGTAATTGATAGTAATATTGTTTTTTTTGGAAAAAATCTTGTTTAACTGTTGAAACTATTAATAAAACATCGAGCTTAAATTTTTAGAATTTTAATTTGTTTAATGTAATTTGACTATGAAATTGCGAAAACTTTATATTTTTAACGAAAGTTTGACATCGGTATATATCACTAAAAATTAATCACCCGAGAAACTGCGAAGTGGGAAGCTCTGTCTTTTTAAAGCAGAGAGGAAGACGAGGTAGCGATTTTAATCGCCTGTAATCTCTAAAAAGCATAATTATATCCATCCTTAAAATGTATTTGT
>JADEWQ010000089.1 GCA_015207585.1 Pleurocapsales cyanobacterium LEGE 06147 | reverse complement strand
TCGTAAAACTCTCTGTTATTCAAAATCAGTCGAGATGCTTAAACATTCTATTCGATTGCTAATTCACTATCTCAGATTTTCAGATGTACCTGTTCCTGATCGATTCATGTCTTAATTCAGCAACGCCCCAATTTTGAGCATTTGGTCTCTCGAGTCTTGCGTTCTGCCTGGTGGCAGTTGACCGTGTAGAGGTTTCGCTTATTACCAAGCTCGCCCAAATGAGCTTAAAGTCCAGCGATCGACAGTGGTCAAGGTCCGGTCTTTCCTTCTCGCGAGACAGTAGAAGCCGGACAATATCAACCCCTATCTCTTCCTCTGTTTATTTACGTTAATTCTAGTGCCGTACAAATTCTTCAGTAAGTTTAAATTTGAAATAAATAGCGACAAGAGCTATGGTTAAGGCGATCGCTAAGACCATTTTACATACCTCATTTTTAGGAGCTTACTGAAGTAGTATTATGTTTTGAACAATTGTCTTTATGCACCGATAAGCTAACATAATCCCTTTTAAATTCAATCCGTATTTTCCATGATGGATACGCCTCAACCTCAATGGCAAGTAGTGTCATCCCTAGAAATTCCTCAGTGGTTTGTTGAAGCAGTCAAACGGTACACCCCAAACAGTGATGGACGCTATGCAGCTAAACTCCTATGGCAAAGAGGTATTAGAGACGCGATCGCCCTACCCCAATACCTCGATCCCAATTACTATCAGCCAACCAGTCCTTTTGATTTCGGACAGGAGATGAAATGGGCAGTAAAACGCTTGCAACAAGCCCGTCAAAGAGGGGAAAAAGTGACGATTTGGGGAGATTTCGATGCGGATGGCATCACTTCTACTAGCGTTCTATGGGAAGGTTTGGGGCAATTTTTTCCTCAATATTTACAGTTAGATTACTATATTCCCAATCGGCTGAGAGAATCTCACGGTTTGAATCAGTCGGGGATAGAGAAGTTAGCCCAACAAGGAACGAGATTAATAGTTACTTGCGATACTGGCAGTACTAATCTAGAGGAAATTACTTATGCTCGTGAATTAGGCATAGACATTATTGTCACCGATCACCATACCCTGCCTGAAGAACGTCCTCCCATAGTAGCAATTATCAACCCTCGTTATTTTGCTGAAACTCATCCTCTATACTATCTCTCTGGAGTAGCAGTAGCTTACAAGCTAGTGGAAGCACTCTATCAAACTTTGCTTGATGTTCCCCAACAACCGCTAGAGAGTTTATTAGATTTAGTTGCTATCGGTCTAATTGCGGATTTAGTAGAGTTGAAAGGAGACTGCCGCTATTTGGCACAAAAAGGCATTCAACAACTACAAAAACAAGTCAATCCTACTACGGCTACTCGTCCGGGAGTAGCTCAACTGTTAGAATTTTGTCGGCGCAATGGCGATCGCCCTACGGATATTTCTTATGGTTTGGGACCGAGAATTAACGCAGTCAGCCGTATTCACGGAGATGCCAGTTTTTGCGTCGAGTTGCTAACCAGTCGCGATCGCTTAAGATGCAAACAGTTAGCAGAAGAAACAGAATTAGCCAATACCCGCCGCAAATCTTTACAAAAAGAAATTACCCAACAAGTTAAAAAAAAGCTAGAACGCATCGATTTATCTACTACTAGCGTTATCGTCCTCGAAGATTCTCAATGGCAGGGTGGCGTACTCGGTTTAGTTGCCGGACAAATTGCCCAAGAATACGGTCGTCCTACTATTTTATTGAGTAGTACGGAGGAGGAGACTGTAGGAGGGGAAAATAATTCCCAATTCCCACTGGCTAGAGGTTCTGCCCGTTCTGTCAATAAAATCGATCTTTATCAATTAGTGAAATCTCAGGAACATTTATTGTATCGTTTTGGCGGACATCCGTTTGCAGCAGGTTTGAGTTTACCCACAGAAAATTTACCTTTATTTCGTGAAGGAATTAATCAGCAGCTACGGCAACAAGCCGATAGTACTGTCATGATGCTGACAATTGAAGCCGATCTAGTAGTAACTGTTGCTGAGTTAGGTAAGAATTTATTTGACGAACTTAAACTACTCGAACCTTATGGAATGGGCAATCCTATACCTAAATTATTGATTCAAAATTGTCGGTTTACTAATGTTTGGCACGATACTAAAGATCGACAGGGAAGAAAGGTTCAATATATCAAAACTACTTTTTATCTCTGGGATGATTCAGTCGAACAAGGATTTCCCGGCGTTTGGTGGGGTCATTATAAAGATGAAATTCCCCAAGAAGATTTTTGTGATGTTATTGTCGAACTAGATTTTAATACTTATAAAAAACGCTATGAAGTGCGTTTAATTGCAGTAAGAACAACAACAGATAATTTTGCCTTTAGCAACAGTTATACAGTTCAAGAACTAATTATCGATCGACGCAACAATTTAAACCAACTAGAAGAAATTAATTCCTTCAAAATTCAGTCTTCTCACTTTAGAATTTTGAAACAATGTCCCCAAAATTGGGATGAAATGCAAAAAAAATATCGACAGGCGATCGCCAATAGACAAAAACTGGTTCTTGCCTATCCACCACCTCCAGAAATATCTTCTCAAGAAACCTGGCGGCAGTTAGTAGGAATTGCTAAATACCTCAGCCGTACTCTGAAAAAGGTTACTAAACTTCAATTACAAGAGAAATTATCTTTGAGCGATCGCACTCTTAATTTAGGATTAAAAGCTTTAGTTGAATTAGGTTTTACTTATCACTTGACAGATGGATATTTATATTTTGAATCGTCTTCCCATATTTGCGATCGAGCAGCAGAATATATCTCTTCTTTTCTCGCAGCTGTAGAAGAAGAACAATTTCAGCGACAATACTTTTACCAAGTTCCTCTATCTACTCTGCAAACAATTTTATCTCACTAAGTATAGGTGTCTAGGACAGTCCTAGACACTTTTCTCGCTTTTAACTTGCCTAATATTTTGTAAGCAATGTTCGCCGAGGACGAAAAGAGCCTATGCTAAAGTTTTTGAGTTTTCGACTCGCCATTGATTTAGGAAATTCTCAGCCCATTCCTTACTTAATAGTTCTTTGCTAGTCTGTTCGGACCAGTGAGCTTTGATGTATTGTTGACGCAGATGAGCCAGATAGTCGAGACTTCCTACGTGGACAAAACTTTTCGGCATCCGATCGTTCTCGAAGGCATAATGTCCTACATGATATTCGCTTATGTTGTCGCGATTAAGCCAAAGTCCCCATTCTTTGTCGGCAGTGTTAAGTTGAGCGAGAAATGCTTCGACATTCATTGTCTTTCTCCTAAGTAAGCTCTACTGTCAAGATAAGCAAAAATCCTGAGAAAGTTAACGACTGGACGAAAAAGTTAACATATCTTTTTTTTTGTCAGCGAATACATTTATTTTTCAAATATTAAACTTACTTAATCTTTATTACAAATTAATTAAAATATTAACTTTTTATATTATTTTTTAATACATCAAGCTCTAGGATTTTCCCACCAACAGTTTATTCAAACTCTCTAATGTTTTCAGAATTTTTAAAGTAATTTGGCTCGACAGCTAAAATTTTACGAGCATATATTTCAATACATTTGTTGTCTAAAATAACTGGAGAATTTATTAGAGATTACCGAGACTACATCTTTAATTGTAGTTATTACTGGTACTATTTTTTCTGCTATATCTCAGTAAGTATTTTCTAAATGATATTTAGTTTTGGCACAGTAAATTTACGTACAAAATTATCTAAAATATTTATATTTTTTTGAAAAAAGTAGTTGATTTAATCGCAATCTTTATGCAAAATTAATATTAAAGCTCTTCCCTACTATAACTATTGTTTTTTGTTAGTAAATACATCACCTATTAATTTTTATAGACCAGTAATTATTCTGTGGCTGAATTCTTCACTAATTTGTAAACTATAAGTAATGCACTAAATCGCTCTAAATCAGTAATTAAACAGTATGATTTAGACTTTATTCTTTACCTTTAACTATTATTCTAATTTAGAAACTTTGGCAAAAATTTATCAAAGGAATTGAAAAATGTAATATCAACTGATTCAAGATACTTGAACTACGCTAACGATTATATCGATATTTAGTAAACTTCAGCTTGCAAACTCTCTATACTATAGAGTGTTTAGTTATTGTTTGCATAGAATTTTGATTGTCCTTTCGAGTTTTTCGGAATCTATATTGAACTTCGTAAATCAATGACGTTAACTGTAAGAGATAGAAATCATGAACCAACAAGAAAAAAAATGTAATTATAATAAGCGTGCAGGTGAGTTGTGTAAAAATGTAACTCGTAAAAAAATTGTAGAAATTGCTCGAAAGAACGACTGGGAGATTTTATCAGCAGGTAGAGAACAACTAAAAGCAACTAGAAAAGGATATTGCAGTGTTTCTATCCCAGGACATAATAATGGTACAGTTATTCCTTATAAGACGGCATATAAAGTTATCAAATCTCTACTGGAACCTTCCATCAGTGAATTAGCAAATAAGGAATGGTTTGAAGCATATCAGAAAAAACTGGAGCTTGAAACAGCGAGAGCCGACAAAGTTGAAGCTCAGTTAGAAAAAGCAAATTTTATTATTGCAAGTTTGAATGATGACGTTGAAGCAGGTTTTCAACTAGCAGCAGAAACCGAAAATAAAAATAGAAATTTAAGTAAAGAAATTCACAGATATAGTTGTTGGATTAGAGGATTGAAGCAAAAAATTGCTAACTTGATTGGTGAGAAAACAAGGCAAGAGGCAGAGATGCTCCTGATTGCTGATGAAGTAGAGCAACAGGAGTTGCGCATTCAAGGTAGCGCTGAATTATTAACGGAGTTTTCAATTAAGCTTAAGCCAACATTACGGCAAGAGCTAAAGCAAATAATTCGATACCTTACGGAGGAAAGCACATGAGTCTTGCACAGCGCATCCGGGATAATGTCGTGCGTTCTCGTCGGACAACTTCTGAAATTTTAGGAGCTGCATCTGTACTAGTCCAAGGTCACGAGCGAATATTACAACAGTTAAATGTCTCCAATACATCCATGCTATCCTTCAAGTGGAAACCTTGGACTGTAGCTGCAATGAAAAGCAAAATTGGTGAATTTAGGGTGGCTAAAAACCACTTTTTAAACCTTTATGGTGTTAAAGCGCGTAGTTGGTCTACATTGGTTGAAAAAGTTAACACTATCGAGGCTGCCTTAATTCATTTAGGTTATTGGCAGCCTCTGGAAACTACAGAAACTTTAGAAAGAGATATTTAAAGAAAAATCTTATATATTATAAGCCTTATGCCAGCAGCCGATGGGCAAGCAAAAGTATTCTCCTTGTCGAGATGCCGTGCAGGCTTTAATGGAATCTTCTACTTCAAAATCAGTAAAAGTGTAACCCAAGCGAACTCCCAATTGAACTATTTGGCGAAGAAAATCCTGCTGATTGATGAGTGATTCAAACTCCTCATAAAGCATCGGGTCACTATTTACAGCTTGATAAAATTTATCTAAATCTGTTGTTTGAGATACATTTGATAAGATTTCACCTAGCTCCTTTGATTTCTCATTACTTTCAACGCTAGATTCTCCTTTCAACTGAGATTTGGACACATATAGTAATACAGAAGCAATACAAAAGATTAACCCGACTAAAAATAGAGGTAGTAAAATACTATCAAGTGGAGTAATAGATTCCATTGTTGTTTTTTCCTTAAGCTAGTGATAAAGACTGTCATATAGCAATTAAAAATTGGCAGATTTAATACAGGGCTATTTCATTCTTACTCCTAATTGACCAAGAAATAAATTTCTTGGCTCAAAACTTAAGTCCGTCTTATAGGACTTTTGCTGTGAGGCAGAGAATTTATTCTCTGACTATCTGTGCAAGATTTTCTTAATAGTTCGATCTTGGATAGTTTTTGCTAAAGCCGTTTGTAGATCGGCATTATACTAAAATTAAACATCGTAAGTTCGGTAGAGCCTAAATTATTTAGTTAAATGATTTATTTTCTTAGAGACTTTAGTTATATAGTTCCCTAAAATTTTGTCAAAATAACAGTAGTAGGGTGCTAAAACTTATAGAATAATTTTTTATCTTTATTGTCTTAGCTCAATTCCTCCTAAGACGACTCCGTGAGAAGATAACCTAGAAATTACCGATCTAAACAGTGTAGATTTTATGGAGCGAGAAGAAACGACTGAAAAACAATCGGTTCAAGAACCTAGTTATGCAGATAAAACCAATCGGATACAAGCTTGGAGTCAGCTAATTAAATCCATTATTCCTTTTATTTGGCTAATTGTAATCATAGTTGTGATTTTTCCTTTAATAGGTAAATTTTTTATTACTGAATCGGTTGCAAGTATTCCTCAAGAGCAAAAAATTATCAATGAAAGAGTAGCTGTTATTAACCATACTCTACCTAATACAAACGAAATCGAGCAAGCGATCGCCACTGCCATCCTGGATGCACGCCATCAAGCTTATCAGTTTGCAACAGTAGCATTGGATGATTGGATAGATGAATTAATGAATCGCGTCGATGATAGTTTTTTAGATTGGTACTTTGACTACTTTAATCAAAAGCAAATTGAGTTTAGTACTCCTTTTATTTGGTTATCTTCGGCTGTATCTCACCGAATAAATACAAATAACCCTCCAGCAAGCCAAGTAGTAGCAGAAAAGTTAACTGAAAAATTCCAAACTGAATTTGCCAAAAGAGTCCTCAGACCAAAAATTGCTCAATTAAAATTAGAAAGAATTACTAGAGATACTGTCAATTTGTATGTCAGCGAACTAGGAAAAAACATTGCTCAAATTCAGACTAGCTATCAAATTCCCCAAGGAGATTGGGAACGTTATCTAGATGATATTGCTATCACTATCAGCGATACAGAAGGCAATATTTCTAATTTATCTATGAAACTTTTAGCTGGTAGCAGCACTTATCTACTCGCTAAAGCAATGTTGCCTGCTGTCACAAAAATAGGCAGCAAAGTAGCCGTATCTTTTGCCGGAAAAGCTGGAGCAAAAATGGCTGCTAAAACAGGAGGAGCAGTTGCTGGTAAATTTGGCGCACAGTTGCTCGATCCCATCGTTGCTGTAGGTATTATTATTTGGGATGTTTGGGATTATCACCACACAGTTCAAGTTGAAAAACCAGTTTTAAGAGAAGCTATTTTTGACTATCTTCAAGAAGTAAAAGCTTCTTTACTAGATAATCATCAACAAAGTATTATGGCTGCTATTTATCAATTAGAAAATGGTGTATTTAAGTCTCTAAAAACAGTAAAAAATGTTAGTTAAATCAGTCCGTGTCCGTAGTCGCACCAATGATTGAAAGAGCAACGAGTAATTAACTCGCTCTTTCTGCGAGTTCTAACCAGCGTTCGGTGGCAGTATCGATCGCCTGAACTAATCGCGCTAAACGCTCGGATAGTTCCTGCATTTGGGCAAAATCACTGGGAGGATTATTGTAGAGAATCTTCTCAATTTCTTCTTTTTGGACTTCCATTTCGGGAATCTGAATTTCGAGGGTTTCGTATTCGCGCTTTTCTTTATAAGAAAGCTTGCGAGGTCGATCGGGTTTTGAATTGTGGATTGGTTCAATCTCCGCGTCCCCCTTTCCCCCTGCTTTCTTGTCTTCCTTGTCTCCCTTATCTTCCTTTTCTTCTTCCTCCTTTTTATAATCCAAATACACCGAATAGTTGCCTGGATACTGGCGTAGATTCCCACCCGCTTCAAAGGCAAAAATCGTTTCACTCGTGCGATCGAGAAAATAGCGATCGTGAGACACAACTATTACACAGCCGTTAAAGTCTTCCAGATAATCTTCAAGAACAGCTAACGTTTGCACATCCAAGTCATTAGTCGGCTCGTCCAAAATCAGCACATTCGGCGCACTCATTAGTACCCGTAAGAGAAATAGCCGCCGCTTTTCACCACCAGAGAGCTTGTGAATCGGCGCGTATTGGCGATCGCTCGCCAATAAAAACCGTTCCAACATCTGAGATGCCGTAATCAAACTACCATCGACTGTTTTGACTAATTCCGCTACACTTTTGAGGTAGTCAATTACCCTTTGATTTTCGTTTAAATTTAAATCGTCCGAGTGCTGGTCAAAGTAGCCAATGTGGATGGTAGAACCAATGTCTACCATACCGGAGTCCGGTTGTACCCGTCCGCTAATAATATCCATCAGAGTAGATTTTCCTGTCCCGTTGCTGCCAATAATGCCGATGCAGTCTTGGGGAGCAAAAGTGTAAGTAAAGTCTTTAATGAGAGTACGACCATTGTAGGACTTGCAGATATTGGTTAACTCGATGACTTTCTTACCAATTCGACGACCTGCGGTAGCAATCTCGACCTTACCATGGGCTTGCTTAAATTCCCGTGCTTGCATTTCGCCAATGCGGTCTATTCTCGCTTTCTGCTTGGTACTGCGGGCTTTCGGACCTCGCTTCAGCCATGCCAACTCTCGTCGTAACACCCCAGCCTGTTTGCGCTGACTACTGGCGGCGGCATCCTCTGCTTCTGCCTTTTTCTCCAGATAGTAGGTGTAATTGCCAGAATAAGTGTAGAGCTCGCCGCGATCGATTTCCAGGATCCGGTTCGTCACGCGATCTAAAAAGTAGCGATCGTGGGTGATCAGCAATAACGCACCTCGGTAGCGGTTTAAGTAGCTCTGCAACCACTCTACCGACAGCGCATCTAAGTGGTTGGTTGGCTCGTCCATCAGTAATACGTCCGGTTCTGATAATAAAGCTGCCGCCAGAGCAATTCGCTTGCGGTAGCCACCGGATAAGTTGCCAATCTTGGCATCAAAATCCTCAATTCCCAATTTACTTAAAATAACTTTGGCATTTGTTTCCAACTCCCACGCACCCGCAGCGTCAAGGCGTTGAGATAAACTAGACAGGCGCGCCAGCAGCTTTTCTGTATCCTCTTGTCCGCGTGCTAGTTTGTCGGAAAGCTCCTCATACTCCCGTACTAAAGCCATCTGTTCTCCACTGTCTGCAAATACTTGCTCTAAAACAGTGCGATTTTCATCTAGATCTGGCTGTTGGGGCAGGTAGACAATCTTGGCTCCCGAATTGACCCAAATTTCGCCGCCGTCAATTGGCTCCAGTCCGGCAATCATTTTTAGTAAAGTTGATTTTCCGGAGCCGTTTGTCCCAATTAGCCCAACTTTATCACCTTCATCTAGGCTAAAGTTGGCATCTTTCAGGATTTGTTTGATGCCAAAGTCTTTTTTGAGCGATCGCAGTGTAAAGATAGTCATGGGTTATTAGTTATCTACCAGTAACCTAGTCTAACGCTTGTCTGAGAAAGCCAGAGAATAAATATGAAATAACCCTGCTTGACAAATACTTGCCAAATGTGTATTTAATCTTGTTTAATAGAGAATCTTGTTAGATTTTGGCAACTGCCATCTATCTATAGATAGAAAAATATATTACATATTGTCGTTCATTTTAAACTAACCCAGCAACTAGCTCTCTCAGCAGTAACTAAACTCAATGAAACAACTTTCCAATCAACTTCAAGAGTGGGATCGACTTCGTACCTTAGCATATCAGCACTATAAACGTGGCGAGTTCGAGGAATATTTAAATTTTTCAAAAGAAAATTTGAAGTTAGCGCGAATGCTAGGCGATCGAGACCGCACCCGAGAAGGTCACGCACTTAATGATGTGGGTTTAGCATATATTAGTTGCCAACAATATCAAAATGCTCTAAATTTCTTCCATCAAGCCTTGTTTATCGCTCAAGAAATTCGGAACAAACAGGCAGAAGCAACGACGCGGAGCAATTTAGGTTCTACCTTTAGCCATTTAGGTCAGCTTACCCAAGCTTTGGAGCAATTCGAGCGATCGCTACCTTTGTTTAGACAAGTGGGAGATCTACAGGGAGAAATTTCTGCTCTAAATAATTTGGCTTTGCTTTACACTAAACTGAACGAGCCAAAACGGGCACTTCTGTTGCATCACCAAATTTTATCAATGCGCAGATTGCTCAATGATTTTTCTGGTGAAGCCGTTACCTTAAACAGTATTGGGTTTACCTACAGTGCTTTGGGGCAGCCAGAGCAAGCGTTGAGCTTTTTTCAACAATCTCTTCCCATCCAACGAGCGGTCAAAAACCGAGGAGCTGAAGCAACAACTCTCAATAATATTGCTTCGATGTACGTTCAATTGGGTCGTCCTCAGGAGGCACTCCTACTCTATCATCAGGTGCTTTTGAATTGCCAAACAACAGGTGACCGCGCCGGAGAAGCCACAGCCTTACATAATCTTGCCTTCACCTACAGTATTTTAGGAAATCAAGGGCAAGCGTTAGAATTTTACGAGCGAGCGATCGCCTTATATCAACAATTGTGCGATCGCGCTGGTGAGGTAACTGCATTACTCAATATAGGTAGCATTTATGCAGCACAAAAGCAGAAAAATATGGCAAAATCTCTCTACATGAATGCTCAAAATCTGGTTCGACAAATTAACCACCAACCCTTAGCAAAGAAGGTACAGCAACTTTTGGATGCACTGTGACATACTCGCTCCGTTCGACGGAGCAAGCTTCCTGTTTCGCTGAGGTCGCCTATTTTACTTTCGGCAATATACCTATCCTCAAGGTCTAAAGCTGGAAAACAAAAGATTCAAATTAAGTCTATTGGTAGAGTAAAAGATGTTTAGCTTGAGATAAAAGATAGAGTAATAATCTTTATTACAATTTGTCTTAATCTGTCAGTTAGCACAATGGAATCTTTTGCCTCACGGGTTGCGCTTGTCTCTCTCAATTCCTATCAAAAGCATCTTTCTCCTCGTAAAGGTTTCTCTTGTCCTCATCGATTGCTATATGGAAGTGAGTCTTGCTCGGATTATGTCAAAGACATACTGATAAACCACGATCTGAAAACAGCTATCCAAATGGCTCCTCAGCGATTTAAATCGTGTAAAATTGCCGCTCAAACGCTGCAAACTCAGAAAGGTGGTGGTGGATGCATTGTTATTCCCTGCTGCATACCCATTTAGCTGTCTTGAGAAGAAACCGAAGAAAACTGCGGTTTAAGAGGTAATCCATCTCGAAAAACTAGCAGTTCTCCCGGTTGGAACTCTGTCCAAACTTCATTATCGGTCAGCGGAGCCGTGGTGATAATGGCAACGCGATCGCTCGGAGTCGTCAACTCTTGAAAATCAACGGTTATATCTGCATCAATTAAATGAGCAGCAGCAAAAGGAGCCTGGCGCACGATATAGCATAGTTTAGTAGAACAGTGGGCAAAAAAATGTTCGCCATCTGAAAGTAGATAATTAAAAATTCCTTTGCAGACGATTTCATTGGTAATTTCTTGCAATACTGAATAGAGCTTTTCCAACGGTGGCTTACCGTCAGGAAAGGCTTGGCGCAAAGTATTTAAAATGAGACAAAAAGCTCGTTCGCTGTCTGTTTGACCGACCGGACTATAAAATTGCGCCTTTGGATAAAAATTGGGTAAGTCGCCATTGTGAGCAAAGATCCAATACCGTCCCCACAATTCCCGCTGAAATGGGTGACAATTTTCCAGTGCAACCGCACCAATGGTGGCTTTGCGGATATGAGCAATTACATGAGTAGATTTGATCGGATAGCGCTTTACCAAGTCTGCAACTGGAGAAATAGAAGACGAAGTTTCATCTAAAAAAATACGACATCCTACCCCTTCAAAAAACGCAATACCCCAACCATCACTATGTTCATCTGTTTTGCCTCCCCGTGCTGAGAATCCTTCAAATGAAAAGCAGATATCGGTCGGCACGTTGCAGTTCATTCCCAGCAGTTGACACATGAAAGCAAAATCCTTCGAGCCCTCAAACCCTATGACAACTGATTGTAGTGGGATTTTTATTATAAGAGTATAAATTTTGTTCCGGAACATCGATTAAATTATATTTGAGAAAAATAATGATGGAACAGTTGTTTATTCCCAAGCAGGGTATTCTTAGCAAGGTCAGTTATCGAAGTATTTTGAGCATCGGCAGCACGGGCAGCATTCTAAGTATTGGCAGTGTAGGTAGTATTCTGAGTATTGGCAGTGCGGGCAGCATTCTTAGTGTCTTCAGTGTAGGTAGTCTCCTCAGTGTTTTGAGTGCGGGCAGTATTCTTTCCATGCTTAGTGTCAATAGTATCCTGAGCTTCCTACGGTATCGCGCCATCCTTAACCAGTAGTTTGCCAGGAACTAAAGTTCTGGCTCAAAGCTCAAACCCATTGAAATGGGTTAGCTTAACTAAACTAATATTTCGAGTCAGTTAGAAACTCTCATCTTGCACCATTCTCAACAATCACTCGTAAAAGTTTTCGTGCATAAGACTAGATAAGCATTTTAGTCCATTAAAATGGACTTAATTTTTTAGTCCAGAACTTTAAGTTCCGAACGTTGATGCACTTTGAGGTGAGGAAATTGATTTCCTGGTGGCTATGCCTAAGTTCTAAATTAATTACTAAAGCCCTCGATAGTTCAGCTAACTATTCAACTGAAAAAAAAATGAACAAGAAAGTGGCAATTATAGGTGCTGGTCCTAGTGGTCTTCTCCTCGCCCATTATTTATTGCGCCGTAATAACCAATATCAAATTGATATTTATGAGCGTCGCAGCGATCCTCGTCTCGTTTCATTATCCAAGCGCAGAACTTTTCCCCTTTCTTTAGGCGAGAGAGGGATGAGTGCTTTAAGCAAAATAGAGGGGCTTGAAGAAGCGGTCAAAGGACTTAGCGTAGAGATGGAGGGAGCAATATTTCACCAAAAAAATGGCAAGACGCGCTTGAGATCGAGGAAAAAACCCCTATTTACTCTCGATCGCACTGAGTTGGCGATCGCCCTGTTAAACAAGCTGCAGGAAAACTAGTAAGAACCTATTTTCTCAATATGGAACTGTTTGAATACGAACAAAAATATGTTCCTAATGACTATAAATCGGTGTTCTTGCCGCTGCCCGACACAGAAGCCAAAAACAAACTAGAATTTGGCAAAATTCACAGTTGGAGACTCGATGATGGGACTATCTTACTGTTGCTGCACCAGCAGGATGGCACGATGAGCGGTGTAATTCACTTTCCCCGTCGTAAAAATCAGGTAATTGCTCTTTCCACAACTGAAGAGGTACTCCAATTCTTTCGCGAAAATTTTCCCGAAGTCGGTTGGTTGATGCCAGAGAAAGAGGCTAGAGCGTTTCTCAAAAGACCAATATCGAGCATTTTAACTATTCGTTGCAGCCGCTATCATCAAGGTGACAGCGTACTTATTATCGGAGATGCAGCTCATTCGGTGTCACCCTCTATTGGTCAAGGTTGCAATGCAGCATTAGAAGACGTAGTCTTATTAGACAACCTTTTAGACGAATACTCCGATAATTGGGCAGAAACTCTCAAACAATTTACAGTTCGTCGCAAATCCGATGCTCATGCTTTAGTCGAACTTGGCGACTATGCATTTCCTTCATCTACCAAATTATTTCTTGAGTTTTTGTTAAGAGAACGTCTGAGTAAAATTATGCATCAATTATTGCCCGAAAAATTTGCGCCTCCGCTGTTTGAGCTGATCTCTGAAACCACAGTTCCCTTTGCGGAAATTCTCAAGTTGTATCGAGGTTGGGTAGCAAAAGTAAAAGAGTCGAATCAATCAAATCCCGTTAGTTAGTATTTTAGTGATTATGAGAATTATTTCTTAAACGATGACTGATTCAAAAAATCCTAATACTATCGTTCGGGCATTTTGGAGAGCTGTTAAAGTAGAGAGTGCCACTCCTCCTTACGATACTATTCATCTAAAAGTCTTTTATCCAGCACGAATGTCGGCAAGCGAAGCCGAACGCGATTGGGGCATTGTTCCTGCCGATCGCCAGCAAGCTCCCTTTCCAGTGGTTATTTTCTTTAACGGGGTCAACTGTAGTCCCGAAATATATCAATGGCTGGCGGTTAAGCTGGCACGACAGGGATTGGTAACGGTTACCTTTGCTTGGGTAGCAGAAAATATACCAGGATTGGTTGCCCTCACCCCAGGTGCAGAATTAGTTATGTGGCAACCTGACAAATATGGTACTGGTCCTACCGCTTCCGCTTTACCAACACTGCTTGAGGAATTAGAACGCATCAATTCAGAGGGAATACTCGCGAATCTGCTTGACTTGCAAAAAGTGATTTTAGGAGGTCACTCCGCAGGAGGTAGATTGGCACTAGAAAATGCCGAGCCGCGCTTTTTTCCTCAAGTGGCAGGCGCTTTTGGCTATGGGGTTCACTCGGCTGCTGCCGTACAAATGGGTTATGCACCCAACACTATATTGCCCCTGCCTGACTCACTACCACTGCTCATCATGGGAGGAACCCGCGATGGGGTGATTGCCAATAGCAGCTATCGCTATGGAATTTCTCCAGAAGAAGCAATGACTTTAACTGAGCGTACTTTCACAGAGGGGATTTCCGGAGGACGAGGCGATAGTTATCTAGTGTCGATCGAAGGAGCAAATCATTTTTCTATAGCCTATCCCTCAGATCTAACTACAGGCAGACCATTTCTCGACTTTTCTCCAACTCAACCAGAAGACCAAATCCGCTCTCTATTAGCCGAAGCAATTTGTTTATTTATCAAGGCAGACGTTTGCCATCAAAAGGGGGCATCAGAAGCACTCGCTCGGTTGTTAGATAGTGCTAATCCTCTAATTGCTTTTTATGGACGTAAGTAGACCGAATCGGTTTAACTAACTATAAGAAAATATCTACAATGTATGTATAAAGAGCGTAAAGTTTTGAATTTAAATCTCTCTGCCGTTTTGAAAAGATGACTGAGCAACGTAATGCCGATTCGTCGTCAGCCCATTCCGAGCAGTTCACTGAACCGACCGAACAAGTAAAGATTGGGTCGAAACATAATTCCTGGACTAACCGTATTATAGGAGTATGGAACGACGCAACTGCCCGCTTGATACAATCCTTACCCGTAGAACAAGCGGCGCAGATGATAGTTCAGTGGTTTAGCGTTGATGAAAAGCGGGTTACAGAGATTCTGAAAACGATTCGAGCAGAACTGCCTACTACCGAAGCCCTTCTGATTGGTAAGCCCCAAGCCGGAAAAAGTTCGATCGTGCGCGGATTGACGGGGGTTTCTGCAGAAATTGTCGGTCAGGGATTTCGTCCTCACACCCAACATACCGAGCGTTATGCCTATCCCTCCAATGACCTGCCGTTGCTCATTTTTACCGATACAGTCGGACTGGGAGATGTCAACCAGGAGACTGAGACTATTATTGAGGAACTCATTGGCGATTTACAACAAAAAAGTAGCCGCGCCAGAATCCTGATTTTGACTGTCAAAATTAATGATTTTGCGACCGATACGTTGCGACAAATAGCTCGGAAACTGCGTCAGCAGTACCCAGACATTCCCTGTCTGTTGGCGGTTACCTGCTTACATGAAGTTTATCCCCTCGATACTGCCGATCATCCCGCCTATCCACCAGACTATGAAGAGGTTAATCGAGCCTTCAGTGCTATTGAGCAAGCTTTTGCGGACTCGTGCGATCGCACTGTCGCCCTCGACTTCACTCTAGAAGAAGACGGCTACACTCCAGTCTTTTACGGCTTAGAAGCACTGAGAGATACTCTAGCAGACCTACTTCCAGAAGCAGAAGCTCGCGCAATTCATCAGTTATTGGACAATGAAGCTGGGGACCAAATTGGCAACCTCTATCGGGATGTCGGACGACACTACATTAGTGCATTTGCTGTTATGGCAGCTACCCTTGCAGCAGTCCCCCTGCCATTTGCTACCATGCCTGTCTTGACAGCCTTACAAGTATCGATGGTGGGTCTGTTGGGAAAATTATACGGACAGACTCTGTCTCCGTCTCAAGCTGGAGGTGTGGTGAGCGCGATCGCCGGAGGTTTTTTAGCCCAGGCAGTTGGACGGGAGTTAATTAAATTTCTCCCAGGCTTTGGTAGTGTCATTGCCGCTTCTTGGGCAGCCGCTTATACCTGGGCACTGGGAGAAGGAGCCTGCGTTTATTTCGGCGATCTGATGGGGGGCAAAAAACCTGACCCGAAAAAAATTCAATCCGTGATGCAAGAAGCGTTTGAATCAGCCAAAGAACGATTCAAAGGAATCAAACGTTGAAGAAATTTATTTGTAAACTGCGTCTACTTTGAAAACCTTAGTTTTTCAGATAACGTCTTTAAGAAATAGGGAACAGTCAACAGTTAATAACTGACTCCTGACTCCTGACTCCCGCTATATTATCTTTTTTGAAGTACGACCAGCGATCGCTGTTCTACCGGAATAGAAAGCTCATCTCGATACATCTTACCTCTTTTCAAAAAATGAGATTTGGTTGTATTAATAATCACGGACCATTCCCATTGTCTTAATCCTAAAGGAATCATAAATTCGATTAGTTCGTAGTGAGCGTTAAAAAGCAACAGAAAACTATCATCCATGACTCGCTCTCCCTGCTTGCCTCGGGTAGGAATTGCTTCACCATTGAGAAAAATACCAATTGCTTTGGCAAAACCCATATTCCACTGCTCTTCAGTCATCTCACTACCATTGGGATTAAACCAACTAATATCGCTGACTCCAGAACCATGAATAGCTCTTCCCTGAAACCATTTGCGACGGCGAAAGACTGGATGCTGACGGCGAAAATAAATCAGTTGACGGGTAAAATCAAGCAGTGCCTCATTCTCTTCCTGCAAATCCCAATTTAGCCACGAAAGTTCATTATCTTGACAGTAGGCATTGTTGTTCCCTTTTTGTGTTCGTCCTAATTCGTCTCCACTCAGCAACATTGGCACTCCCTGAGAGAGCATCAAAGTAACCAAAAAATTACGCTTCTGTCGATTGCGCAAACGCAACACTTTTGGCTTATCTGTTTCTCCTTCTACACCACAATTCCAAGAGCGGTTGTGGCTTTCTCCATCTCTGTTATCTTCTCCGTTCGCTTCGTTATGTTTTTCGTTGTAACTGACTAAATCGTTGAGAGTAAAGCCATCGTGAGCGGTGATAAAGTTAATACTGGCACTCGGTCGTCGTCCATTATTTTCGTATAAATCAGAACTACCAGTAAAGCAAAAAGCAAATTCGGCTAAAGAGCTATCCTCCCCACGCCAAAAGTCTCTTACGGTATCGCGATACCGACCATTCCACTCAGACCACAATAAAGGAAACTTCCCTACTTGATAGCCACCTTCACCCACGTCCCAGGGTTCGGCAATTAGTTTAACGTCTGATAGCACGGGATCTTGATGGATAATATCAAAGAAGGCAGCAAGACTATCGACCTCATACAGTTCTCTTGCTAATGCTGAAGCTAGGTCGAAGCGAAAGCCATCTACGTGCATTTGCAGCACCCAATAGCGCAGGCTATCCATGATTAACTTCAACACTTGCGGATGACTGACGTTAAGAGAATTGCCGCAGCCAGTAAAATCCATATAGTAGCGCAGATCGTCATCTACTAGACGGTAGTAAGTAGCATTGTCAATGCCTCGCAGAGAAAGGGTAGGACCGAGATGATTGCCCTCGCCAGTATGGTTATAAACTACGTCTAAAATTACTTCAATCCCCCCTGCGTGAAGGGCTTTGACCATTCGCTTAAATTCTCTGACTTGCTGCTCGGGATTTTTAGTAGCACAATAGCCGGCATAGGGAGCAAAATAACAGATCGAATCGTAACCCCAATAATTCCTGAGTCCTTTATCTACCAAATGTCCGGGCTGAGAAAGGAAATGATGCACGGGCATCAATTCTACTGAAGTAATACCGAGAGATTGAAGATAGGCGATCGCCGCAGGGTGTGCCAATCCCGCATAAGTTCCCTGTAAAAGTTCGGGAACGTATGGATGCAGTTTGGTAAAACCTTTAACATGGGTTTCGTAAATAACTGTTTCGTGTTCTGGAATGCGTAGCAGTTTATCTTCTCCCCAGTTAAAAGTCTCATCTACTACAATCGCCTTGGGAACTAAATAAGCATCATCTAGCTCTGAAAAAGCTAAATCTTGGTCTGGATCGTCCCACCGATAGCCAAAGATTTCCTCTCCATAGCCAATTTCCCCATCTACAGCTTTGGCATAAGGATCGATTACAAGTTTATTGGGATTAAAGCGGTGACCTTGCTCTGGCGCGAAAGGACCGTGTACGCGAAAACCATAGCGCTGACCCGGTCCAATTCCTGGTAAATAGCCGTGCCAAATATAATTATTAACCTCTGTCAATAGGATTCGGGTTTCTCGATTTTTGCCATCAAATAGACAAAGTTCGACCCCAGTAGCATTTTCACTATAGAGGGCGAAGTTCGTTCCTTTGCCATCCCAATGCGATCCGAGGGGGTAGGCCTCTCCAGGCCAGACTGGTACATACATATGTTTGTTAACCTCACTTTAGAATGAAGTTACAGCTAATAACGAGACGATACAAGAAATTTCTTAAGGAGCGATCGCCTTCGATCTTTGACAAAGTCCAAGCGGACTCTGCTGAAGACTGAACTGGAAATGAATTCCGGGTTGCTCCGCACACCTTTGGTGGCACAAGCTCAGTGCATTATTGCGCAGAGTATCTCGGACCTTTATGGTAATTTAACATGCTCGCGCCAAGGAACATAGTCTGCCGTCTCTACCAGCTCAGATCGCAACGCATCCTTATCTTTAAAGCTGACCTCCTTGCTGACGTAAAATTTCTGCAGCTCGCTCCACTTCTTCTTTAGTGCCCCAAACTTCTATTAGATAATTACGGGAGGATTGCTCTCGGTCGGCTTCAGTGTCTTCTTTGGGAGCGTTAACTCCAGATAGCCCACCCATTAAACCAAATCCGACCGCACCCAATGCAGCTCCACCTAAGGTAAGTACGAAATTAAAAATACTAATATGCCCCTCTACCGCAGGTCCAACATCAGAAAAATTGGAAGCAACCAAACTCAGACAAAAACCAGCAGCAGCACCGAAAATTCCTCCGGCGATCGCTCCTCCTCTGGCACTTTTAAGGGCTTGTGTTTCTTTAATTTCGGAAGAAATATTCAAATTCTGCGTTTCTAGAGAAATTTGCTCCACTCTAAAGCCAGCTGTTTCAATTGCATGATGAGCTTCCTGCGCTGCCTGTTCTGTTGAAAACTTTCCTACGATAGTGGGTAAATTTTTTGAAGGTTTTTTTTGGCTATTCATAAATCTCAGCTCTTATTAATTTTGAAAAAAATAAATATTTTATTTAAAGGCTATTAGTCACCATGTCAGTGCTACTTCTTCCAAAAGAAAGAAATTAACTCTCAGCCAATCTAGTGCTCTGTCAATGTTTGAAATGATGGGTTGAAATAAGACAACATTCTCGCGAGTGCCCTTATCCTTCTATAGAACCCATTTAAGATCTCATAAAAATAAGTAAGGTTAGTTGCAGTGAGTGTTTGCAAGAAATCCTGTGGGTGTCGTCGGGGTTGTTGAAGGGGAGGAAGTTCTGGTCTACGTCCCAATAAGTCAGGAAGATAAAGGGGATGGGGAGCAGTGAGGAGGAATGAAGAGATGAGAGGAGATGAGGGAATGGGGAGATGGGGGTTAGTTCTTAACTCCTTTGCCTCTTCACTTCCTTTATCCCCTATTTTCTGTTCCCTACTCCCTTTTACTTCCAGCAACTCTGCCATTCGTTCAAACGAAACTTCGGTTTGTTTGGACATGGCTAGAAAACTACCAAGAAAGCTCAAAAAGCTGGTGATAAACGAGAGGTAATAGACAAATAGAGCAAAATCCCCCACTTTGAGAGCTGCATTGCTGGATTGAATGGATAGGGCAGCAAGAATTAAAATTAGTCCAGTGCCGATACTGACTGTATTGCTAAAGCTGGAGTTGAGCAGGGCAGTCAGCAATTGGTTTTTAACCATAAACCGACGGCGGCGATCGCTGAGTTGACGAAAGTGGCGAACAACATCTGCTTTAGTTCCTGCCAGTTGAATCCCTTGCACTGAGCTAAACAATTCGCCGATCAATCCAGTCACCTGTTGCGTTGCTTGACGGCTGGCTCGACGGTATTGTTGAATTCGGCGGCTTGCCTTTCGCAATAATACGACAATGCCCAACAAGGGGAGAAAGACAAATATAATGACTCCTCATAACTAAACCAAACGTTCTCAAAACAAACCGATAGTGCTCCTACTGGAAGGGGTTGGCTGCCACCAGGACCGATGCGCGATCGCACCTGAAATAAGTCTTGAATGCGGAGAATATTAGCTTCAGCTTGCTGGAGATTTTCTAGCTCTTCCCGAATTTGTTCAATCGGTTGGTAGAGCAGGGTGGCGTAATAGAAGATGAGATATACGGTGCCGATGGTAATGGCTTGTTGGCTCCAAAGATAGGCACCGATGGCAAGGGCGATCGCATTGCCGAGCGTATATAGCCCGACTGAGGTGCCCCAGAGAACAGTACTGGTCAATCTGGCTTTGTGATAGAGGGGAAGCCAATGTTGCAGCAGTTGATAGAACCGATGCATAACATAACTGACGGCTCCATTGGCGCGAATGTCTTCCAGTCCTGCCAGGCGTTCTCCTAAGAATCCGAAAAATTTGGCATTCATCTGGCGATAGGCTGCCCAAGGTTGAACGGCATAGGTATGCAATCTTCCCAAGGTCATCAAAGCAGCGATCGCAAATACAGTCAGCAGCAATCCGGCTCGCCAATCTTCGAGCCACAAAACAATGAGAATGCCACCCAGAAAAATGCCATTGCCCAAGATATAGATCGTGAACTGAGAGAAGAATCTCGATAGTTCAGTGACATCACCATCAACCCGTTCGACTAATTCTCCTGGAGGGTGCAATTTGTGGAAGGACAGGTCTAGATCCAAGCAATGATCCACCAAGTCAGCGCGGAGGGCATTGGTTGCCGTCCATGCCACTGTTTCACTCAAGTAGGTGGCTCCTACTTGCAAGGCTTGCTGAATGAGCGCAATCCCCGTAAACAATCCAGCCGTTACCAATAAAGTCCGAGTTGCACCGCCGGCAACAGCCGTGTCAATGAAGTTGCGGAGTAGCAGGGGATTGAGAATCTGTAACCCAATGCTGCCCAAAAGGGCGATCGCCAATCCAACGACGCGACTTCGTTGAGGTTTAAGATAGTTACTGAGAAGATACCCGTATCGTCTAAGGGGAATGTTCATCTCGCATCCTCTATGGCTCAGCCCCGTTCAATTCTTCAAGAAGGTCAATTCTACACCTTTGGTTCTTACTTTGAATGCATAAATTAAAAATTTCGATTGGGAGAGGGAATAGGGCGTAGGGCATAGGGCATAGGAAATCACCAAATGGGTAAATAATTATGCCTATGTACTTAGTGCGATCGCTGATTGAAATTAGGGAAAATGTTTGAAGGTTCTTTGCTACTAGTTAGTTAATTTTTGAACAAATTTCTCGTGTTCTTCGCTTTGCAGTCCTGTTTGTAACGTTGCCAGCACTTGTGCCATATTTCCTGCTAGTAATTCCGGTACGGCTAACCATAACCCAGGAAAGGTTGGACTTTGAATGATTCCCTGCTCATTGGGTTGTAATGAGCGATATTCGCCCTGTTCTAAGCAAAACCAATCTAAAACATGCTCATAAATTTGCCACACCAAATATTCTTTCACCCCATTGCGTTGATAGGCCCGTTTTTTATCAAATAAGTCTATGGCAACACTACTGGCAGCCACTTCTACGATTAACTCTGGCGCACCTTCTAGATAATCATCTTCACTGATTTGGACTTGTCCGCCAACGCTTCGATCGAGAAACAAAACGGCATCCGGTTGAGGTTCATTATCCAAGTCTAAACGGACGGTTGGGGTATCTCCAACTCTTGTTCTTGGAGTGAAAATTCTATATGTTGTTAACCATGTCAGAATTGAGGCATGGGGTTCAGCATGACGTTCAAATCTTAAAGGGGAAGCCACCAGATAAACCACTCTTTCGATTAATTCTGCTTTTTGATGATTGGGCATGGCGTGATAACGGCGTTCAAACTCAGGACGAGAAAGGCGATCGCCGTTTTCTAAGCGGGGGATTTCTTCAGTTTTAATCATCTTTTTTTCTAAACAAAATACTTTGACATCCTCTCCGCCCTATAAGGACGGAGATTCCCATAAACTTAATTGTCTATAGGTGGTTGACGGCTCAACGGAAACTGCTACCGAAGTAGTCTTACACTCCCTCCCACGTCCGTTTATACTCTCTGATAGCCCACCAGCGAGTTTTATATTATTCGCAGCGTTGATATCTCTGTCGTGAATAGTGCCACAGCTTAAACAAGTCCATTCACGAGCATTTAACTCTTTCTTACCGCCATGAAAACCACAACTAGAGCATTTTTGACTGGTAGCCTCCCATCTATCAATGACGACTAAGTGCCGATCATCTTGATCACACTTAGCGGTAAGCATCGATCTAAAGGAGTACCAGCCAGCATCAGCTATCGCTCTAGATAGTTTACGGTTTTTAATCAAACCTGAAACGTTAAGATCTTCAATAGCTAGGGCTTGGTTTTCGCGTACTAACTTAGTTGTTAACTTATGAAGAAAATCGTTTCTGAGGTCTTTGATATTAGCGTGTAGCTTGGCTAATTTAAGCTTGGCTGCTTCTCTTCTTTTAGAACCCTTGGGGCACTTGGATAGTTTCCTATTTGCTCTTTTTATTCGCTTTAAAAGCTTTTTATGATATCTAGGATTGTATATCTTCTCACCGTTGCTCAATATAGCAAAGTGTTTCAAACCCAGGTCTATCCCTACAGATTGCTCTGTTTCAGGTACTGGTTTAGGCTCGACTTCTACCACAAATGAAGCAAAGTATCTATCAGCAGCATCCTTAATTATTGTTACTGACGAAGGCTCAGAAGGTAGCGGTCTAGATACAACCATTCTAATGTGACCTATCTTAGCTAGTTTAACCGAGCAAGAATGCACACTTAAGCCACCTTTTCTAAAGCGAATAGCTTGTTTAGATTGCTTCTTCTTAAACTTAGGTTTACCTACTGATTTCCCTTTTCGCTTCCCTTTAAGACTATTGAAATAGTTACTCCAAGCTGTTTGCAAATCTCTGTAAGACTGTTGGAGTAAGATGTTTGATACCTCAGACAACCAAGCACGTTCTGGAGTCTTTTTAGCTTGTGTAATAACTCTCTTATCTACCTCTTTCGGGAAAGGTAGTTTATTGTTTGCAGCCTCTTGATAGATTGCTAGAGCATCGTTCCAAACAACACGGGCGCAACCAAAAGCTTTAGCCAAAGGCTCTAACTGATGTTGTTTTGGATATATACGATACTTAAATCTAGCTTTCATTGTTTTAACTTAAAATATACTCTTATTGGAAAGTCTCTCGTTTTGGAGTGCTTTAAAATTAATAGTCATGCTTTTTCGATCAATTTTTTGGCATCTCTCGGCATGGGCACGCAAAGCTGTAACTCTAGTATGGCATCTATGCCTGTCTAGATAGATGGAATTTTAGCAATGCTTGCCGATTGTAGTTTCTCTGGGAACTGTTTCCAGGGAATGGTGCCGTCTTTGCTATTGAGATACAGTTCCCCAAACTGAAGCAGGGCCTCTACTTCGGTCGCAGGAACCTGGGTAAACAGATAAGTGGCTTTGTCGGGAGCGGAGAAAGCAACGGCGCAGGGTTGACTACAAGTCCACAGACAGCCAACTTCACGAATTTCGAGATCGGCTTGATGTGACCAAGTTTGATGCAACGTCTGGAGTTGGTTCAGCAGTTTGGTTCCATCAGACGGCTCTGCGGTATGGTCTTGGTCAGATTTGGCGTTGCAGGATTTACAGACAAATAAGATATGTTTGGACATGGATGTTACTGGTTTTCTGCTAGATATTTAAACAGGTCATCAATCACGGCATTAGCTGCCAAGATGCTATCGCCAAACCAGTAGCTTGGTACTTCATAGACCTTGCCTTGTTGAACAACCTTTAATTGTAACCAGAGTGGATCGGCTTTCAACTTGTCTAGGGTGATATTTGCCTGCTGAGAAATTTCAGGATTATGACCATATGTCCACAAAAACATTACATCTCCATCTAAGTCAGGAATTAGTTCCTTGCTGAGTCGTTGTTGTCCTGCAAATTCATTCTGACTTGGAGGATGAGACAGCCCAGCATCAGCCAAAATACTCCCGCAAAATGAATCCTTAAGATAGACTTGGATACCATCTGGATAAACACGAACTACTAAAACTTTAATTTGGTTCAAGTGATTCTCTGTAGAATCTGTAGAAGAAGTCTCATCAAGACCCATTTCAGCCTTAAACTGGACCAATCTGTTTTCGTAATCAGCTATCAATTGCCGAGCTTGGTCTACTCGCCCTAATGCTTCAGCTTCTTTGAAAAAGACCTTCTTCCAGTCAGAGCCTTTTTCCCAATTTGGCAAAACCGATGGTGCAATCTGGGCAAGTTGATTGTAGACTACTTCACGATATGTCGCCAAAATCAAATCAGGGTTTAGAGCAACAATAGTTTCCAAGCTGAGATCTCCTCCTGGAAGTTGTTCGATACCTGCGATGTGTTCCCTGAGAAAAGACTCAAACCCAGTGCGAAAGACACCTGCAACAGGTTTGATCCCCAACGCTACTGTATTGGCTGCATCACCAAGACTAACAACCCGTTCTGGATGGTAAGGGACACAAGTTTCACCCATCGCGTGTTCGACTACTCGGCACAAAGATGTCTGCTTCTGATTAGAAGAATCCGATAAGTTATCGAAAATGGTCTTGCCACAGGCTGAGATGATGGCAAGGACAATGCCAATGAAAAATAAGAGTTTTAAGCGACGAATATTAGTAACCACAAGTGAACCCAAATCAGAAGGTTACAGACACAGACCCAATGACCGTGAATGGATCGCCTGGACGGTTAAAGCCTCTGCTACTTGTAGCGCGATAATAATCCGCATCAAATAAATTCTTAATATTCAGCTGAAGCCTAACATCACTTGCTCCTGCTGAAAAGCCGTACCAAGTTGCTAAGTCAACGGTGGCATAGCCTGGCAAGAAAAAGGTGCCATCACTCCCGTCGATCCTACTAGCAGCGAAGACTCCTGCCCCCAATCCTAACCCTTCTAGACTGCCCTGTTGAAACGCATAAGTGAGCCAGAGGCTGCCTGCATGTTCAGGAGTGTTCTCCGGACGCAGACCTTCTCGGTCAGAGTTATCCTCAGTAATTTCTGCATCTGTGTAAGCATAGGAGGCAATAAGGTTCAGTCCCGGTATAATTTCACCAATCACATCGAACTCAATCCCGCGACTGCGCTGTTCCCCAGTCTGAATTTGGAACCCTGGATTATTGGGATCGTCAGTAGTAATATTTTGCTTCGTTAGATTATAGAGGGCAAGCGTAGTTACTAATCGACCATTCAAAAACTCGGCTTTTGCCCCGATCTCAAACTGCTGTCCTGTTTCAGGTTTAAATGGTTCACCTTCAAAGGTCAACCCTGCGGAGAAACCAGATACAGGCAGGAACGACTCGCTGTAGCTAACGTATAGGGAGACTGGTTCAACTGGACGGTAGACAATTCCAACCCTTGGACTAAACGCAGTATCTTCAACCCTATTGTCAAGATCGCCAAACCCACCCACTGTGAATAGACTACTATTGACGAAGTCTAACCGTCCTCCTAAGAGCAGGATGAGGTTGTCCAACAACGAAATCTGATCTTGAAGATAAATTCCTACCCAGTTAGTTTCACTTTCAATTTCAAAATCTGTCAAGTCGGTGGGAATCGGGGCACCATAAATTGGGTTGAAAATATCAATGGGGTCGGCGGGTCCGAACTGACCAGTCCAGTCTTCCGTCTCCCATCTCAGATCGAGACCAAGTAAAAGAGTGTGATCGATCGGACCAGTTGAGAAATTGCCAGTGACATCGGTAATTAAATTAAATTGATTCAGTTTGTTTTCCTGTTGCTGATAACTTCGATTTAATGTCCGGTTATCATCTGCAACTGTTCCACCTGATATCTCTTCAACGTTAAATTCGCGAAAGTGATAGCGAAACATGTTGCGGAGTCGCCAGTTTTCACTAAATTCGTGTTCAAATTCATAACCTGTGAAGATATCCTCAATTCGTCTAAAATCACCCGAGAAACTGCGAAGTGGGAAGCTCTGTCTTTTTAAAGCAGAGAGGAAGACGAGGTAGCGATTTTAATCGCCTGTAATCTCTAAAAAGCATAATTATATCCATCCTTAAAATGTATTTGT
>JADEWQ010000241.1 GCA_015207585.1 Pleurocapsales cyanobacterium LEGE 06147 | reverse complement strand
ACTTCTTGGGGATGTTGCTCTATATATTTCCAGGTGTAATTACTCATTTATTTTGGCTTGTTTGACCAATTTATGCTTGATTTACTTTTTTAATTTTATTTATAATTGTATTTTGGAGATGTCTTAATTAACCTCAACTCAACTACCCCTGATGTTAATTACCTGCTGTAAAGCGAGTTTTGCCAACCACAGCAAAACATTTATGCTGCCCACCTACGCTAAAACTCTATTTTCAAGCTAGATGGGTGTAAATAAATATAAAACCAAGATGAGGTTTTAGGTGGTAATTTTTTTTACTCCTGACTTATTCTTAAATCATTATTTACTTAATATATTAATAATATTATAACTATTTATAGATTTTTGGGTTTATTTTTAACTCTCTTTAAAGATATTATTAATTTAATTACGCGCGATCGAATCAAACTAAGAGTACTAAATTAAAATGGCTGATATAGTAGATATTGCAGTAAATACAAATGGTTTTGAAACTTTAGTTGCCGCAGTTAAAGCTGCTAATTTAGTCGAGATATTAAAAAGTCCCGGTCCATTTACAGTATTTGCACCCAATGATGCTGCCTTTGCGAAACTTCCGCCTGGAACGATACAAACCCTCTTACAAAACATTCCTCAATTAAGTAGAATTTTGACTTATCATGTAGTTTCTGGCAAGTTAATGAAGTCGGATTTAGAAAAAGTCGATTCTGTAATTTCTGTAGAAGGTTCACCAATTAAAATTAATTGTTCTAATAATTTTGAAGTGAAAAATGCCACGGTTATTGCCGCAGATATTGAAGCAGATAACGGCGTTATTCATGTAATAGATAATGTAATTTTAATGGGTTAATTAATATAGCAATCCTGTTTGAGTCATGAAAATTTAAAAGAAGGAAAGGCAGAAGGCAGAAGGCAGAAGGCAGAAGTTATTTTCACGAATGATTTAGGATTGCTATAGGACAAAGTTGCTGTTCACAAACTCACGATCGCCATTTGAATATGCTGGGAGGAGCATGACGGTAGTTCCATTCCTGAAAACTGTTGCCAAAGATTAAGTGAAGCCGCAACCTTTTTGTAAAATCTAGACATAATAGATGTAGTTGTTCGGGCTGACTTTTAGAAAATGTTATTGCTTGGGTTTCCGAGAAAAACGTCAAGCATTCTTGTCTGGCTATCATCGCTAATCGTTGTACTTGCGCTAATCGCTGCTAGCGTCGGACTATTCTGGAACAACGGAGGTGAGCCGTACTCCTTCAGGACACTGCGAGGACAAATTGTGGAGATTTATGGACGAGGCTTATACCGCTATGACACGCTTTTCATAGGTGCAGGAAACCGAGGAACGGATGCGGTAACGCTTTTTCTGGGCATTCCCCTGCTGATATTTTGTATTTGGCTTTACAGGCGAGGTTCATTGAGAGGGGCATTGCTGCTAATAGGCACGCTCGTCTACTTTCTCTATGTCTATGGGAGCTATGCTCTGGCTATTGCTTACAACAACTTTTTTTTTGTCTATATAATCCTTTTCTCTGCCAGCCTCTATCTGAAATGCAAAAAGAGGACTCCCGTTAAAGCCAAAGGCTTAACGGTGAGACGGGGCGTATAAACTGCCGAACTAAATTCGGCAGACAGCCCCTCATGAATTTTTGCTAGTAATAAAACTGCGAAGCATCCTTATTTCTTGGGGCTAGATTGGTTCTCCACGTAATATGAAATAGAAAAAAGAATGCTACAAATAGTTAAAGAATAGTTAGCACTAAAAAAATGTCAGGAGTAGTCCGCATAGAAATAGCCGAATCAGAATCAAGCCTGAAAAAACTCTTAAAACAGC
>JADEWQ010000088.1 GCA_015207585.1 Pleurocapsales cyanobacterium LEGE 06147 | reverse complement strand
CGCAAAAAGAAGTAGCATAAATCTACACAGAAACAGATAGCTAAAGCAACAATATCTTCTCTCGCGAAAATACTAAACAATCCTTCAGCTATTTATTAGTTGAAGGTTTTCCATGTTAACAGCTAAAGAAAAAAGAAGCTCTTGAATGCCGACGCTTCACCAGAAGACTCAACGGTTATGTCGCAAATATTACGAAATTTGAGATTCCCCATATAGTTCGCAGAAATTTCTGGGGTGATTGGTAATTGGTCTATTTTTCTGCGGTAGCAAAGGTTTAATGATTTCCCATTCTTTGTCTGTCAAGCTGCTTGAGTAGATCATTTTTTTCTTATTCTTTTTTACAAAGATACCAACAAATGGGTTCTATAAGGCTAACAGCTAAAAGCTCTCTTAAAAGAGTCTTGAACCCAACTAATGTATAGTGTGTAGCCAATAGTTAATAGCTTTTTGATAAGCAATTGTTAGCTCGATTATTTCTCTTGAACTATGACAAAGGGTTGAACGATTAAAGTCATAAATTGCTTGTTTGGTTGATTATTCCAAATAGATAAGTTTTGAAAAGAGGGTTTGTGTATTAGCTGTCGGTCGATCCAAGCCTGCACCGATGCCGAATCATCCTCAGCAATAGCTACTGCCACATCTAACAGGTCTAGTTGTTCGTTGACTACAATGACAGCCTCTCTCTGAGCGTGAGGTATGAGTAAGTTCCATTCAACGCTAGCTAGTTGCTCGCTTAATTGGGCTTTGATATCTGGCATTGTTCCTGTTTTGTTTTCAAGCAAGTCATGTTACTTAATCATAAAGCCGAGCTGGAAATCGCCAAAATCCAAAATTTGCTCGATCTGACTTTTTAAGGAATAAGCCAAAGATTGCCGCTTTTTTCTTTCCCACTTTAGATGCGCTCAGTCCGCTTTTGATATATTCCCAGAGAAGACAGCTTGATGACTTGGCTGTTCCCATCAATAGGTAAGGATTCTTTTTTCCCAATTAAAAGAATTCCTTCTGGTACTAAATGATGGAGAATGCCTCGTAAGACTTCCTGCTGTAAAATTGGCTCAAAGTAGGTGAAGGCGAGATTACGACAAAGTATGAGGTGGAATAAACCATCTGGCATCTGTTTTCGGATATCTTGCTGCTCAAACTGGATTCCCTCTCGAAAGGCAGATTTGAGACAATATTGCTGATTAACATCAAAAGCTTGGGCTATCCATGGTTTGGGGAGTTCTTTGAGTGTTCCTTTGGAATAACAGCCGCGCCTAGCTCTTGACAAAAGATACTCATCGACATCGGTTCCCAAGATATGTAAAGGTAAGAACAATTTTTTGCTAGACAAACGGAAATGCTCGATGAGCTTGAGAGTATAAACTTCTTCTCCAGAAGCACAACCAGCACACCAACAACGAAGGCTGCTGTTTCTTCTCTCTTGTCTTAACTGTATTAGTGACGGCAGAGCCTGACATAATTGCTCGAAGACCTGAGCATCTCGATAGAAACGAGAGATAGTAATCCGACAGCAAGCATCTACTACCGACCACTCATCAGGATGGTCAAGTAAATAGATTGTATAGCTGGCAAAGTCTTCTAGCCCCAGTTGTTGAAAACGATTTCTTAATCGTCGACAGACCCGTCGCCTCACTCGCCGAAATCCTGACCAGCGCAAGTGCAATTGTGGCAGGATTTGCTGTAAGAAGCTAACACAATCGGAATCTTTCAAGTTTTGCCGTCATCTAGATTTTAGAAATTGTACTGAAATTATATTATTTCTTTTGTCAGCTCGAGAAAAGTGAGCAAAAGAAACGCGATCGCTCAGACTTAAGATAGGCTACTTTTAAATGGGGATTGAGATAACATATGACATAAACCACTCAGTGCCAATTTCACGCCAATAATAAACATGGGCTTATTTGATGATTTCAGTCAATTTCTGGAAGAGCGACTAGATGAATTTTTACGCAATAATCCTCATTTAGAGTTACAAGCCATAGAAGAACAATTAAGAGAACAAGAACAAGATACCCAGAGATTGATTCTCGATCTACAACGAAAAGAAAAAAATCTCCAAGAAGAAATTCTCTCCGTGGCGCAAGATATTCAAGTTTGGCACGGCAGAGTAAGTAAAGCTGAAGCTGCAGGTAGGCAAGATTTAGCCGAAGCGGCAAAAGAGAGAGAAGCTGCTTTGCTGCGTCAGGGAAATCAGCTTTGGGGACAGATGGAAGGAACAAAACAGCGAGTTATCCAAGCAAGAGAACTACTTCAACAAATTCAGCAACGCCGTCAAGAAGTTAAGGCTAAGTACGAGCAAGTAAAAGCTGCTAGTGTCAATTCTTCTAACACAGCTACTGGCTATACTGCTGGTTGGGAGCGCGGAGTAAATACTAGTGGCTACAATCGAGCGGCAGATCCTCTAGAAGCTCAATTTCAAAATTGGGAACTAGATGAAGAATTAGACCGAATGAAGCGAAATTTAGGAAGATAAGTAGTAATACAAAATAAATTTATTGGTGAACAAAAAGGCAGGAGTCAAGAGTCAGAATTTAATGAATAATTATCAATTATCAATTATCAATTTTTGACTTTTGCCTTTTGACTTTTTACTTCCGCGTAGCAGCATTAGTAGCTAGCAGCTCCAGACAACAACTATTTTGTAGTTGCCGTAATTTTTCTGCTAACTCTCCTTTAGTAATCGTGGTTTCTGCTCGAGCAAATCCGCTAGCTAGATCGGGGCAAATTCCACAACGCCAAAGATAAAAACCGCCGTTTAAAATTGCAGAGGGCATTAGCTCGGTATTTTTTCCCTGTATGACTGCTTGGATTTGTTCCATTAGCTGCTCGGTAGATTCTAAAGGTACGTCTGGACCACCCAAATCATAATCGCTGGGATGAAGGTGAAGGCGCTCAAAACCAGTATCCGGTTGTCCCATACCAATAATTGCCGTTCGACTGCGAGCCAATTCGCAACTTCCTTCTAAACCTTTAACCGTGGTGTAGTATTCTACTCGGCGTAACTTGAAAGTTTCTTGAAAAAGGTTTTCTGTGGGAGGATGGACAAATCCGGCGATGGCATGAGCTTTTTCTGATAGGGGAGTCCAAATTAACTCTATGGTGGCAAAGGGCGGACGCTTGCCAATTTGGTCGCGATAGGATACTAAGTGATGAGCTTGGGGAAAGTGCTGGGGTAAATAGACAAATCCTACTCCCGTTTTCTCGAAAAACTCTTGAGTTTGTGCCAGGGAAAAAGAGGAAAAGTCTACTCCTAGTTGTTGCCAGATGGTAATAAGCGGCACTCCGTATTTAGTGGGCATGCAGTCACCACCGTGCAGGATGACCGGTACGCCTACAACTGCCAGAATCAGAGCAGTGATGGGCGTAACCGGGACGGTACGCGATCGCCCATCGTAGGGATTGCCCAAAACCACGGGCATTTTTTTCCCAATCAGATTGGCTGTGGTTAGTTTAGGACCAATCCGCTCGTAGGCATCTAGCATCCCTGTTAATTCTGGGGCAGTAGGGCGTTTGATCCGATGAGCGATCATAAATGCGCCAATTTGAGCAGGGGTTGCTTCCTCCAAAAGCATCATGGATGTCGCTGCTTCTGCTTCTTGGCGACTTAAATCTTTACTGGTGTGGGTACCGCTACCTACTTTTTTTAATAATTCTCGGAATCGATCGCTCATGATTTTTCGGATAATTAGTAATTAGCAATCAATTGTTTACTATTTAGTTGTGGAGTAGCCGATTTAGTCATTGTTTGCACTAAATGACAGAAGTGGGCTATCGGTGGAATTTCTAGGCGATCTCTAGTGGTTACCATCACCACTTCACGAGTTAAACTCTTTCTTAGAGTTTCTCCAGAGATTGATGGGGGGGATAATTCGCTGAAATTAGACAGGGGACGTACGGCTAAAGTCGGATCTTGACGGGATTCGATTAAAGCTGCTTGAGGCAGAAGAGCAACGATATTGCCTTGACGTACTACTCCGCGAAAAGCATCGAGAGTATTTAACTCCATCACCGTGTTCAACCGGACATTTTGACGAGAGAACCACTCTTGCACTAACCTCTGCATTCCGTAGCCATCTTTAAAGACTACCTGAGGATATTTGACTAATTCCGACCAAGGAACTATTTCATAGTCGGTTAAGGGATGATCCGCTGCCATCAAGACTTCTATCTGTTCTTCGTAGAGAACTTCCACTACCATTTCTGAAGAAGAAGTCAGAAAACGATTGTTCATTACGATCGCTACATCAATTAAACCATCGCGGAGAACTTTGAGGGCGCGATCGCTTCCCAAAGCAGTTACTCTTAACTGAACCTCCGGATAGTCACGACAAAATTGCTGCAGTACTGGGGGCAAATAATGACCGCAAACCGAGTGAATTGCTGCCACGCAAAGTTCTGGCTGTTTTCCCGCTACTAGCTCGGCACATTCGAGACAACCTTTTTCCCACTCCTGACAAATTTTGAGAGCGCGGGGAAGTAACTTTTCACCACCTAAAGTTAATTTTGCTTGAGAGGTTCGGTGAAACAGAGGCAAACCCAAATCCTGTTCTAAGGACTGAATCTGACGACTTATCGTTGATTGGGTAACCCCACATTGTTTTGCTGCCTGTCCGAAATTACCCGTTTCTGCTACTGCCAGAAAAGCTTGCAACTGCTCGATCCGCATAATTTAATTTGTTGACTCTAAAATATCTTGCACGACAATCATTATTTGTTGACGATAACGGATTTGAAGATTTGATTTAGTATCAATTTAGACAGTAAATTCATCATTCCTTTTTAATATCTATCTCATCGATTTTTGACAAACATCTCTGAGGAATTTATTAAATGTTAGTAGCAAACAATACAATTGTGCTAAGTTTATTTAAATAATTATATTCAGTTAAATAAACAGATAAAAACCAGTCAATAAGTCTGTTTACTTAATTGAGCTATTGAATAACTTTGAAAAAAAGCTGCTTTTTTTCAAAATTAGCTATTAGTAAATCAACAAATAGGTTGAGGAGATAAATTACTGGGTTCATGACTGTATTTATCAAAAAAGTAGGACTTTTTTCTCTGAGGATAAAACCTCTATTACGCCAAATTTACGGCAAAGAAACCGCAGAGGGATTAGCAGACAAGCTTTACTCGTTGATAGCAAACTATTTGACTGCCTCTGGAGAAGAAAACCTCGATAAATGGAGCGAAGATAATATTCTTTTGATTACCTATGGCGATAGCATCTGTAATGATAACGGCGAACCTCCTTTAGTAACCCTCGAGCGTTTTTTAACAGAAAATTTACAGGATACAATCACCGGAGTACATATTCTGCCCTTTTTCCCCTACAGTTCCGACGATGGGTTTGCTGTTATCGACTATCTTGAAGTTAATCCGGAGTTAGGAGAATGGAAAGACATAGAGGCGATCGCCAATCGTTTCGAGCTAATGGTAGATTTGGTGATCGATCACGTCTCTAGTAAAAGTGCTTGGTTCGAACAGTTTAAGCAAGGTAAAAAACCAGGATGCGACTATTTTATCGAAGTCGATTCCCTCTCGGACTTATCAGGAGTAGTTCGTCCTCGCAGCAGTCCTCTTCTCGTCAAGGTCGATACCCCTAATGGAGAAAAACACGTTTGGGCTACTTTTAGTGCCGATCAGCTCGACCTCAATTTTGCCAATCCAGATGTACTAATAGAATTTATCAAAATTATTCTCTTCTATGTAAACAAGGGGGCAAAGTATATACGCTTAGATGCAGTTGGCTATTTGTGGAAAAAAATCGGTACTCCTTGTATTCATCTTAGCGAAACTCATTTAATGATTCGACTCATCCGCGAAATCTTACAAATGGTAAATGCGGATGTGGCTCTGATTACAGAAACCAACGTACCCAATCGGGAGAATTTAAGCTACTTCGGCAATCGCAACGAAGCGCACGCGATTTACAATTTTAGTCTCCCGCCCCTACTACTAAATGCTCTGTTACAGGGCAAATCCGAGCATCTCAAAACTTGGATGATGAGCATGCCTCCCGCTCCGATTGGCTGTACATATCTTAACTTTACTGCTTCTCACGATGGTATTGGCGTACGTCCGACAGAAGGATTGCTCTCTGAAGAGGAGTACCTTCAAATGCTAGAGACCATGGAACGATTTGGCGGACAAATCAGCATGAGACAAAAATGTGATGGGACACAAAGCCCTTATGAAATTAATATTTCTTTATTTGATGCCCTCAAAGGCACGGTAAAAGGAGAAGACCGGTGGCAAGTTGAAAGATTTATCTGTGCTCAAACCATTATGATGTCGTTGGAAGGAATTCCTGCTTTTTATATTCATAGTTTGCTAGCAACTCCCAATGACTATAGCAACGTCGTCAAAACGGGGCATAAACGAGCGATCAATCGTCACAAATGGGATTTTGCCAAGCTAGAAAAACTCTTAGCCTATCCCCAATCCCTCCAGTCACGAGTACTGGGAGAATTATCTCGGCGCATCCGGATTCGTCGCCGTCAATCGGCTTTTCATCCAAACGCTACTCAGTTTACTCTTTACCCGATGAATTCAGCTTTGTTTGCTTTCTGGCGACAAAGTCGGGAACGAGACCAGAGTATTTTTTGTATAAATAACCTTAGCGATCGCATCCAAAAGCTCGACTTATCTACGATCAATTTAATCTGTACCGATCCTTGGTGCGATCTTCTTAGCGGTCTACTAATAGAAGACATTTATTCCAAATTAATCCTCAAACCTTATCAATCGGTTTGGATTACGAATAAATTTTAATGTATGTCAATTTTATTAACCGTTGCGGGAATTATAAACAGTGTAATTCTTGAGAAGTTAATTAGTATCGATAACGACAGAAGCAATGAATATTTTAAGAGTCTGGACAATCGCGAACAATGGTTTTCAAGAAGTAATTCGCGATCGCATTCTCTACTTCATCGGCTTGTTTGCACTGATGCAAATTATTGCCCTGCGCTTGTTACCAGAAATTGCTGCCGGTACCCATGAAAAAATTCTCCTCGATTTTGGGATTGGCGCGCTCAGCTTGCTAAATGTAGTAGTGGCTATTTTTGTCGGAACTGGGTTAATCAATAAAGAAATTGAAAAACGTACCCTACTGATGCTTATTCCCAAACCTATCAGTCGCGCAGAATTAATTGTTGGCAAACATCTCGGGCTTTGGGCGGTACTAGCAATAACAGTCAGTATCGGGATGGTTGTTTACTTGGGAATGCTTAGTTTTTCGGGGATTACTTATCCCTTTGGGGCACTGGTTATTGCTGCTATCTACCTATTAATCGAATTGGCTTTACTGATTGCTGTTGCTATTTTATTTGGAGTCTTTACCAGTTCAATTTTGGCAACTTTACTCAGTTTCGGTGTCTATCTCATGGGACATTTTAGCCAAGATTTAGTCGAGCTTGGTAAATTAAGTAAAAATGAAGGCATTGAAGCGATTACCACCAGTTTTTATTTAATTTTGCCCGATCTTTCCCGCCTAGACCTCAAAAATGAGGCTGTTTATGGATTGTTACCCAATACTAGCGATCTGATCGGTCACGGTCTTTATGGCTTATTGTATACGACTTTACTATTAGTCATTGCCATAACTATTTTTGCTCAAAAAGAATTTTAGTTTTTGTAAGAAGAGTAGGGTACCATCGTAATATTGATTTTTTTATGAGCAAAATAATTCAACAATACAATAAATATAAGTTAAATAAATTATCACAAATAAGTAATATAAACAAGAAATTGGCTACAATCGATTCGATACCAGATTAATTATCATGTCTAATAGTTCTGGATTGGTTTTACAGCCACGACAAAAATTTCACCAAATTAGCCAGGTGAATCTGCTCATTGTGACAGAGGAGAATGACGATATTACACGAATAATTGCCACGTTAGAGGCGGCGGGTTTAAACTTTTTTTATGAAGTAACTTCTGCCTGTGAATCTTCTTTTTACCTCTCTGAAAAAGTATATGATGCGATCCTCTATGACTATTATCAAACCGCTGCATCCCCCCTCGACAAATTAGACTGGTGGTATGAATTAGCACCAAATATCCCTCTCATTTTAATTACTGATATTTTAGGAGATGAAGTAGCTATAGAATGCATACGGTCTGGCATTAGTGGTTATGTATTAAGAAATAATTTATTTAAACTACCCGATGCTCTAAAAAATAGCTTAATTAGTTCTACCCAGAAACAAACAACACAACTAACTAAAATTCGACAACAGCAGGAATATATTAAACAACTCGAACAAGAGAAACTAAGCTGGCAAGCAGCAGAAGCAGCAAAGCAAGAATTGCTCTCTCACTTACATCATGAATTGCGCAACCCCATCGCTGCAATTATAGGGTTTGCAGGAATGTTAAAAGATGAAATTTATGGTAGCCTCAATCCCAGACAAATGCAGTATATCTGCGCGATCGCTTCATCTGGAGAACATCTTTTAGATTTAGTCAATGACTATTTAGATTTAGCGAAAATTGATGCCCAACAAGAAACACTATATCCCGAAAAATTAGCGGTAGAAGAGATCTGTCGGGCATCTCTAGCTATGGTGCAAGAAAAAGCAAGAACAAAAGGACTGGAGTTAATTTTAAAACTCGACCGACAAATCGATTTTTGTGTGGCAGATAAACTACGCTTAAAGCAAATTTTAGTTAATTTATTATCTAACGCAGTTAAGTTTACTGAAGTTGGTTCGGTTACTCTTCAAGTAGAATACCAAAGCCAAATGCTAGCATTTGCAGTAATTGATACGGGCATTGGCATATCTCCAGATAACCAACAAAAGTTATTTCAACCTTTCCAGCAAATAAAAACTTCTATTAATCGTCGCGATAAAGGAACGGGATTGGGTTTAGCTCTATCGCGCAAATTAGCAAGACTGCATGGTGGTGATATTCAACTTACTTCAACAGTAGGCAAAGGTAGCTGTTTTACCCTTTACATTCCTCGGACATTGAAAGAGCAAGTGGAGTAAGTAGGTGGTCATCAATATTTATTGTTGAGTCAAGGCAGAAGGCAGAAGAAGAGAGGGTTTTATTTGACTTTACTTTTTGTTACATGGTTCTATTTTTTCACACCATCCTACTTAATTCAGTTGTTAAGTGTTAGGTTTTAGGTGTTAGCTAATTGATAATTAGTAATTTTTCACTGTTTAACTGGTGACTGATGACTGGTGACTGGTAACTGTTTCCTATTTGCTATATTGCTCCTAGAGGGGTAAATGACAGAAGACATAATGATCGAGGAAAAATTAAAGCAACTCAAAAGTTTATTTAAGGAAATGGAGCGGGCACTGATTGCCTACTCTGGTGGTGTAGATAGTACTTTGGTAGCCAAAATTGCTTATGATGTGTTGGGCGATCGCGCTTTAGCGATAACAGCCGTTTCTCCTTCTCTGCTTCCAGAAGAATTAGAAGAGGCACAAAAGCAAGCGGTACAGATTGGCATCAAACACGAGTTAATCGAAACTCACGAGATGGATAATCCCAACTACGCTGCTAACCCAATTAATCGCTGCTATTTTTGCAAAAGCGAACTCCACGACACTCTTAAACCTATAGCGAGCGAGCGGGGTTATCCCTACGTAGTTGATGGCGTTAACGCAGACGATCTGCAAGATTATCGCCCCGGCATCCAAGCAGCCAAAGAAAGAGGAGCGCGATCGCCTCTAGCAGAAGTTGGGGTAACTAAGGCAGAGGTAAGAGAAATCTCCCGTCAGTTAGGACTTTCTTGGTGGGATAAACCAGCCCAACCCTGTCTCAGTTCTCGTTTTCCCTACGGTGAAGCAATTACGCTAGCTAAGTTACAAAGAGTAGGAAGAGCAGAAATATATCTACGTAAATTGGGCTATCAAAATTTAAGGGTTCGCTCTGAAGGAGATACTGCCAGAATTGAACTGCCGCCAGAACAGATTGAAAATTTTGTAATAACTACCGATCTACTCCAGCTAGTCAAAGCTTTTCAAAATTTTGGCTTTATTTATGTCACTCTCGATCTAGAAGGTTATCGTAGTGGGAAATTAAATCAAGTGTTGGCTTCTCAAACTTCAAGCTAGAATGGAGTTGTTAATATTGATTGCTAACATGAGATTAACCCATGACACAGAGACTAAAACGGTGGGAATCGCCTCGTCGTCAGGGGCGAAATGATAAAGGAAAAGGCGGTTCGTCTAGAGCAAGGCAATTGAGAAAACAGCAACAAATGCTGCGTCAGAAATTAAAAGGTAGTCCAGAAAATAAACAGCATAATAGTAGAGGAGGGAGTAACATCCCTCCTTTAGTCTGAATTTTGTTATTTTATCGACATATCGAAGTAAACTTCTCCCCTGGCTGCCAATAATCTCTTGGGAGAGATAGCCATGCAGATGGCTATTCTGGCTTTAATTGACCTGGCAATGGTTCAAGGCGCTCTCACTTTTTTTGCGCCTCAACCAGTGTTAATACTCGGTGGCGTTATACTAGTGACACTCCTTGCTTTAGTTTTGGCTGGAACTGCTGTAGGACAAGTTGTCTCGCTATTCGGAATTGGATTATGGTCGGTATTGTTATTTGGCGCGTACCTATTTTCGCTATATCTCCTACAGCGATATGAAAGGCAGGATTATTGGCGAGCGGTAAGTTTACCCCATGAGCTAATAGCAGGGACAACAGAGCAAAAACAGCAGGAACATCTCCATCGCCTGTCCATTAAGCGGATTTTTTTATACTTCGCCGCCAATAGCTTTGCAGTTTTAGTAGCGGGATGGATTTTAGCTCAAGTAGCAGATGCTATCGGTATGCAGACAGAACTAGGAGGAAGCTTTATCGGTGCCGCGCTGCTGGCACTTGCTACTTCTTTACCAGAGGCAATTACTACTATTAGTGCCGTACGCTTGGGTGCTTTTGACTTAGCGGTTTCTAATATTTTTGGCTCCAACTCTCTGACCGTAGCCTTGTTCTTTATCGCAGATATTTTCTATCGCCAGAGAACTATTTTTGCAGCAATGGATCGTCCGTCTATGTTTATGGGAGCTTTGGCTATTGTCCTTACCTGCATCTATCTTTGGGGTTTGCTGGAGCGGGATAACCAGACTGTGTATAGGATGGGAGTCGATTCGGTTGTTGTAGTAGGTATTTATCTTGGTGGCTTAATGATACTTTATTTACTAAGTAATGGGTTGTCTCTGTAATGCAATTTTAATTTAAGTTGACTATAGTTAAATTTATATTTGACAAAAAATACATCCGACAAAAATTATAAAATAATTAACTTAAAGACTTAATTTAATACTTAAAAATTAGTATTTTTCTCTATAGAAAGATGTATTTTGTCTGGAACTAATTTTTCTTAAATGCATTTTAACTATTTCTTAGCCAAATCATTCTTAATCTTAAATAAAAATAAAGTTGTAATGAAAGTAGTTTAAAAATTGTCATTAAGGACGGTCGCACAGACAACACAAATAATTGATTTAGTTGATTTGAATATTTTTCCTAGCCAAACAATCAAAGTCAAGGAGACGCTAGAAAAATGCCACAGCAAAAACCTTCACAATCGCTCCAGCGAGAACTAGGCGTATTGGGTGCGATCGCTTTGGGACTCGGTTCAATTGTCGGTGCGGGTGTATTTGTTAGCACTGGAATTGCTGCTGGAGTTGCAGGTCCGGCGGTAATTATTTCTGTGGCGATCGCTGCTGGTGTGGCTGTGTGTAATGGATTAAATAGCGCTCAACTCGCTGCCAGCCATCCTGTCAGTGGTGGCACCTACGAGTACGGCTATCGCTATCTCAATCCCTGGTTGGGTTTTACCGCAGGTTGGATGTTTCTAATCGCCAAATCCGCCTCTTCTGCTACTGCTGCTTTAGGCTGTGCTGGCTATTTACTAAATCTTTTCGGTATTTCGGCCGAACGCTACTTAGTTCCCACTGGATTAGGAGCAGTTGTCCTGTTGACATTAATTGTTCTAACTGGAATTAAGCGCTCAAATGAGGTAAATATTGTTATTGTCTCGATTACGCTGTTTTCATTAATCTTTTTCGTCATTGCTGGTTTACCTGTGGTGCTATCGGCAGGATTAGATAACTTTACACCTTTTTTTCAACCCAATGCAGAGGATGCAGGTAATCCTGCAGCGGCAGTTCTCCAAGCTACTGCGCTGATGTTTGTAGCTTATACTGGCTACGGTCGTATTGCCACATTGGGTGAAGAAGTGCGCGAACCCCAACGTACCATTCCCAGGGCTATTATTATCACCCTAACAATTACGATGTTGCTTTATATTAGTGTCGTAGTGGTAGGTATTGGCTCGGTAGGAGCCGAAACACTGGGCACAGTCACTAGTCAACAAGTTGCACCCCTAGAAGTTGCTGCCCGTAGTTTTAATATTCCCGGTAGTCCTGTAATTCTAGCAATTGGTGCAATCACAGCAACCCTAGGCGTGTTGCTCAACCTAATTTTGGGCTTATCCCGCGTGTTGTTGGCAATGGGTCGTCGCCAAGATATGCCTAGTTTTGTTGCACGTCTAAATAATTCCAGAACTACACCTTATGTTGCCGTGCTGATTATGGGTACAGTCATAGGATGCTTAGTCTTAATCGGTGATGTGAGAACAACTTGGTCTTTTAGTGCCTTCTCGGTTTTAATCTACTACGGTCTCACAGATGTATCTGCATTGCAAATTTCAGACGAGCAAAGGCTTTACCCCAAATGGATAGCGTGGATAGGTTTATCAGCTTGTTTTTTTCTAGCTTTTTGGGTAGAACAGCAAATTTGGTTAGTTGGTGTAGGATTAATTGTGGCTGGCTTGATTTGGAAAACTGTTATTAGAAAGCTGATTATGCGTTTTTCTGAAGAATGACAGACAAGGCTCAATGAAATACTACTCGGCACACTTTCTTCTCCATAACCAACAAAAATTAAGGCATATTCCTGTATTCATTGAATCTAGTTCAGGTGTTCGTTGAGAAAAGCGATCGTTTTTTGCCAAGCATCCTCAGCGGTTTCGGCATGGCATTGTAACGGATTCCTGAAGGATTGGCAAATGCAAAATTGCCTTTTGGGAATTTAGGAAATTTTAACTTGAATGACTGTCCAATGCGGTCAAAGCAATAATTTCATCAAAACAAAACTGGCGCGTTAAATTTGTCAGTTCTTGAGCTAAAGACGAATTGGTTTCGGAAATTTGTTGGAGTAGCTGATAGATCGAGTCAGCATCCACTTCCACTGCAGCTTGATGGAGAGCGGCTACCCATTCTTTTGGCATAGTCTTCAAAACCTCAGAACTTATAGCTCCTAGATCGGAGCAACTCGATTGAGGTTCGGTTACTCGACCCTGACTTTCATAAACGAATTGTACGCCAAGATATTCTGCCATTTTGTCAAAGATGACTTGCTCCTGAAATGGCTTGCGTACAAAGTCATCGCAGCCAGCAGCTAAGATCTGTTCTCGCTGTTCTTCAAAGGCAGTTGCTGTCAGTGCTAAGATTTTGGTTTCTCTTCCTTGAGGATGAGTCCTGATCTGCCGTGTCGCTTCATAGCCATCCATGACAGGCATTCTCATATCCATCCAGATTAATTGTGGCTGCCATTTTTTCCAGATCGCGATCGCTTCGATACCATTAGTTGCGGTGCGAATCTCAAAACCAACATGGGAAAGCAGTTTAGCCAACAAATCCCGATTTTCTTGATGGTCATCGACTACCAAAATGCGATAACTCGGCTGTTCGGGAGCAATTTGCAGAACTCGCCTTCGCCCTAAGGAGTTTTCAACTTGGGTAGGCTCACTTAAGAGCACTTCAATTTCAACTCGAAAGATAGAACCCTTTCCTAAGGTACTGGTTAAGTAAATATTACCTCCCATTAGTCGAACGAATTGACGACTGATTGCTAGCCCCAAACCCGTCCCTCCTTCAGGTTTAATGCTGCCACTCGTTTGAACAAATGGCTCAAAAATTTTTTCCATTTCTTCTGTAGCAATACCTCTACCCGTATCTTCAACCTCAAAGTGAATTGTTATTTGTTCTTGGGAGGCAGTGCGTTGCGGAGCGAGTGTGGTCTTGGGGATTTCCCCCATGAACAACTCGCGTCGAAATTCCCGAGGGGCTGTCTCTTGAGGAAACCTCAAGAGTTTATAAGCCCCGTTCCGTTGTAGCACCTGCCGTTCATTTGTCCTTTGTCCTTTGTGGTTTCTTGCCAATGACGAATGACCAATGACTGATGACACTCTTAGGGTTACACTTCCTTCATTGGTAAATTTGATGGCATTACTCAGGAGGTTAATAAGAACTTGGCGTAGCTTTCCTTCATCACTGAGAATATATTGTGGAACATCCTCAGCGATGTCAAACAAAAGCGATAATTGTTTAACACTTGCTCTAATAGAAAACATTTCCTCAAGGGTCTGGAGCAGCTGCCACAGATCGAAGGATGTTGGCGTAAGAATGGTGCGCCCCGCCTCGATTTTTGACATTTCCAGCACGTCATTAATCAAATCGAGCAGGTGTTCTCCGCTCCGATTAATGATAGAGAGAAACTCTAGTTGTTCGGTTGTCAGCGTAATATCTCGTTCCATCAATTGGGCAAAACCGAGAATGGCGTTAAGAGGGGTACGGAGTTCGTGACTCATATTAGCCAGAAATTCACTTTTAGCTCGGTTAGCAACTTCGGCACCATGCTTGGCTTCTTCGAGTGCTTTGCGCTGTTGTTTTTCCTGTTCCAAGAGTTTGGCTTGGGCAATGGCGATCCCTACTTGAGCGGCAACCGCTTCTAGTAAATCAATTTCATTTTGAGTCCACTGGCGCGAGTAAAAACATTGGTGTAAGGCAATAGCACCGTTAGTTTCTCCTTGATAAGAGGTGCGGACTGCTATCAAAGATTTAATTTCAAATTGCTTAAAGAAATTGAGGGCACATGCCAATGATGGCTCGGTATTGACATCAGAGTAAGCAAGAGCCCGATCTTTGGAAAAAACTTGGCTAAGACAGGCAACCTCCTTAAGATCGACTTCTAGCCCTAACATTGACAAAACTAGTTCCGACCCTAGATATTGTGCTAGAACGCTACTTTTAGTAACCGGAGCAGTTTGATAGCTAAAAATTAGACAACGGTCTACTTTGAAAGTTTTACCAATCTGGTCGACCGTAGTTTGCAAGATCTGCTGAACGTCTAAACTTTGTCGAATTTCTTGGGTAATTTGCTCTAGTAACAATGCTCTTTGAAGTTGCTGCTCTAAAGCCAATTCGGCTCTTTGTCGCTCTATTTCCGCTCCTGCTCGTGCGGCAAAAATTTTCAAAATCAGTTCTTGAGCAGCGAAATCACTCTCATCTAAAGGCTTTGTATCCAATACAGCTAGATGTCCCAAAATCTTGCCTTGAGGATTGATAATTGGAAGACCAATGTAACTGTCGGCTTCTAATGTGACTAAATCTCGATCGCTAGGAAAAAGGGTCTGCACTGAAGTAGAATATCTGCGCATTTTTCCCTTGAAAACTTCTCCACAGGGAGTTCCAGCTAGCTCGTATTCAAAATTTTCTCCAAAGCTTTTGCCAGTCCAAAAAGCCAGGGTGCATACCCTATCGTTCTGCTCGTCCGTAAATTCGGCAATCAGGGCGTAACGAACTTGCAAGACTTCAGCAAGGGAACGAACACAGGAGCAAAAAAATTCAGCCCCAGTTTTAGAAGCAGTTCCCTCAACAATTAAACGCAATGCTTCTTCCCTCCGTTTGCGTTCTGCTTCGCGGTGTTTTGCAGCGGTAATATCTTCCGTAATGCCCAAAATATGGGTGGGATTTCTCTGGCTATCAAACAAAGGAAGTTTCAATATCCGCGCTACAGCACCCGAACCATTGTGAATTGGTTCTTCAGGAATTTCCTGTAATGTTCCCTGGGCGATCGCTGCCAAATCCTGAGAGCGGTAACGATCTGCTTGTTCTTGAGAAAAGAGTTCATAGTCATTGCGTCCGACGATCTGCTCTCTCGGCGAGCCTGTCATTTTTTCAAAGTGTTTGTTAATCAACACATAGCGGAAATCAGTAGCAATTTCTTTAGTAAACAGACCGATAGGAATGTTTTCAACAATAGTGTCTAAGAATTGCTCAGATTGTCGCAACTGTTCCTCTAAACGCTTGCGTTCAGTTATATCTTGCACGACTCCTAACAACCCCAAGACATCTCCCGAAGAACTATATTGAACCCGTCCTTTAGCGGCAATCCATCGTTTTGTTTCATCGGGACAAAGCAATCGATATTCGATATCGTAGTCGCAGTGTTCTTTGATAGATCGTTCGACAGCCAGACGAACTCGCTCTCGATCCTCTTCATGAAGCAGGTTGCGCATTTGCGTCCAAGTCATATAAGGACCGGACGGAATACCAAAAATTTTGGCTGCCTGCTCTGACAACGTCACTACATCGGTTGTGACATCCCAACTCCAATCTCCCATGTTGGCGGCTGCCAGTGCTAAATTTAATCTTTCTGCATTTGCCCGCAATTCCTCTTCTGCCCGTTTGCGTTCGGTGATATCTTCTGAAATACAAAGTAAATATTCGGGCTGGTGGTTTTCATCGTAAATTGGCACTTTGAAGGTATGTAAAAGTCTTCTCCCCAAACTATGACTATCTATCGGCTCTTCAGGAATATCTTCAACCGTACCGCGCTCAAAAGCTAATCGGTCTTTTTGAGAGAAAAAATCCGCTTGTTGTTTGGGAAAAAAGTCATGGACTGTCTTGCCGATTGCTTGTTGAGAAGTCAAGCCAAACATGGTTTCGCAGGTTTTATTCCATAACTTAAAAGCACCAAAATTATTTTCTTTGCCCTCTTTGACAAAAACTGCCACTGGCAAATAATTGATAATGGTCTGTAAAAAATTTCGAGTCTGTAGTAGTTCTTCTTCTGCTTGTTTGCGTTCCGCTTCGCGATGCTTTGCAGCTTCATCTTGCTTGCATTCTGCTTGCAGGCTCTTTGCTGGGGTGACATCTCGAATGACGAGGACGGCAGATCTTTCCCCATCAGGTAATTGTATGCAACTCCCGCTTATTTGCAAAACTAGGTTTCGCCGCTCTTTAAGTCCGTGTCCGCTGAGATCGCCCTGCAGAAATTCGTACTCGGTTGTTCGACAATCGCCCTGCAGTACCCTTAAATCCGGGTAAAACTCGGGAGCGAGAGGTTGTCTTTTCTCCGCCAAAGGCATTAGCTCGCTTAGCTTTGTCCCCAAAATGGTAAGGTGAGGTCTGCTTACCAACTGCTCGAAGGTAGCATTATACCAACGCACGCGGCTATCTGTATCTATCGAGACGATTGCTTCAGCGATCGCGTCGATGGCTATCTCCATTTCGTTTAGCTTCCCCTGCAGTCGCTCGACCAAGCCGATTAAGTCAGTCGCCATCTCAACCTCCCTATGGTATCTCAACCTCCCTATTCTCCAGTTTCGCACCTTTGAAGGGCTAAAATTCAGATTTTTGTCTGCATATCCTCAGAAAAAAGGTAAATTACGTCTTTATCCTAAGAAAAATAAACCGCAACCACATTATCTAATTAGATTAAGATGAACTATAGAATAGACCGAGTAATATATATATCTTCTCATTATCATTGGCGATCGCCCGTTTAAAATTTTGCCTCTGGGTGATTCCAATACTCGTGGATATCCCGCTACCAGTAAAAATGGAAGCTACCGCACTAAATTATGGACTGATTTGGTCATGGATGAAGGCTACAATCTAGAATTTGTCGGTCCATCTGCTAGCGGTAATGATACTTTAATCGGTGGAGGGGGTAATAATATTCTAACTGGAGGGTCGGATCGCAACCTCTTTGTTTTAGCCCCTGGAGAGGGAATCGATACAATTACTGATTTTAGCGTCGCTCCCGATCGGATTGGACTTTCTAACGGTTTGACTTGGGAGCAATTGACTATTGTTCGAGGAACCGGTCTCAATGCCAACAATAGCTTGATTACCATCATTGATAGTGCAGAAATTTTAGCAGTCTTAGCGGGAGTCCCAGCAGAAGCGATCGCGCCATCTAATTTTATTTTGTTTTGAGTTGAGTTTTCTTGATATATAGCAGGAGTCAGGAGTAAAGAAACTAACACCTAATGCCTAATACCTAACACTTCATCTCCATCCGATAGTTCACAATTCAGATAGGACTAAATTAGTTGATACAGCAGCCTAGCATAAATAATGGATTTAATTTTGTGTCATCAAACGGCAGACTTCGATGCTGTAGGTGCAGCAGTAGGATTATCTCGTCTCAAGAAAGGAGCCAAAGTAGTTCTGACAGGGGGAGCGCATCCAGCAGTACGGGATTTTTTAGCTTTGCATCGAGATGAGTTTTCCCTTATTGAAATGCGCAGCGTGAACCCCAAAAAAATTCGTTCTTTAACAGTAGTAGATACGCAACAGCGCGAGCGCGTGGGGAAAGCAGCTGAATGGTTAGAGCTGTCTCAATTGAATTCGATCGAGCTTTTTGACCATCATGTAAATGTTGAATCGGATATTCCTGCTACTAATATTTACGTTGAAGCAGTAGGCGCAACTACCACCTTGGTAGCAGAACTATTGCAGCAGCAAAAAATTGAACTGACTCCTTTTGAAGCAACAGTCATGGCATTGGGTATTCATGTCGATACTGGTTCGCTTACTTTTGACCAAACAACTCCTCGGGATGCTAAAGCGATAGCCTGGTTGATGGAGATGGGAGCTAATACTCGCATTATCTCCGAGTATGCCGAGCCTAGTTTATCTCCTCAAGTACAGGAATTATTGACTGAAGCTCTGCAAAAACTACAACAGGAGAACGTACGGGGTTATACTTTAGCTTCGGTGCAGCTTGCAACCGAAACCTTTGTACCCGGATTGTCTAATTTAGCAGAGCGATTGGTAGAGTTAACAGAAACCGATGCACTGCTATTGGGACATCGCTATTATAGGCGTGGCAGTTCAGAAAATGACGAAGAAAGATTAATCGTAATCGGGCGATCGCGCATCGACGGTACTAACCTAAATCAACTCTTTGAACCCTATGGAGGTGGCGGACATGCTCAAGCTGCTTCTCTAGCTTTGCGAGGAGATAATTTAGAAACTACTTTTGAGCAGTTAGTCGAGCAATTCAAAGGGCAAATTCCCCATCCTCCTACTGCCAGAGATTTAATGTCTTCTCCAGTTCGGACGATTAGACCGGAAACTACCATCGAACAAGCTCAGAGAATCTTATTTCGCTACGGTCATTCGGGGCTTTCTGTGGTCGATGAAAATGATGAGTTAGTGGGAATTATTTCTCGAAGAGATTTGGATTTAGCCTTACATCACGGTTTCAGTCACGCACCAGTCAAAGGCTACATGACGAGAAATATCAAAACTATTACTCCCGATACCCTCTTGCCAGAAATTGAATCGCTGATGGTCACTTATGATGTGGGTAGATTGCCCGTATTGGATCGGGGACAACTAATCGGTATAGTTACTCGTACTGACGTGCTGCGGCAGTTACATCAGGATCGAGGGGAAAAACCAGAGGCACAAAGAGAAAAATTTTCCTCCGCTTCCTGCTTATTACCTTCTATCAAAGGAAGATTGGCTGCTCCTCTTTGGCAATTACTCTTTCAAGCCTCACAAGCAGCTGAACAGAGGGGTTGGCATTTATATTTGGTTGGCGGTGCCGTCCGCGATTTGCTCTTAGCCGAAGAAAATGAGCCATTACTCTTACAAGATATCGACTTGGTAGTAGATGGCTTTCATCGTGCTGCTGACGAGCGCGCGGGAGTAGAATTAGCTTCTACTCTACAACAAAAATATCCCCAAGCTCGTCTTTCCGTTCATGGAGAGTTTCAAACTGCTGCTCTTTTGTGGCATAAAGACCCCGAATTCGGTTCTCTGTGGGTAGATATTGCCACGGCGAGAACAGAATTTTATCCCTATCCGGCTGCCAACCCAGAGGTAGAAGCCAGTTCCATTCGTCAAGACTTGTACAGGCGAGATTTTACGATCAACGCTTTGGCGATCAGACTGACATCTCCCAAAGAAGGAGAACTACTCGATTTCTTCGGCGGTTTGTTAGATTTGCGATCGCGCCAGATCCGCGTCCTTCACGCCAACAGTTTTATTGAAGACCCTACCCGTATCTATCGGGCGGTACGTTTTGCGGTGCGACTGAGTTTTAGGATCGAACCGCAAACGGAAGAATATATTCGCTACGCTATTGAGAGCGGCGTATACGAGCGATTGCGCCTAGAAAATCATCAAGCACCAGCTCTAACCACCAGATTAAAGGCAGAATTAAAATATATTCTCCAAGCACCTTACTGGAAACCAGCTTTGACCTTACTCGACCATTTGGGGGCATTGCGATGTCTCCATCAGAGTCTAAAATTAACGCCACAATTATGGTGGCAAGTACGTTGCGTTTCTCGTTGGCTGCGCTTGCTCGATGCAGAAAATAATCTCGAACACTGGTTAGTTCGATTAGAAGTGTTAATTGCTAATCTAGAGCCTTCCCAGAGAGGTCAAGTAGCCACTAATCTACAACTACCTAAAGATACTATTGAGCGACTGCAACAATTAGCTCAAATACAAGCTGAGGTCACTCAAAATCTACCTTACTGTCAGCGTAAGAGTGAAATTTACAAGTTTCTGCGTCAATACCAATATGTGAGTTTAATTTTAGTGGCAGTACGCAGTCCCAAACCTCTTCGCCGTACTCTCTGGCAATATCTGACTCAATTATCCCGGATCAAACCACCTTTAGATGGCAATGACTTAAAAGCTCTCGGTTACAAACCAGGACCAATTTATAAGCAGATTCTTGACGACCTCCTGACAGCTACTTTGGACGGACAAATTAGCGATCGCGCCCAAGCAAAAATATTTGTCAAACGACATTACTCCCCTAAGTTGAGTAAAAAAAATTGAGATACTAAAGCCAAAAAACTATCTAAAGATAGAGTTTCAAATGTTAAATTATGCAGATAAAATTTAAATGTGATTCAGCTTACTATTAAAAAAAAAATAAATACGATATTATCAACTAGGACAAATTAGATATATCACTATATTGTGAAAAACTACTCTGCCAAAAAATTTAATTTGACCGCTCGTCCCTTTTACTGTCAATATTTGTGGTCGAGACAAGTTGTAATTGTATTGCAGTATAAGGGTCGGCTAATTGTGAATTTGCGGCGGAGTCCAAGAATTCCCGGACAGTGTCCACCATAAATTTTTCCTATTACTCTGCAAGTTGTCGAACCTAATTCAGAATACTCTTCAGAAAACAGAACCAGTTTCGTAACTTAACTTGCAGCTCGAGAATCGTTTTTTGGGCATATTTGCGAGTTTTTACCTCGCTTTGCCATAACATAGAATTTCTCTTTAAAAACCTAATATTAATAACATTTTTATCGCTTATGAATATTCAAGAACAAACTCGAGACTTTTCATTGTGGTCGCGCTGGCAAACTCAGACAATGACTGCTTTATTTGGTTGGATTCCTTCATTGCCAGGTCTTGGAATAAGATATTTACTTTATCCTGCTATCTTCAAAAAAATGGGTCGTTCGGTTAGGATTTATTCTAATGTCAAGTTAAAGAATGCCGAGCCAATTGAAATCGGATTTGGAGTAGTCCTCGACAGGGGTGTAGAGATCGATGTAGAGCGGGATAACAACCTTGAAATTGGCGATCGCGTCAATCTCTCTCGCGATGTTCGCATTAGCGTTACTGGTCAAGGAAATAAAATTAGATTAGCCAATTTAGTCAGTCTCGATCGCGGTGTCGATCTCAAAGTTCATCATGGAAGTAAACTCGAAATTGGCGAGCATACCTATATCGGACCCTATACTTGTATATCGGGCTACGGCAACATTGAAATTGGCAAAGACTGTCTGATTGCTTCTCATTCATCTATCTACGCCCACAACTACGATTTCACCGACACTACCAAAAAAATTAGAGAACAAGGATTCAACTTTAAAGGCGTTAGAATTGAAGACAATTGCTGGCTGGGTAGTGGAGTGAGAGTAGTAGATGGAGTTACTATTGGTAGAGGCAGTGTCATTGGTGCGGGAGCAGTGGTAACCAAAGATATACCTCCCTACTCAGTTGCTATTGGCGTTCCTGCTCAAGTGATTGATAGCCGAAAAACAGATCGTGTCCCTAATAGGCGATCGCCTTTTTAATATTAGCTAAATGAACCCAGTTACTTTACCTACTCTTCCCAGCCAAGACGAAGCCCTTTCTCTGATCGAAGCGACTATCAAACAATCTCAAGCAGAAGAAGTTTTTGTCAGCCTCAGCGCGAGCGAATCTGCCCTCAGTCGTTTCTCCGAAAACCAGATCGGTCAAAATATCAGCAAAAATCGCTTCAACCTGACCGTTACGAGTTATTTTGGCAAGCGCAGTGCTTCTGCTTCTACTACAGAACTAGACAGCGAAGCAATCGCACAAACTCTCCGTCGTTCGGAAGACTTGGCTCGTTTTGCTCCAGAAGACCCCGAATGGGTTCCTCTATTGCCCCCTCAAACTTACGAACAGCGCACCCCAGCTTTCGATCTGGTTACTGCTAATCTTTCACCTTTAGAGCGAGGAAAAATAATTCAAAAAGTCTGTTCTCTCTGTCGCCGTGCTGGGGTTGATGGTTCGGGCACTCTAAGTACTAGCGTTTCTTTGCAAGCTATTGGCAATTCTGAAGGACTGCTAGCTTGCGATCGCGAAACAGAAGCGGATTTTAGCTTTACTGCTCGTCAGGAGGATGGTTCGAGTTGGAGTAACCGCACTGCTTGGGGAATAGAACTTTTACCCATCGAAGAGATAACTGAGGGAGTAATTCAAAGAGCGATCGCTTCTCGCCATCCTCGGGAAGTCCAACCAGGAGACTATACGGTCATTTTTGAAGCAGCGGCAATGAGCAGTCTCCTACCTTGGGTAATCTGGAATCTTGATGCCAGGGCAGCCGATGAAGGACGTTCTTTTATGTCCCGTACCGATGAAAAGGGTAAATTCATTGGTAATCGCGTTGGCGAGCAGATGTTTAGCTCTTTAGTCCAGGTACGGCGAGACTCCGCTCATCCCTTATTACAGTCGGGGAGATTTTTTGGGGATGGTTTGAGCGATCGCTATTTAGAAATAATTAAAGATGGAGTTCCTCAAACTTTATCCTACAGTCGCTACTGGGCGCAACAACAAAAGAAAGAGCCTACAGGTTCTTTTTATCCCATTGTTATGCTTGGTTCGGAAAACCATTTAGCCGATTTAATCGAGCAAACCGAACGGGGAATTTTGGTCAGTCGCGCTTGGTACGTGCGTTATGTCAATCCGCGTACTTTAGAAGTTACGGGTATGACCCGAGACGGTACTTTTTGGATTGAAGACGGTCAGCTTGCTTATCCGATTAAAAACTTACGCTTTAATCAAAGTCTACCCGAGATGTTAAGCAATCTCGAAGCCCTGAGTCAGGTACAAAGATGTGGTAGTAGCGTCATCCCTGGCTGCAAAGTGAAGGATTTTCATTTTAGCAGCATTACTGACAGCGTTTAGTGGACGAAATTATGAATTCTAATACGTCTTTTGAAGAGCAAAATCATCCTTTAGCTGCTGGAAAGCTAAGTACTTTTGCCGAGGAACACAAACAAGAACTAGAAACCGTAACCAAGATTCTCGCAGAAATTACTAATTGTACCCCTGCACAGGTTGAGTCGCGCCTAGAAACGCTACTGAGTGAATTAATTGATGGGGAAAAAAAGCAGACTCCTTCTCAAAAACGAGTAGAGGCATTTCAAGAATGGGTAGACAGCCATAAGGGGATGAATTTTCCTGCTTTTGTCGATGACAGTCGGGAAAGCATCTACGGAGATAAAGATTGACCCGCTACCTAGTTGATACCAATCTGTTGTTGCGTAGTGTCCAACTGGGACATTCTATGCACGCTGAAGCAGTGGCTGCCATGAAAGTTTTGTTACAAGGTGACGATGATGTATACATTACTTCGCAGAACTTGATTGAATTTTGGAACGTCTGCACTCGTCCTTTAGAAAAAAATGGGTTGGGTATGACCCCAGTTCAAGCTGGTGATGAGTTAACCAGAATGGAGAGCATTTTTTCGCTTTTACCCGATACTGTTGATATTTATAGTCAATGGCGGACATTGGTGAGCGACTATAGTGTTATGGGTATAAATGTTCATGATGCTAGATTGGTAGCTGTCATGCTCGTTTATGGACTAACCCATATCCTCACCTTTAATACTGCTGATTTTAGACGCTATGCAGAAATTACTGTCATTCATCCGAATCAGGTAATTGCCCTCTAAAAAAACTCAAGCTTGAAATTTCAGTAGGATTTGGCGCAAATATAAAGTTTGCTCCTATGTGTAATCTCCTCTTGAAGCTTTTATTGTGTAAGGAATACGGAGATCGAATTCAATATTTAATGCGATCGCTAATTGAAGATCTATCTATCTGAGTCTACAGGAGAGACTTCTTTGGGCTCTAACATTTTCTGGCTATTGATATTAAATATAGCGATCGCTTTTCAATTTTGCTCGTAATTACACAAAGAATTTATAAGATAAATTTAGAAAAATTTACTATAATTCGTTTTCTTAAAGAAAGATTTCTTTGGTCGCACGATTCTGCCCTAATTTAACGTCGAATTGCTAACTTATCTTGTTTTAATTTCCACTTGATGATATATGGTTATTAAATTTAACTATTAAAGAATAAGCTAATAAAAGTAGATTTTAGCTAAGCATCAATGAGCAAAGAGTTGAGTGAACTGAATAGATAGCTTATAAAAAGGTTAATTCAGTCCAGAGTTATGGATTTTGGCTTGCTAAAAAAGTGCATCAGAAAATTAAAAATTCTTAGATTAATCATGAAACAGATCGCGCGATCGCTTTTACTGTTTGGTAGTCTGGCTCTTTGTCCTCTCCTCGACCATCAACCTACCAGAGCACAAATTGCATCCGATGGGACTCTCTCTACTACCGTTATCACTTTTGATGGGAGCAATTTCATTATCAACGACGGAAATAGAGCAGGAAGTAATCTCTTTCACAGTTTTAGCGAGTTTTCGGTTCCCACTAACGGTTCGGCTTTTTTTAATAATGCCTTCGATGTCCAGAATATTATTAACAGGGTAACGGGAGGTTCTGTATCTAATATAGATGGTTTTATTCTAGCCAACGGCAGTGCTAATTTATTTTTGCTCAATCCGGCAGGAATTATTTTTGGTCCCAATGCTAGTTTGTTTATTGGCGGCTCTTTTCTGGGGAGTACTGCTGATAGTTTAGTTTTTCCAGAAGGAGAATTCAGTGCGACGGATACTCAAACTCCTCCTTTATTATCTATTAATGCACCGATTGGTTTGAATTTTCGGGACAATCCAGCACCTATTGAAAATAATTCAACAGCTTCGGCAGATTTCAATCCTTTACCATCTTTTGATGATAATTTATTTGGCTTAAGAGTCAGAGATGGTAAAAGTTTTGTGCTAGCAGGCGGGGATATGACAGCTAATGGTGGCGGAATAGTAGCTTTTGGTGGTCGAATTGAATTAGGAGCAATAGCGGAAGAGGGAACAGTAGGAATAAATCTAGATGGGGACAATCTGAGTTTGAGTATTCCTGATGATTTGCAAAGAGCAGATGTATCTTTAACAAACGGTGCTGGTTTTCTTGTCTCTGGTGCCGGTGGTGGTGATATTGCGATCGCTGCTCAAAATATTAATATTTTGGAAAACAGTAGACTTAATGCTGGAATTTTTAGTGGGTTAGGTTCGCCTGATGCTCGAGCAGGAGATATTGTACTCAATGCGCTAGAGGCAATAACAGTTGACAGTGGATTAATTGTCAACAGCGTACGCAACAATGGTGTAGGAGATGGAGGCGACATCAATATCGAGGCTAGAAGTTTAGATCTTGCTAATGGAGGGCAAGTAGCAGTTTTGATGTTTGGTCAAGGAAATACAGGAAACTTAACTGTTCGTGCTTCTGAATCTATACGACTCAATGGAGGAGATACTGGTGCTTTTAGTGGTTTATTTGCTCAGATAGGGCAAACAGGTAAGGGATCTGTAGGCGACACAATTATTAATACTGAAAGATTAAGTATTAATAATGGAGGACAAGTAGCAGTTGTGACATTTGGTCAAGGAAATACAGGAAGCTTAACTGTTCGTGCTTCTGAATCTATAGAAATCAGCGGAAGAGGAGAATTTCCTAGTGGTTTATTTAATGAAGTTGGTTCGGGAGCTATAGGAAATAGTGGAGAGTTGAATGTTGAAACTGATAATTTGACCGTCAGTAACGGTGGAACAGTATCTGTAAATACTTATGGAGAAGGAGATGCTGGAAATTTAACCATAGAAACTGAAAGATTCAACGTCTTCAATAGTCAAGTAAGTACCAGTACTTTTGGAGAAGGAAATGCTGGAAATTTAACTGTTCGAGCTTCTGATTCAATAGAACTAAGTGGAGAACTTCCCGATGCAAGAGGTGGAGTTGGTGCTCCTGGGGGTTTATTAGCTCAAGTTGACTTAGACGGTGAAGGGAGGGGAGGCAACCTAACCATCGAAACCCAACGCTTAAGTATCAGTGATGGCAGTAAAGTGCAAGTTGCTACTTTTGGTCAGGGAGATGCAGGAGAATTAATCATTCGTGCTTCTGAAAT
>JADEWQ010000087.1 GCA_015207585.1 Pleurocapsales cyanobacterium LEGE 06147 | reverse complement strand
AATGATAAAGTAGCTAAAATGCCAAACACCTTTGCACAAAACGCAAAACTAAAGGATTGTTCAACCGATGGATCAATTTGCTGCGATGCGTGCCTTTGTCAAAGTTGTCGAAACAGGTGGGTTCTCAGAAGCTTCCCGGCAGCTTGATTTGGCAGTCTCTTCCGTCACGCGCCAAGTCAATTCACTCGAAGCAATGTTGAACACCCAATTGCTCAATCGTTCAACTCGCAGCATTACCCTCACTCCGCAAGGTCGTCAATACTACGAGAAAGTGGTAAGAATCTTACAGGATGTGGAAGAGGCAAACGCCTGTGTCATGGAAAGTGAGGATATTCCACGCGGATTGTTGAAGGTAAGTATGCCCGTTGCCTTTGGGCGGCTGCATGTTGCACCCATTCTGCCTGATTCTGCAGCAATATCCAGAAGTCAAACTGGAACTGCGATTGAGCGATGGCTTAGCCAATTTGGTAGAGGACGAGCTAGATATGGTAATTCGCATTGGCAATCTCGAGCGCTCTGGTGCCACCCTGATTGTTCGTAAACTGGCTGACCATACTCGTCTCGTCTGCGGCAGTCCCAGTTATTTCAATCAACACGGCAAACCGAAACATCCGAATGATTTAGTCCATCACAATTGCCTGTTGTTGGCTTATTCCAAAGGTAGTAGTGTTTGGCGATTTCAAAAAGATGCTCAGATATACGAAGTCAAAGTAAACGGTTCTGTCGTAGCCACCAATTCAGAAGTGTTGCGCCAAATCTGTTTGGATGGTGCAGGACTGATTTTAATGCCAACCTGGTTGATTGGTGAAGACATCCGTTCTGGACGGCTGCAAGCCGTACTAACCGATTTCCAGGTGCATCCTCAAGCCGAAATGGATATGGGCATTTATGCCCTTTACCTGCCAAATCGTAGATATTCGCTGCGAGTCAAAACGTTCGTCGACTTCTTAGTAAAACGCTTCGGCAATCCACCCTATTGGGAAGAAACGATGATTTGAACAAGATTGGATTATGCAGCGTAATCTTCTAGTTCAAAGCTGATGACGCGATTAGCTGGTAGCGGAGAGGATGAAACTAATGCTGGTTGAGGTGCAAACACTGTTCGCTTTTGTTTATCTTCTGTCATAGCTATTTATCGGCGACTAGAATGTGCCTTTATTCTAGACAATTCACTTTTGGGCAAGTACCAACAGTGAATCAGCAAATTATTAAGCATTGAAACATACACGAAATTTGGCAGCGGATTTAACTATGAGCGCAGTTTACCAAAACCTTCCAATTATGCTTCTCCCTATTTCCTATTCTCTGCTTACTGGTGACTGTTGACTGTTCGCTGATAGAGGTAGCCAAACGATAAAGGTAGTCCCTGGAAAACTAGTATCTCGGGCTAAATCGTTGGGGCTAATTAATTCGATTTTGCCTTGCATTTGTTCGAGCAATTCTTTAGCGATCGCCAATCCCAATCCGCTTCCAGGAATATCTCCTTTTGCTTGGATACCACGATAGTGATGCTCAAAAATATGTTCTCGATCTTCGGGAGCAATGCCATAACCAGTGTCACTAATAGCAATTCCCAAGATACTTTCCTCGGGTCGTGTTTCTACGGAAAGCTCAACTCTACCCCCAGGAGGAGTATACTTCAAAGCATTATCAATAAGGTTGTTTAAAACTTCTCTTAATGCCTTAGCATTAGCCGCAACGGACGGTAAATTTTCAGGAATATTTGCAGTCCATTTTATCTTTCTTTCTGCGGCGATCGCTTCAGCAGAAATTGAGAGTGGTTCGAGAACATCTTTTATTTGTACTGATTGGGATCCGAAAGAATTACCGGGAAGAAGAAAATTACTCTGAATAGGGGTATCTTCTTCCGATAAGCGAACAGAAGCAGCACTTAAAGTTAAAGGAGCATTTTCTGTTTCTTGATTATCAATTTCAGCTTCAAATTGTTGTAATAATTCTTGTAAGCGATCGCTTTCTCGTAAAATATTTTTGGCTACCGATTGATTGCGATCGTCTGGAAGCAAACGTTTAATTAAGAGCTTGCTAAAGGTACGTAATGCTGTCAAGGGATTGCGTAGTTGATGTAGCAAGATATCCACTCTATCTTGCTCGATTTGACGCAAATTTTGCTGTGCTGCTAACTGTTTTCGATACAATTGATTGCGGCGATCTAAACGACAAGCGATCGCTAGAGTTTGAGCAATTTCTTCGATCTGATTTAATTCTTGCTCGTTCCAATCTCGATCCTCTCGCCCCGTCACTAATAAGCCCATAACGACATCTTCATAAATTAAAGGCAAGATCAACTGTTGTCTGCCTAAATATTTCTCTTGAAGATCGGTTTGTTTAGCCGTTTGTGGTTCGTTTGCACTAGGAAGAGAAAGAGTAGCCAGTAAACGAGGTTGATATTTCAATTGATACCAAAATTCCGGTAACTTTAAAGGAGAAAAATTTTTTTGCCAGTTCTCTTCTGTCTCTGGATAGATTGCAAAAGGTATTAGTCGTGCCTGCTGGTTTTCTACTACTTCTTCTCTCAAATAGACAGCACTCCAAACAGCACCCAACCCCCGTTCGAGGATATTCATTTGAGACTGGCATAAAGCCGCAAATTCCGAACTGGCAGCAATATAGGGATGGGACATTATCACTCTCGATTTCTATTTCTTAATATAATTGCGAGCGATCGAGCTAATGTTTTTTAACTTTTATTAAGTTTTTTTATCATTTTTAGCCGACCTATATCTAAAACAAAAGGCTAAAAGCCATAAAATAAGTTTGTTCTATCCCTTTTATTTCTCTTGTTTCAGATAGTTGATTTTTTTTGCTTATAAGGATACAATTTGCTCGTGTTTTGTAACTATCACTACAGCTATAAGAAAATAAAGAGGAGGTAATCGGGTTGGCAAGGAAACGCAAGCGTAAAAGTCGTCGTCGCCAAGAAGGGCGTAAAGTATTGGAGCTAATCCCTCATTATAATATTGAAAGTGGTGAAGACAAACCAGTAACAGCCGCACGCAAATATATTGCTTCTTTGGGGATTGCACCACCAGCATTATTAGTAGTCAAGCGAAACGAACATACTACCGATAGATACTTCTGGGCAGAAAAAGGATTGTTTGGAGCTCAGTATGTAGAAGAAAATCATTTTCTTTTTCCCAGTTTACAATCTCTAGATATTAAAGAACAAGAAAAGAAAAAGGCTGTTGCTGGTGTTAGTAGTCGTTGAGCGTGCTACCAACAAGCACAAAATAGAATTGAGGAATAACCTCCACGGGAAATAACTAAAAAAGTGGGGGTTTTTTAACGTCTCAATAATTATATTAAAATTATATTAAATATAACTATAGCTACTTGTTTTTATTCGACTACTTGCAAAGGTAAAGCCCGTCTTAGCTGAGTTAATTCATCCCGATGAGCGGTTACAGTCAAGAATTTTTGATGATTTTGCTCTGGTGTAGAATTAGCCACTTTTAGCAAAACCTGCTCTAAACGCCCTGCTTTGCGCCAATAAAATATGCCGGCAGTTGGTGCTAGAAACAATAATAGCCAAACAAAATTGCCTGCGGCAGGATATAGCAAAGCTAAAACCAAAGCCAAGCAAAATAAGCCCAGTGCTGCTAAGGTAGTTAAAAAAATAGCTAAAAATAAGCTAGGTTTCACAAAACCTTGGAATGTAACCTGATTTTTTGTTGTATCAATGTCAGTAATTCGGTAAGCGCGTTTTTCAAAATATTTTTGCAACTGCTCGAGCAAAATTTCTGCCGGTTCAGAGGTTAGTAGTGTAATTTGCTCAGTTCTGTCTTTAACAGAAGCGCGAATAAAGAAAAACAATCCTACCATTAATAATAGGGTAAGAAGCAAAGTAGAGGAAAGAATCGGCGCGTTCACTATTTTAATCGTTTATCCTACCAAAAAAATCAACTCGAAGTTTATCTACTACGGTAGTAATCGCTGTAGTAGTACGACCCGCTAAAATTATATTTAACTTGATTGGATACTAAACCCAGGATCGAAACATTCGATGTTTTCAAGCTATCAATATTTTGTTTGAGTAGCGAACGGTCTGTTTTACCCATCATAACTACTAAAATCACACCATTAGTGCGAGCAGATAAAATTCTACCATCTGCAAATCCTAATAGGGGTGGTGTATCGTAAATTATTAGATTGTAATCTTGTTGGATATTCAGTCGATCCATCAATTCTTGCATTTTTTTAGACGAGAGTAAGCGAGTCGGATCTGGAGGTATATCCCCAGCAGTCACAACTGCTAAATTTTCCCATTGGGGTATAGTACGAATTACTTTTTCTAGCTCTAAACCAGTAGCGAGAAAATTACTTAAACCCTCTTGATTATCCAATCCCATCCAACGATGAACTTGAGGGCGACGCAAGTCTGCATCGATCAAAAGGACTTTTTGTCCCATGGCTGCTGCTGCTTGTGCTAAATGACTGGCAACAGTGGATTTTCCTTCGGAAGGAATGGTAGAACTAATAACAATGGAGTTAATTGGACTGTCAGAACCTAGCAGGCTAATATTAGTATTTAAAGAACGAAATGCCTCTAAAAACGGAGAAGCATCATACCATTTCTGGTTATGGCTATTAGTTTTCTCCTGTAAGTCGTAATTTGAGCTAGCAATACTAGTTTGAAGATGAATGGGATGAGTGCCAATTTGCAGTTGGGGTAATCCCATTGGTTTTTCTTCTGCGGTTATAACATCTAACTGTTGGAGATCTTTTCGGAAGGGAATAGTACCCAGAACGGGCAAATGAATACTTTCTTGCAGTTCTTCAATAGAATGGAAGACGGGATCGAGCCGCTCTGCAAGTAAGGCAGAACCGAATCCCAACAATAAACCACCAATTAGAGCTAGGGTCAAATCTCGCGGAGGATTGGGAAATATAGGCTTTTGCTCGACCGATGGATTGGCAATTAGTTGCCAGGGAAGTTCTTGTTGCGCTGATTCGAGCTGGAGTTTTTCTCGTGCTTCTAAGAAACGGGTTAAGCTATTGGTAGCCACATTTAGCTGCCGTTGTAGATCGGTGTATTGCCGGGCAATTCCCGGTATTTGTTCTTGTAATTGATTGAGTTTCGCGATCGCTTGTTCTGATGCCTGACGACGAATTTCTAATACTTTAATTTCGTTGGCTGCCTGTATATATTGCTGATTGAGTTCTAAGCGTAGAGAACTAGGAGAAGCCAAAGCAGGAGAATCGCTGACGAACCGAGAAAATTTATTGCCTAGGGCTTTAGTTGCTTCTTGTTGGAGGAGAGGTAGCAATTCTTCTCTTTTGTCTTCCAGTGCTTGCACCACTGGGCTAGCAGGCAGGAAACGAGTCGATTCTTGAGCTAACTGCACTTCTACTTCTTGTAGCTGATTGAGGAGGTTTTGATAGCGAGGAGATTCGCTGAGATAGCTAGCAGCCAGTGCCTGTTCCGGTTGCAATCCTAACTGTTGTTGCAGGACCTTGTAAAGAGATTTGGTTTCGTTTAATTTGACTTGAGAGTTAAAGTTTTCTTCTTCTTGTTTTACTAATTGTTGCGCTAGAAGAGTAGCTTGTTCTTCTGGGTCGAGGAGATTGTAACGTTGGCGAAATTTTTGTAGTTTTTCTTGCAGTTGGTCTACTTTTGCTTGTATCGTAGGTAACTGATTTTCGACAAATTCCAGACCTTGTCTAATTTCTACTCTCCTTTCTTCTAAAGAATAGCGCAAATAGGCTTGAGCGAAATTATCTATGACAAACTGGATTTTCTGAGGGTCTGTATCTTCGTAGGATATTTGTAAGATTTTTGTCTCTTCTACCCGCTCAATTTTTAAAGGCGATCGCCTTTCTCTAATGAGTTCTTCGGTTTCAATTTCAGGATATCTAGCTGCTAATTTCTCAATGATAGGCGTGATTACACGAGGACTGCGCAATACTTCTATTTGAGTATCGTAGTCTAAACCAGTCCACTGTGGTTCGACTAGGGCTAATTTCTCCCTTTCCTCTGGCAGTTCCTGAGTTACTGGCTCGACTAACAGACGAAAACTGCCTCGATACTTCGGTTCTTGACTAAATATCCAGATAGCTGCTACAGCAGTAACTCCTAAAGTTACAGCCGCGATTAGACGGAAACGATGTTTGACTATATTTAAAAGTTGGCGTAGATCGATGCTTTCGTCGTCTTCGTCAATGGTTATCTGCTCAACAATAGGCAAGGAATTAACATACGCTCCGTTACCATTATTGCCATTATGGTTGTTATGGAGAATCGAGCGATCCGAGCGCACATCTGGCATTATTTACATATATCCTCACAACACAAAATAATTTTATCTTGTTAAGGGCAAAAAACTTGCTGCTGCCCAAATTAACAGGGCAGCATTAACAAGAAAATTAGAGATTATCAACGAAAAATAGAACGGATAAATCCAAAAGGACCGAGGAATGGACTGAGTACCGCACCTACAGCATCTCCTAGAACGGCCGTTCCCGAGCGACCAACCACGACTACATCATTGTTGTGAAGGGTTGGATTATTTTCTTCACTGGGATTTTCAGCAAAATCGACATCGATCTCCCGCTTAGATACCGTGCCATTAGGATTGAGGCGAACTAATTCTACCGAACCCTTGCTAGCGCGGGACTGATCGAATCCTCCTGCTGCCAAAATAGCCTGATTTAAGGGAGTATTTGGTGGAACTTCTACCGGACCAGGAGTTTTGACTTCTCCAACCACGTTTACTCTAATTGTATTTGGCGAAAAACTAGCGGCGGCTATCTGTTGTGCATCCTCTTCTGCTATCTTATCTGCTTGAGGAATAACGATCGTATCGCCTTCTTGTAAAATCAAATCTTGGTTTTTCTTGCCAGACTGTAGCAATTCCCATAAATCTACGTTAATAGTTCTTGCTTGACCATCCCAAGTTTGACGCTGAATTTCTATTTTTCGTATATTAGCTAAAGGTTTAATTCCACCTGCCGAACGGAGTGCGTCCGATAGCCTCGGCGGTAAGTTACCTCCCTGAATATTTTGTTGATTTTGTTGACCCTGTGCGGCGTTGTTTGCTGTTCCTCCCGGTGCAATTTTATAAGTACCCGGACGATATATTTCACCGACCATAGCCACTTCAATTGGTTCTGTTATACCAAAAGTTTCCCCAGCAGAAGCAAGTCTCTCAATTTCAGCAAGATTTATTTCTTTAACAGTAGGAATAAAAACAGTATCTCCATCCCTTAAACGTAAGTCAGCTAATCTACCCTGCTCGAATAAGGTCCAGGCGTTAACATTATAAACCTGTTCTCTACCTTGGAATTTTCTTGTAATCTGAATATTACGAATGTCGGCAAGAGTAGTTATTCCACCTGCTTGTCGGATCATATCTATAGCAGTGGGAAATTGCGGGTTTTCGGCAAAGTTAGTTTTGTAAGCACCCGGATTATTGACTTCTCCAGCGATGGTAACATTCATCGGGCGAGGGGAGACCAAACCGACAGTGACGATCGGACGCTTCAGATAGAGAGAATATTTTTCACTGACTGTCTGTTCGGCTTCTTTAAGAGTCAAATCACTAACTCTAACTTTACCCACTAGGGGTAAACTAATGGTACCATCAACTAGGATAGGATACTCGCCGCTATATTCTTCTACTTGGAAAATATTGAGATTGATTCGGTCTCCAGGACCAAGAGTATAAGCGGTTTCGCTGGTCTCAGTAGGCCCACTCAGTAATTCTGTCATGTCAGCCTGCTGAGATGGGCTTGCTTGCTGTGGTTCGGCAGGCTGTCTCAGTCGTTCTGTCAGATCGCGCTGTTGAGATTGGCTCCCTTGCTGTTGGGCAACTACAGGAGCGACCATACCTTGAGTTGCTAAAAATATAGATACGGCGATCGCCGAGACTCGATAGCCAGAACGTATAAGTAATTGATAAAAAAAAGTGTTTAGCTTCATAAAAAAATCACAATTTGTAATACATTATTGCGACTAGATTATCATTTTTAACGTTATTAAGTGAAAATGTCGAAAAAACAAAAGTTAAAGTTTCCTTATTTGTTGGGTTCTAAGTGGACGGCCACTCAAAAAGCTTGGGGTTGGCGACATTTTCAAGTAATTAATCGTAAAAACCAAGGGAAATGGGTGTTTGCCGAAATGATTGCTTCTTGCGATCTCAAAACTCGTTTTTGGATTAATGCCCATCAACTTAAAGATGGTTCTCTTTGGCAGCCTGGGTGGCAAACGCTACAAGAAATTAACCAACTAGAAGAAGAGGAAAACTCATTCATTTTTGATAAGTAGCATAGCTCACTTAAATTGACCGAATTTTCTCTTCGGAAATTACCTAATTACTACCTAATTATAGTTCGGCAAAATCATAACATTATCTTTGCTAATTGACACTATACTTAGCAGGTTAGCAGAAAGATTACTAGTAGAGATGAATAGATCTGTTCTCCTGGCAAAAGTTTACAAAATCTATAAAAAAGTCTTTGTAGTTAAAAAACTTTGTTTTACTCTTGAATTAGATAAGTTAGAGGATAATTTCGTCAAAGTGACCGGACGACAACTGAATTAGGAAATAGAGAGTAGGTAACTGAATAATTTATAATCGAGCGCTGAATAACTGAACTAATGAGAGTAATTCAAGCATTACGAGGAACAAGAGACATTTTGCCAGAGGAAGTAAGCTACTGGCAGCTAGTAGAAACAAAAGCGAAAGAAATTTTGACAAGGGCAGTTTATCAAGAAATTCGTCCACCAATTTTTGAGCAGACATCTCTATTCGAACGAGGAATTGGCGAAGGAACCGACATAGTGGGCAAGGAAATGTATACTTTTAAGGATAGAGGCGATCGCTCGATTACTCTCCGTCCTGAAGGTACGGCAGGAGTAGTGCGCTCTTTTATCGAGAATAATCTCTACGCTCAAGGCGGAGTTCAACGTCTCTGGTATGCTGGTCCGATGTTTCGTTACGAGCGTCCTCAAGCGGGTCGTCAGCGACAATTTCATCAAATTGGTGTAGAGGTTTTAGGTAGTGATTCTCCCCGTGCAGACGTAGAAGTTATTGCTCTGGCTACCGATCTACTAAAAACTTTAGGGTTGAAAAGTCTTAAGCTCGACCTCAATTCCGTAGGTAATCAAAAAGACCGCGAGCAGTATCGAGAAGCTTTAGTAAATTACTTGATTCCTTTCCACAATGAGTTAGATCGAGATTCCCAGGAACGCCTTACTCGCAATCCCCTACGCATTTTAGATAGTAAAGAGGCAAAAACACAAGAAATTGCTCAAAATGCTCCCAAAATTTGGGATTATTTAAGTAATGATTCCAAAAAACACTTCGATCGGGTTCAACAACTCCTGACAGATTTAGGGATTGAATATCAACTCAATCACTGCTTGGTTCGAGGGTTAGACTACTATACTCATACCGCATTTGAAATTAAATCAGACGATTTGGGAGCGCAAGCTACTGTTTGTGGTGGGGGTCGCTATGATGGACTAGTAGCCGAATTGGGGGGACCCGAGACTCCTGCGGTTGGCTGGGCAATCGGCATGGAAAGACTAATTTTACTTTTGCAACAGCTTCAAAAGCCTCCTATAATCCAACCTGATTTTTATCTGGTTTCGAGAGGAGATAAGGCCGAAGCTCAAGCTTTAGTAATAGCCCAGAAATTACGTACTGCTGGATTTACGGTCGAACTAGACTTGAGTGGCAGTGCTTTTGGCAAGCAGTTTAAAAGAGCCGACCGCAGTGGTGCAGTAGCTTGTTTGGTCTTGGGAGAGTCAGAAGCAGAGAACGAAACGGTGAATTTAAAGTGGTTAATATCTGGGGAACAACAGTCAGTTAATCAAGTCGATCTCCTTACACAGATAAACCTGCTCGAGTTAAAAAATAAAATCGCCCTCCACAAACAGTAGATCCGTCAATTCCGGGCTATTGTCCGAATTCAAAAATCTTTAATTCAATAGTATGGATGATGGAAAACTGGAAATTTTTATTACAAAAAAAAGGCGATCGCTTCTGGCAAGAACTAAAAACCCAATCTGTAGAAATTGAAGAAGGTAAGTATCGTCTTTTAGGACAATCTAGTTATTTACATTTTCCTGTAGAAATTTATCTCAATTATCAAGTCCAAAGTACTCTGCCTTGCCAAGACGAATCTTGCTTGGACTTTGTCAAGGGAGAGCAAGCTTTATCTTATTCTCTAAAGCATTACCGAAAAACTAATGTTCGGGGATTGATAGAAATTTCTCCGTTTTTTTATTTTCATCCTGGAGTCTGGGAATTAAGTTGCCGTGGAGATGTCTTTTCAGAAATGCTGGGGGAATCTTGGCAAGAAAAGCTACAGTTAAAAGTTACTCGTAATCGAGAAACAGAATTATATAAAACTACCAAACAAATAGATTTATTTTATCCTCGTCAATCAAAAATTAAATGTCAACGCTCGATTGCTTTGGTTGGTCAGATTCTTCCTCCCAAAATTTGCGCACCGCCGACAGGCGGATCTCTTCGAGATCGCGCTCAAACACCAATAGTAATTAAATTACCTTCTATTTAAATTTAAGTATGGGGATAGCACCGATAAACCAACTTTTAAAAAGATGGCAAGGTTTTGCTCAATGAGATTTTTTGCTTTTTACCTTTTGACTTGCGCCTTGTTGTACTAGTTTTCTTGTAAAGCTTAAAGAGTAACTCTGACTGCAATAGATTAAATAAAAAGATGATAGTAGATTAACAGGAGAAGCTTGTACATTAAAGAAAGTGATTTTTTTTGCCGAAGACATGGCTGATACGATTTATTCAATGCATTGGCATTTACTTATCTCACAATCTTGGTTAAGTCATTATCCAGTGCTGGCAGCAACAACTGAATCAGAAGGGGAAAGTAATACTCTAGTTCTCGCAGGAGTATTGCTTAGTTTGGTAGTAATTTATTTTGCCAGTAAACTAGGTGGCGAGATTTGCTCCCGCATCAATCTTCCTCCAGTGTTAGGCGAACTGGTAGGAGGCGTACTAATTGGTGTGTCTGCTTTTCGCTTACTTGTCTTTCCTGATAGTGGTTGCAGTGCTGATGACTCGTTAATTATCTCATTTCTCCAAAACACTGCCGATCTTGCTCCAGAAATGACAGAATCAGTATTTGCTGCTCAAAGCGAAGTTATTTCCTTATTAGCGGAGCTGGGAGTAATAATTCTTTTGTTCGAAATTGGCTTAGAATCAGACCTCAAAGAATTAATTCGTGTGGGACCTCAAGCAGCAATAGTCGCTGTTGTCGGAGTTATTGCTCCCTTTGCTGCTGGTACGGCAGGTTTGGTCTATTTATTTAATGTACCGGCAATACCAGCAATTTTTGCTGGTGCGGCTCTAACTGCAACTAGTATTGGTATTACTGCTAAAGTGTTAGCCGAACTAGGACAACTCAGTTCTAAAGAAGGTCAGATTATTATCGGTGCTGCTGTACTCGACGATGTTTTAGGTATCGTAGTTTTGGCTGTAGTAGCCAGTTTGGTTAAAACCGGAGAAATTCAAATTGCCAATATTATCTACCTAATTATTGGTGCAGGTACTTTTCTCATCGGTGCAATTTTGATCGGTCGTTTTTTAAGTCCTTACCTAATAGGACTGGTAAATGAAATGAAAACTCGCGGTCAGATATTGCTAACCAGTTTAATTTTTGCTTTTAGTCTGTCTTATATAGCTATAGCAATTCATTTAGAAGCGATTTTAGGAGCTTTTGCTGTTGGTTTGATACTGGCAGAAACTGAAAAGCGCAAAGAACTAGAAGAACAGGTAATTCCCGTTGCCGATATTCTCGTACCTATTTTCTTTGTCTGTGTCGGCGCAAAAACTGACTTGAGTGTATTGAATCCAGCCGTACCGAGTAATCGTGAAGGATTAATTATTGCCACGTTTCTCATTTTGGTTGCTATTCTGGGTAAGGTGATCACTGGTTTTACCGTTTTTGGTCAACCCCAATTGAATAAACTCTCTATCGGTGTAGGAATGATTCCTCGAGGCGAAGTAGGACTTGTATTTGCTGGTGTTGGTTCAGCTAGTGGAGCTCTTTCCGAAGCAACCGAGGCGGCAATTATTATGATGGTAATTTCAACTACTTTTATTGCACCTCCTTTACTACGTTTAGTGTTTCAACAAACCGAAACTAATATTCAAGCAAATATTACTCCCCCAGCTGAAGGAATATCTACACAATCGGAAACAATGGACAAGTTGCAAGAATGACCGCATAATCGGGATAAGTATATGAGAACTTAATAGTTCTTTTATAATCTGCCTAAGTAATTCACACTATTTTTTTTGGTAGTGTTGAAACTTATACGTTTCTGTAAACGTCCCTGTCAACCAGTATGAAAGAGCGGATATTATAAAGTGCTAACGAGGTTAGACTAAGGACAACCTTGGGTAGGTTGGGTACTTTCTGTGAGGAGCAAAAATTGTGAAATTTCGCTGGCTATTACTAAGTTTTTTGGGTATTTTCCTCTTTTGTTCTCCTGCTAAGGCTGGAAAATTACTATCCTGGCAGTATGAAGAGAAGGAAAATCGTTTAGTTTTTCTTACAGACGAGGGTGTACAACCACAAGCACAGTTACTTAACGATCCTGCTCGTTTGGTGATTGACTTGCCAGGGACAAGTTTGGGACGAGAAACAGTTAAGGAAAATTATAGCGGTACGATTAGAAGCTTGCGCGTAGGTCAATTTGATGAACATACCGCCCGCATTGTCTTAGAATTAGCTCCTGGGTATACTATTGACCCTCAGCAGGTTCAATTTCGTGGTATATCTTCGACACAATGGATGGTAAATATACCCAGACCAACAGTGGCACCTTTGCCCAGAGTTAATCGGATTAGAGAAGACAGAGCTACTCTGATTAGCAGTCCGCCTCCAACTCCTATTGACACCCAAACTACTTCCGGAGAAGAAGAAAATACTGTTGTCAGTGACTCTCCCCACGTGCGCGCTACGCGAAATGGATTTTTTATCAGTATTGATGGCAACAAAAATAATAATATTCAAACCAGTCGCGACGGCAATACTATTAATTTTGATTTAGAAGGAATTACTCTTCCCAACGATTTAGCTGCAAAAGCCATAGCGGTTAATCAATATGGAGTAAGTACTATAGAATTCACCCAAACCTCTTCCTCTCCCGCTCAAGCCAGAGTCAGCCTGAAAGTGACAGAGGATAATTCTAACTGGCTGGCTACTTTTAGTAGTTTTCGAGGATTAGTATTAATACCTAGAGGAGGAGTGCAATCATCAATTACTCCTACTACGACTACAAGAGATACTCTTAGTTCTAGAAACCAAAAGACAGTTGTTAGTGGTATAGAACTAGCAAACAACGATACCGAGCTTCTGATTAACGCCAATCAGGCTTTATCGGGTGAAATAAAAGAAAACAATAACGGCTTTTATGAAATTATCATTCCTAATGCAGAATTAGCAGAAACCTTTGATGGACCAGAATTGCGAGGAAGTAGTCCGATTTCGGAAATTAGAGTTCGCCAAGAAGGTTCTTCGGTATTGGTACTAGTTACAACTAGACTAGGCGTTCGTATGGGGCAAATCGCTCGACAAGAAACCAATGTACTAAGTTTACCCCTTGGCAGAGGTCTAACTTCTGTATCAGCTAGGAATGTACCAAGCTCTACTCCCCAAGAACCAGATTCAATGGTCATTGATATTCCTCAATCAGCCAATCGGACTGCTCCCGATTTATTCCCATCTCGTCCTTTACCATCTAGTTTAGAAACATCACCGGCTCCCTTGAACAGAACATTGGTTGTACTCGATGCCGGTCATGGAGGACAAGACCCCGGCACAGTTGGTATTGGTGGTTTGAGAGAAAAGGATATTGTCTTGCCCATTACCTTAGATGTGGCCGATATATTGAAAAAGCAGGGCATTGAGGTCAAATTGACTAGAGACAGCGACTATTTCATTAGTCTCCAGGGAAGGACGGATATGGCCAATCAAATTAACGCCGATTTATTTATCAGTATTCATGCCAATGCCATCAACCTCAGCCGTCCTGATGTCAATGGTTTGGAGACTTATTACTACCAAACTGGTCGTCGTCTTGCCGAAGTAATCCATTGGAATATTTTAAACAGCGTTAATATTAGAGATCGGGGTATCCGTAGAGCGAGATTTTATGTTCTCAGACATTCGAGCATGCCCTCAGTTTTAGTAGAAGTTGGCTTTGTTACTGGTGTAGAAGATGCTCCGAGACTCAAAAATCCTACCCATCGTCGCCAACTAGCAGAAGCGATCGCACGAGGAATCGTCCAGTATATTAAAGAAAATAGACCATAAGTATCATAAGTATATTTACTTTATTTTTTTTGATATCTTTTCGTTTGCTTCTTACCCACTCGATAAAACTAAACAAAAATATCTTCCTCACTACAATCGATGATAGAAAATCCTGATTTACGTATTGGTTTATTCGATAGTGGCGTCGGTGGATTAACTGTTCTCAGAGAAATTTATCGGCAACTACCGCAAGAATCAATTCTTTATTTTGCCGATACCGCTAGACTACCCTACGGCACTCGCTCTCAGGAAGAGATTTTGCAATTCGTGCGCGAAATTCTGGATTGGATGTCTGTTCAGGGCGTAAAAATGATTATTATGGCTTGTAATACAAGTTCTGCCCTGGCCCTCGATATAGTACGTCGAGAATATGAACTACCTATTCTCGGACTAATTTTACCAGGAGCTCGTGCGGCAGTACGGCAAGGCAAGAAAATTGGGGTGATTGCTACTCCAGCAACCGCTGCTAGTAATGCTTATCGTCAGGCCATTCAAGAAATAGACTCGACAGCCAAAGTTTGGCAAGTAGGATGTCCGGAATTTGTTCCTCTAATCGAGCAAAACCTAATTTATTCGCCTTATACTAAAGAAGTTGCCCAAACTTATTTACAGCCTCTTTTTAGAAAAAAAATTGATACTTTAGTTTATGGCTGTACTCACTATAGACATCTAGATGGGGTAATTCGTTCCCTCTTGCCCTCTTCAGTCAAAATTATCGATCCAGCCGAGGAGATTGCCATTGCTGCCGAGAAAGAACTGGGATTAATGGGACTCAAAAGCAATAAATTACCTTTACCTACTCGTTTTTGTGTCAGTGGTTCTCCTAGGCAGTTCGCTCAACTATCGCGGCAATGGTTAGGATGTTTTCCGAAAGTGGAAAAAATCTATCTGCGAGAGTCATCTTTATCTTCAATGACTCTCAGACCGATAGAATAAAATAATAAATATCTGTACAGTTTCCTTACAAAGTTTTTGAACAAGTATATATTTTTATTTAGGTTTTTACCTAGCTCCGCATTCTTTGGCGGCGATACCAGGATTTATAGGAGTTTGTTTACCTTACCAAATGAGTCTTATATCTACTCTTTTATCCAGAGATTTACCTGGAGAGCAATAGTACTACACTTGGCTGAAAGTATTGTCTCACAAACCTTGCCCACCGCTAACTAGCTCTTCACCTACGGTAGAAGAGTAGAATGCGCAGCGGATTGCTCAATTAATTACTAGCTTTGCCCACATCGCGAGAAGAAGAGTGATCTTTGCGCGCTCGTTCAGCTATAATTAACAATCCGTAAATCATCAAAAGGTAAGCAGCAGCAAGAAGGGTTATGAACACGGGCATGTCTGCGAAATTCATGGGGAGGATATTAATGCTAAGGGGTTAACAGTTGATATTTTATTGACATACGAACATAGCATTAAGCAAAAGCAAAATGCCAAATGGAAAATTGTCAGTATTTTCGCTCAACGAGCGAGCAGGCAATAATGCCTCAATCTTTTCTCACACCTAACACTTATGCTATGGTTAAGTTTAACTAGAAAATTCTAGTTATGAAATGATATAAAGCGACATATTGCTTAGCAACAATATGCAAAAAGTTGTTCGCGCTTTCCTATAGTGCAAGTATTTTAAAATTTGCTCGGCCAACAAAAACAAAGCCCATCTTGAAGCTTGAACTTAATTTTTTTAACCAAACTTCTTGCACTTAACTTAGTCAACAAAAAACTTTTTTAACAACTGTAATTTAGGATAGCACAATAATTATGCAGATTGTATGAAAAAAAAAGAATTTTTTAGTCGCGATAATTGTCGATCTCTTATCTTAACTATCTCAACATCTCTATAAAGAAAAGAAATAATAAAAGTTTGCTCTCTGAAGAGGTTATCTTAAAATAAATACAATGATATGTAAACTTTTTTAACTAGATTGCCATACTTGGCTAAGCAATGATATCAGCAACCTCTTTATTTGCCCCTCTGGATACGGACCTTCGTATCTTAACTGACAACCTCAAAAAACTAGTTGGCACCCGTCATCCTATTCTTGGTGCTGCGGCAGAACATTTATTTGAGGCTGGGGGAAAGCGGGTCAGACCAGCGATTGTGTTACTAGTTGCGCGGGCAACCATGCCAAATCGAGACCTTACCCCCCGCCATCGCCGTCTGGCAGAGATTACGGAAATGATTCACACAGCTAGCTTAGTTCACGACGACGTGGTTGACGAAGCGGATTTGCGGCGTAATGTACCGACAGTTAACAGTCTCTTTGATAATCGGATTGCCGTGTTGGCTGGAGATTTTCTGTTTGCCCAGTCCTCTTGGTATTTAGCTAATCTCGATAATCTCGAAGTAGTCAAATTACTTTCAGAAGTAATCCGCGATTTTGCTGAGGGAGAAATTTTGCAAGGAATCAATCGTTTTGATACTAGCTTATCGATTGACATGTATTTAGAAAAAAGTTACTACAAGACTGCCTCATTAATGGCGAATAGTGCTAAAGCTGCCGCCTTGTTGAGTGAAGTTTCTACCGAGGTCGCTGAAAATCTGTATAATTACGGTCGTAATCTCGGTTTGGCTTTTCAAATAGTTGATGATATCTTCGATTTTACTGGTTCTACAGAAATATTAGGTAAACCTACTGGCTCGGATCTGGCGAGTGGAATTGTAACTGCTCCTGTTTTATACGCGCTAGAAGAAAAGCCTTTTTTACAAGTACTTATCGAGCGAGAATTCAGCGAAGAAGGAGATTTAGCCAAAGCCTTGAGTGCGATCGCAGAGAGTAAGGGGATAGAAAAAGCTCGTCAATTAGCTACTAAACATGCTCATTTGGCAGTGGAAAGTTTATCCTGTCTCAAGCCTTCAACCGCTCGTCAAGCATTAAAAGAGCTAACCGAGTATGCCCTCAGCCGTCTATACTAGACTTGAATTTGTGAGCTAAAAAATAATAGGTGAATTGGGTGCAGACGCTAAACCTAATTAAACTTTATGGAGCCAAAAAAATCTGCCGACCAAACTGACAGACAATCGTTCGAGTCGAGCTTAAATCGCTTGGAGTCGATCGTCGAACACATGGGACAAACGGTAATAACTGCAACAGAAACAGTAGAACATCTGGCTCAAAGGCTAAATGTTCTAGCAGTACAAATCCAAAATCAGGAAGAGCAAATTAAACAACAAGGCTATCAGATTTTTGCTTTGAGTGAATCTTTACAAACCTTGGTAGAAATAAATGCCGAATCGACGGCAGAAATGAAGCAGCTAACAGCCATACTGAAAAGCTTATTCAAAATCTCTAATCGAACTAGAGAGAACGGATGAACATTTTGCCTAGTTATCAGAATCAATATGTGATTATCTTTTTGAGTATAATTATTAGTTTTTTGGCAGTTTCTTGTAGCCAAAGTAAATATTATCAGTGCGAACAAATTATTAAAATTGCCAACAATGTTGCCCAACAAACTCATCAACTAATTAACGATCAAACCAGTCATCAAATAGAGGCAAAAACTTGGATGCAAGCTGCTGAAGTAATGGCAAAAGCGGCTCGGCAATTAGAAGATTTATCTATTAAAGATACTAAATTAATTAACTATCAAGTTGATTTGGCAAGAATTTATCGTACTAATTCTCAAGTCACTTACGATATTATTCAAGCTATAGAAAATAAAGATATTACTGCTGCTCAAGCTGCTCAAAAAAAGGCACGAACAGCAGGAGAGTTAGAACGGAAATTAGGAAGTAACATTAACGATTATTGTCTGAATTAAGTAAAAAGGCGGGCGATCGCTTTTTTACCGCGTATAAAATTAATGTGTATTGCTTTTTCAATTAGTTCTTTTTTGTGAAAAAATATGAACAGTCTTCTCCGTACAGAACGAGGTTGTAAAGATAAAAACTGAACTCAGCTCTGTCTAATATTCAGATTTATGAGCTATGACTTTATTAGAATTTATTACAAATTATTTAATTAAACCAGTTTTAAATTCTGTACTGATTTATCTGAAAATTGTTGTCAATTAAGGTGCTTGGAAAATAACAAAACGGTTTTCTGGCAGATAATCGCGAAACTCTCCCTCATCAGCTAAAACAACTAACACGTGGAGGGTACAATCCGGTTCGATATGTAAATCTGCCCAAGGTACTGCTATTTCTAGACATTGCTTCCAGGCAACTTCTGCACGACTAGACCGAGAATGCCATTGATAATTTTCTTGCGCTTCTTGGAACCAAACCGATTCTGTAACTAAATTGATGCCTAAATGGTGATGGAATAAATAGTTTAAAGAGGCTCGATCGGGTAATCCTGCTAAGGGTGCGGGACTATTAGGCATAGCCATGTTGGGATCATACCAAAGTAGATGTAATTCCTCAGGCAAATCTTTACCTGGTTGAACTCCTTTTTTAAAGTCGAGGCGGAGATAAAAATTGAGGTGATCCCAGCCATAAAAAAGTCGCTGTACCAAGCTGCTGCGGTGCATAGTGCCTCTCGCGCCACCGATTTCAATGCGACCTGCTTTGTCCCAATCTTGTTCATCTCCAATCCCATTAATAACGGGATGAATGAAACTTTGTGGCGAGCGATCGCCTTGGGTAAAACGAGTTGCTACTGGTTGTTTTAAGCTTGGAGGAATCGATGCATTTAAAGCCCGATAAATAGCAGCCAAATGTTCGCGAAATAATTGGTCAAACATTTCATCCTGATTGGAAGAGTGACCTTCGCCAAACCACCAAAACCAGTCCGAACCCTCTGCCGCATACAGGGCTTCCCATGCTTCGGGGTTATTTTCTTCTGTAGCTTCGGGATGGTTAGCTAGGACTTGTCTTGCTTGGGCAAGTAAATCCCAGGCACGGTTTTTAGTCGGATCGCCGATCCAAGTAGAAAGGCTGCCATCGACCCACGAACCACTATGTAATTTTGTTGCGGGAATCGTTTCTGTGGGTGGAAATTGTTCGAGAAATTCCGAGACAGTTACTAGTTTAATATGCTCATCTTTGCTTAGTTTTTCGTAGAAAGCTTCGAGGAATGGTAAACCATCTTGTTGATAGTATTCCCAACAATTTTCTCCATCGAGGGCAATCGTCACTAACCAAGGTTGTTCCAGGGAAGTTTGTGGATTTGACTGCCTGTGTTTGAGGGAACGGGCGATCGCTTCTAAGTGTCCTAGTAAATCGGCAGCAGCATTTTGAGGTTTCATTGCCCCATAAGTAAAGCCGATCAAATCCGAAAGACGATGATCGCGAAAAACAATAGCTAAGTCGCCGTAAGCAGTCTCTAGACGATAGGGACGATAGAGTAATTCTGGTTCGTAGACATTGCCCACTTCATCCCGATGGAAAAAGTGTTTTATACTCCATCCCAATACTGCTTCATCGGAACAGATCCACTTAAATCCTTCTTTAGCAATATAGGGTAAAATTTCTGGACTTACTGCTTGTTCGGAAGGCCATAACCCACGAGGTTCTCGGTTAAACTTTTCTAAGTACATATCCCAAGCTTTGCGGAGATGGCGTGGAATATCTTCTGGCCAGCAAAACCTTTGTTGGGGTAACTTCATCTCTGGTATGGCGACTCGACTGACGTTAGTATCGGCTAGTAAAGGCAAAATTGGATGAGTATAGGGAGTCGTCGTAACTTCTAACTGCCCTATATCCTGCATTTTTTTGTGCTGGGGAATAATGCGTTTAATAATTTGTCGCTGTTTAGAATAAATACGCTGGCGATCGCTCAGATTAAAATTTTTTCCCTGTTTCAGCCATGTCTCGATCTCTGGATCGTTCCAAAAAAGAGGATCGATCCATGCCAGATTATGCCAAGCTAGCAAGTCACTATAATCTTGAAACGTCCAGTTTGCCATGCACCAATTTTTACCTCTCTCCTGTCGTTGTCGATGTAACTCGTCGTAGCGGGGATGGGGTTCGATCAAAGTGTGATAGTGACCGTCAAAGAAATGCTCGATAATAAATTGTTTCTGTTCTGCTTTGAGCTGTTCGCAAGGAGTCAGGGCAAGTGCTAGATAAGGATCGATCGCCTCTCCTGCAGCATAATCTTCTAGCTGCAACATCAAAGATGGCACCAAATTTACCGTTTGATGCAGTTTAGGATAGCGTTCGAGAATCAGTACCAAATCGAGATAATCTTTTGTACCGTGTAGCCGAACCCAAGGCAAACGATACTGTCCAGTTTGAGATTTATATAGAGGTTGATGTTGATGCCAGATAAAAGCAACGTAAAGAGGATGAGACATGGATAAACTGGGAATTAAATAATAGGGAATCGTTAATGGAGAATGAGAACCACGCAGTTACTCAATCTATTCCTGCTATTCCTGCAAAAGCAGCTTTCTGAGTAAGTTAGAAAACAAAAAATTTTACAATATCAAATTTACCCATTATCAAATAAAAATACTTAATACTTGTAGAGTAATAATAAAGTCAGAAACTAAAGATTGATAATGATTTAATTCGTCCTATTTTGGTTATAAAAAACTTGGAAACTTTACCAATACTATACCGGATAAGCATTCTAGAATAATCAAAACTGGTTTAAACATAAATTTAAACAACCAATCTAACGCTCAGGCTTTATCAAACTCATTTCTATCATAGTTACTGCAATATTAGAGTCAAGAAGATTATAGCGATCGCCCCAGCAAAATTCTTTCCCTATCTGCTTCAAAAGTATTGCCTGTCGATCGTTGTTAGTCATATAAAACCCATTTAGGAGTTTTGAGGCTCGGAGAGTAGAATTAGGAGAAAATGTCATACTCAAGCAGTGTAACAAAACTAGCTACAGCTGCATTATCACTGGTGGTCTGTTACCAGAGCCGCTTAATTCAACTATATTACTCGAACTTGATATTAGTTATTTCTTGTGATTAATTAAATTGTTTGTTAGACGCACCCGATTAACCGCCAGGATAGCTTAAAGATGTACGAGTCTTCTAGATTGCTGCTTTCTTACCTCCGAATCCCAAGCTTTAGAGAATTCGGTAGCCCAGAAAATAGATATTTTGCTTTGGATTACGATATTTCTCAAACGCACGGTTAGCATCCCGCAAATTACCTCAGTGGCGTATAGACTCTCGCAGCGCCTCATTATTATTGATGCTGCTTTTTGGGGGTTAATGACAGTGCGATACAGATATTCCACATATTCCTGACACACAGGGTCATCAAATGGGCGATCGAGATATGGTTTTGAATGTATCATTATCTTCAACTCTGAGTGTGTTTTTTTATATGGATTAGCTAAATATTATGTTGAGTGGGGCTTTACTCAACGAAGCATCTGCCGTATTAGATAAAGCTAGGATTCTTCGCCAAACTAAGTTTCTTTCAGGATGACAAAGAACTTTACAAATTAGCTATTAGTGCCAAGTTTTTTGGTGTTATTTTAATTGGCTAGAATTTTCTTTGTTTCATTTATTTAAAATCAATTCTTTAATTTTGTCTGTTGAAAAAATCAATATGTAACGCTTTTTTATGAGAACCTTCGGTACGGCTATATTCGGTTGCGACAAGTAATGAAACAAAAACCGGAATAAACAAGATCAGTCGCTCGGCTTGGCTCTATTACAAAAATTGTTTACTAAACCCCGTCCAGTTTAAAAACTGGAGTTTTGCTCAAAAATAAAATAAGCTGAGTTACAGCAGAAGGCTCATGTTCAGAAAGTGTGCGATCGCCCACTACACTTTTGGACTCGCACGAGCTGAGAAATAAATATGAGATTAATCCTTTTGAGGTTGATGAGTGAGAAGTAACTTATGATTATATCGATTTGAAAGAACTAACTTTAGCTTGGGCAACAAGCATTCATAAATCCCAAGGCTCGGAATATCCTGTCATTATCTTGCCCCTTTATACCCAACACCATGTCATGCTGTCCCGTAACTTATTTTACAAGGGGCTTACTCGTGCCAAACAATCAGAGCGCGCAATCGCCTCAAAATTTATTCCAAACAATAATATTAACTAGATTTTTGTCGTCCGCAAAACGAATTTTAATAGCTTTGGAGCGCCGTTTACTGTTTCAGGATTATCCAAGATTTCAGGTTGGTTGAAATATTAGATTATCTAAATTATGAAATTGTAAAAGAATAATCCATTTATTCACGGCGAAAATATTCGATTTCAGCTTTCTTAGTATTAATTAAAATATAATTATTATCAACTTTCAATAAATTTATAATCAGCAAATTTATCTCCGCGATCGAAAGCTTTTGTAAAATCAGAAAGAACTTCCACTATCAAACAAGGAAATTGTTTATCAGTAGCAGTTTCTCGATCGCATTCATCATAAGTAACCATGACATCAGAAGAATAAAGGCGATTTTACTTTCAATCCTCACCTTCATATCAGAAATATATACCTGACAACCCGAACTTTGCAAGTAAGATAGAAGTAAAGCAAAGATGTTTCCTAAAAAAGTAACATGGGCATCTGTTGCCCTCGTCACCGTATAAATGTTTCCATCAATGGATTCGGGTTTAATACTGCTGGTTTTCTCCATCTTGAGGTATTCTTTAGGAGTGAGATAAAATTATTGAAGAGAAGCAATCATGATTTTACTAAACCAAATATAATATTAGTATTTTGTTAAATTATTTTGATTAAATCAGGAAATTTTAGCAGAAGCGATCGCTTTAGTTCAATTCCCCTAAATTAATCTAATTTAAAATATTACTTTACCAAGCAGGCGGTAAGTTCTGAGTACTATCATTACTAGATGCATTGTTACTTCTGTTCATAAAAGATAATCTACGTTGAAAATTATTTTCCCTTACAATACAAGTACCCAAAACATCTAAAATACTTTTTCTAATTCCACCTTCTAGAGAATAATTGCGATCGTGATGTTTAAAATCCGCCATACGATGAGCAAAAATAGTAGTTGCTTTATAAATTAGTTTTAGATCGTAAAGGGAATCTACCTGAGAAATTTTGACGGCTAAAAAACGAAACTGTTGACAAACATCTCTAGCTTGTTCTTGGGTTAAATTACGATCTCTGTAATAATAGTTAATTGCCTCAATTTTTATGGCAATAGGTAGTTAGATTTATTTTGCCCATTTCAATCAGATAAATTACCGTAGGAGTGAATGGCATTCGCACTTTGATTCACAAATGCGATCGCTTGATTTAAAAAAAAACTAATCTTTATCACCAAACCCTGAAAAAGCTAATAGCCAAAGGCATTCAATCCTCGATACATTAAAAGAAATGAGACTATAACCATTGCAGTAGAAGTATTTTACTTGTAATTGTCCATGAGCTTATCTAAAAGTCTCCCTTGCTAAGGAAAATTTAAGGGTATCAATGAGAAAATAAATATTCTGCAATAAATCTGTATATAGAGGAGAACTACTAAATGTTAGAAGCATATCGCAAACATGCAGCTGAAAGAGAAGCAATGGGAATACCTCCTCTGCCTCTCAATGCTGAACAAACATCCCAATTATGCGAACTCTTAAAAAATCCACCCGAAGCAGAAAAAGAAGAATTATTAGCATTATTAAAAGATAGAATTTCTCCGGGTGTAGACGAAGCAGCCTATGTAAAAGCGGGATTTCTAACTGCCTTAGCTAAAGGCGAGATAGAATGTCCTCTGATTTCTCCCCAGGGTGCGGTAGATTTACTCGGTAAGATGGTAGGAGGTTATAACGTTCAATCTCTAGCAGACTTACTCCAGTTCAGAGATCCTAGTATTGCTGCTGAAGCTGCTAATGCCTTAAGTAAGACACTGTTGGTATTCGATGCCTTTAATGATATTTTCGAACTTTCCGATACTAACCCTTACGCCAAGCAAGTGATAGATTCTTGGGCAAATGCTGAATGGTTTATCAGCCGTCCCAAAGTACCGAAAGAAATTACCCTTACCGTATTTAAAGTACCGGGAGAAACCAACACCGACGATTTATCTCCCGCACCCCATGCTACTACTCGCCCCGATATTCCCCTCCATACCTTAGTCATGCTGGAATCGAGAATGCCTGGGGCGTTAAATACCATCGCCGAGTTAAAACAAAAAGGTCATCCAGTTGCCTACGTTGGTGATGTTGTCGGTACGGGTTCTTCTCGTAAATCTGCCATAAACTCACTGTTGTGGCATATTGGGGATGATATTCCCTTCGTACCTAACAAACGTAAGGGAGGATACATTTTAGGCGGTAAAATTGCGCCTATTTTCTTCAACACGGCCGAAGACTCCGGTGCTTTCCCTATCGAATGCGATGTCTCTGAAATGGAAACGGGAGATGTCGTTACTATCTATCCTTATAAAGGAGAGATTATTAATCAAGCAGGGGAAGTTATCTCTACTTTTACTCTCAAACCCAATACTATCCTCGACGAAGTTCGCGCTGGGGGACGCATTCCCTTACTAATTGGTCGAGGATTAACTGACAAAACTCGTGAAGTATTGAAATTAGAGCCTTCTCCTCTCTTTATCCGTCCCAAAATGCCCAAAGATACCGGCAAAGGCTTCACTCTCGCCCAGAAAATGGTGGGTAAAGCTTGTGGTTTACCTGGAGTTCGTCCCGGTACGTCTTGCGAACCAATAATGACTACAGTCGGATCTCAAGATACCACTGGTCCCATGACGCGGGATGAACTAAAAGAACTTGCTTGTCTCGGCTTTAATGCAGACTTAGTCATGCAGAGTTTCTGTCATACGGCTGCCTATCCCAAACCCATAGATATTAATACTCACAAAGAATTACCCGACTTCTTCGCTACTCGTGGCGGCGTTGCTTTGCGTCCTGGAGATGGAATCATTCACTCCTGGCTAAATCGTATGTTGCTGCCAGATACCGTAGGAACTGGTGGCGATTCTCATACCCGTTTTCCTCTAGGTATTTCCTTCCCTGCTGGTTCTGGATTAGTTGCTTTTGCTGCTGCTTTGGGTGTAATGCCTCTCGATATGCCCGAATCTGTCTTAGTTCGCTTTACAGGAGAGTTACAACCAGGGGTTACTTTACGAGATATTGTCAATGCCATTCCTTGGGTAGCGATGCAACAAGGTAAACTCACCGTTGCTAAAGAGAACAAGATTAATGTTTTCAACGGGCGCGTGATGGAAATGGAAGGCTTACCCAACTTAAAAGTAGAACAGGCTTTTGAACTTACCGATGCAACAGCCGAACGTTCTTGTGCCGGATGTACTATTAAGCTGAGTGAAGAAACCGTTTCCGAATATCTACACTCTAACGTAGTTCTCCTTAAAAACATGGTAGCACGGGGTTATCAAGATGCCCGTACCATCATGCGTCGGGTAGCCAAGATGGAACAATGGTTAGCCAATCCTCAACTGATGTCTGCCGACTCCAATGCCGAATATGCAGATATTATTGAAGTTAACCTTAACGAAATAAAAGAACCCATTGTCGCCGCACCCAATGACCCCGATAACGTCAAGTTAATGTCTGAATGTGCAGGAGACAAAATCGATGAAGTGTTTATCGGTTCTTGCATGACTAATATCGGACACTATCGCGCTGCGGCGAAAATCTTAGAAGGTGCAGGTACCGTTCAAGGACGCTTATGGATCTGTCCTCCCACTCGCATGGATGAAAAACAACTGCGCGAAGAAGGAGTTTACGGTGTGTTTGCTGCTGCTGGTGCACGTACAGAAATGCCTGGTTGTTCCCTTTGCATGGGTAATCAAGCGCGAGTAGAAGATAATGCTACTGTCTTCTCTACCTCTACCCGTAACTTTAACAATCGCATGGGTAAAGGTGCAAGAGTCTATCTCGGTTCGGCGGAATTGGCTGCTGTCTGTGCCTTGTTAGGTAAAATTCCTACAGTAGAGGAATATATGGTAATTGTGAAGGAGAAAATCAATCCTTTTGCTGAAGAGTTGTATCGCTATCTCAACTTCGACCAAATTGCAGGATTTGAAGATGAAGGAAGAGTAATTCCTTTAGAAGAAATGCCGAAGATTGAAGACCTTTTAGGTATGCCCGTTTAACCTCTTTCCCAATTCCTCTCCTTTTAGGCTACGGTGTACACATAAGTCTTTTCTGTTGTAGTTTGAGATTTTTTTGCCCCCCTTGTATCTTGAAGGAAGTAGTAGACCGTCGCCCCCTTGGTTAACGAAACCGTGATTTAGCTAGGGTCACTACTATCCTTTTTCTCATCAACTCAAACAATCGCCAGGGGAATTTAAACCCCGTATTATGCCAGGAAGAGTCTGAAAATCGAGGAAAAAAGAAGCTATTAAGCGACAATTAGGATGGGCTCTTCCTAAGTTTTGGTGATCCGACAAAAACGTATACCTGACAAGGTATTTAGCATTTTCTCATATGGCTATAACAAATCGCTTAGTAAGCAGTTTTAATCCAGCTCTTCCATACATCTGTC